>JBBAWW010000188.1:0-1003 GCA_040397035.1 Roseiflexaceae bacterium | reverse complement strand
CTGATAGTTTGTTTGGCGATGCGTGTAGCAAACCGGGTAGGCAGGTTGCACGCACACCATATCATATGACTGCCGTGTTGCGCCCAGTACACCAGCAATCAAGGAGTGTTATGCAATGCAATCGCTGTGGCGTGTACTTTTCACGCCTCGATATCGTCATCGGGAATTGTATCCCGCAGGGGTATGGCTATCGGCATACCTACCGCGAAGATTGTGGCGATGATGTGCTGCCGACAACCCGGAGCATCCGCACCGTGCGTGAATTATTTGTCGCGCCAGCGCCCCCCGCCCCGCTCTTGCCCCACCTGCCCCCCGCCCCGCCCCCGCCGCTCCCTGCCACCTACTGGGCGATTGTCCCCAAACAAGCCACGTTGTTCGACCAAACGGTGGTGCAGACCATGTTTGGCATGCTCGATGACGAGCCACCTGCGAGCGAGAACGACGACCAATCCGATGATGCGCATTTGTTTGCGACCACCAGCGATCAGGCACTGCACTATGGCTATGCCCAGCACCGCTATTGGGTCGAATACGCCGGGCGCCGCTTTGAAGGTAGCCGGGCCAAACATATGAAAGGCGTGTTGCTGGCCATCGCCGACCAGTTTGCCATCAATGTGGCCCTACTCAGCGCTGATGACTATAAAGCGTCGCCGCAACATCCCCAACCCACCTGCCCTGCATATCGGGTGGTGGTGAGCGAGGTGCTTAGCCACCTGCCTGAACCCTTCCAGATGCGCTATACCCGCAACAACCTGTGGGAGCTCCACTACCGCGAACATGTCATCAAAGAACGCATCAAAGCGGTGCTGGCTGGCTATGTGGTGGCGATTCGGGCGTTTGTGTGATTGAGGGGGGGAATTGGTGATTGTAAAATGGTATGATGAGTAGATAACGTATGACGTAGGGCAAAAATTGTGGGCACGAAAGGCTTAGCGATGAACGATTCGAGAATTTTTACCAATGCACCGGGGAATACCCTGTTAGCACGATTCAAAAGCGTGTT
>JBBAWW010000187.1:0-1027 GCA_040397035.1 Roseiflexaceae bacterium | reverse complement strand
AATACACCGACAAAGCCTTGTACTGCTCGCAATTAGTCTGGAAGTTTTATAACTCTGTCGGCGTCAATGTGGACAGTGACCATCCCTTGTATGCCGAATGGCTCAAAGTCAATTACGGACCACTCCTCGCTAGTTATGTCAGCAAAAACGCCGTCGCTCCCGACGAAATCGGTATGTCCGCCAATATCTACCGCATGGCCGCCGGCTGGAATCCATAAGTACGCACGGTCATTGCCACTGGCTGGAATCCATAATTGTACCTTTCATTCAAAAGAGGAACCACCCATGAAGTATGTATGGATATTCATTGTGCTTCTGCTTAGTAGCTGCACCACCAATACGCTCAACCCGGCCCAACTCCCCAGCCAACCACTCTATGTCTTTGCCGGCGAACGGGCAGTACCTGGTTACGGCAATGCCGAAATCACCGCCGTCGATCGCACTACACTCCAACCAATCGGCACACGCAGCTTTGTGACCTCATATATTCATGCGGCGATTTTTGACGGGCAGCACATTTGGTTTGGCTATGCCGGTGATAATGACATCGACATGCACAAAGTCGCTAAGCTCGCCCCCGACTTTACCAGTGAACAACAATTCGACACCTGTGTAGAACCAACCAGTGTCCACCAAGATGGCGACGCCCTCATCATCCTCTGCACCGAAAACGGTATGATAGCCAAAGCCATGCGTATCAATCGCACCACCGGGCAAATCGAAGCCCAAACCGAGATGCTCACTAAATGGCACGATATGTACTTCCACCAGAGTACCTTGTTCCACGGTGAGTTAATTATCTTTGGTGGTGGACATTGGGGTGATTCGAGTGATTTACTGGGGCGTGAAATGCAAGTCCGTGACCCCAAAACCCTAGCCCTGATCCGCGAAATCCAACTGCCGCCTACGATTATCGGCGTCGAGCATTTCATTATTGACGGCGATACCCTCTACATTCCCAATCTCGGCAGTCACCAAGCCGCACAAGAAGGCTACCCCATCATCGACATGTTCCGCTACCATGCCG
>JBBAWW010000186.1:0-1148 GCA_040397035.1 Roseiflexaceae bacterium | reverse complement strand
CCGAAATCAAAAGTAGTGAAGCAAATCTTCTGATGCGAGGTCGCGTTGAGGGCGGACGCCTGGCAAGCGGCTATTGGTTCAAAGAACCCACCGCAGAGGGTGGCACGCGCGTCATTAACATTGGTAGCCTGCTCGCCTCGGGTAACGCTGCTAATTTGCGTCTCTACGAATTTCCAGACGGCACAGCCCTGTCGCTGATGTCAACCGCCGAATCAGCGCGCTTTGTTGACGGGCAGTTAGTGATGCAAAATGTAATCGAAACACGCATCTCACCCGAAACCAAAAACGTTCTGGCAGACGCCAAAGTGTCTGAACGGCCGGTCGTAGTCAAAGAAACGTTCGCCACCCGTCAAGTCGAAACCACTCTCACCGCCGAACGCTTGGTGGCCCGTATCCTGACGCCAGAGCGCATGACACTCAAAGCCTTGCATGATTACATCCAGTATCTTGACCGCAATCAGTTGCAATCCGACCGTCAGGTGGTGGCGGTGTGGCGCAAACTTGCCTATCCTTTCACACTTGTGGTGATGTTAACGATCGCGGCGCCCATTGGCTTTATGCAAACGCGCCGAGGTGGGGTCGGTGCCAAGGTCTTTCTGGGTATCCTGCTCGGCACAGGCTTTTTTATGATCAACCAACTCGCGCTCAACGTTGGGCTGCTTTATAAATGGCCGCCGGTTGTCACCGCACTGTTACCCAATATCGGGGCAATGGTGCTAGCGCTTGTGGCCATCATGGCCATGGAGCATCGCAACGCCATTATCAGCAAAACCTTTGGGGTTTGGTTGGGTCGAAGATCAACGGTATGAGTATGCGTAGCATTTGGATGGTTGGCGATATTCAAGGCTGCTGCTCATCACTTGACGAGTTGCTGGCGCATCCTGAAATCGCACAAGAGCCACTGGCACGGTTTTGGTTTGCCGGTGATCTGGTAAATCGCGGCTCGCAATCGCTCGCCACCTTGAGGCGCTTAATGGCGCTTGAAGAACGCAGCGTCGCCATTTTGGGCAACCACGATCTGCACCTGCTCGCCGTCGCAGCAGGGGTTAGACGCTCGGGTAAAAACGACACGCTACTCGAAATTCTCGAGGCACCCGACAGTGAAGATCTGATCAATTGGTTGCGTTGGCGTCCGCTAGCGCACTATG
>JBBAWW010000185.1:0-1166 GCA_040397035.1 Roseiflexaceae bacterium | reverse complement strand
ATTGCGCTCCAAGCCTGGCAACGCCTCAAAGACATGGGTCCTGGCGTATTCCAGACCAGCAACCGCAAAGTGGCCCCCCCACCCAAATCCGAAATCACCCATAGCATGGAATCACTCATCCACCACTTCAAGTTGTGGACCGAGGGTTTCAAGCCACCCCGTGGCGATGCTTTGGCGGCCGTCGAATCACCCCGTGGCGAATTGGCCACCTATATCGTCAGCGACGGTGGTCCCAAGCCATACCGCGTGCATATGCGCGCCCCGTCATTCATCAACCTGCAATCCTTGCCACACATGGCCAAAGGACAATTGATGGCTGACTTGGTAGCCTTGATTGCCTCGCTTGACCCCGTGCTCGGAGAAGTGGATCGCTAAGCGGCATAAACCGCCCAGAGTGTAGGACAACGTCATGTCACTTCGTCAACAACACGGCGCCGAGATTGATGCAATCTTGGCCCGCTACCCCCAAAAAAAGAGCGCGATTCTCGCACTACTCTACGTCGCCCAAGATACCTATGGCCGCCTCACCGATGAAGCTATCCGGGAAGTCGCCACCATCATCGATGTGCCCCCCACCGATGTCTTTGGAGTGGTCGGGTTCTATACCCTGCTCTACGATGACAAGGTCGGCAAAGTGGTACTGCAAGTCTGTGACGACGTTCCCTGCGCCTTTTGTGGTGCCGAAGAACTCGTCAGCACCCTCGAAAACAAGTTGGGCATCCAGTGTGAGCAAACCACTCCAGACGGCATGTTTACCTTGCAACGGGTCAAGTGTTTGGCCGATTGTAACCGCGCGCCGTTGCTCCAAGCCAACTTGGACTACTACCGCGACCTCGACACCCCCGAGAAAGTCGACGAACTGTTGACGCAATTGCGCGAACGCATCGCCAAAAACGATCGCATCAGCATTTCGGGTCGGCTCGCCGAAATCTAGTCTCACGAACGTCAATCCCCCCCACGCCGCGATTGCGGTGTGGGGGGGATTTGTATAGCGGTAATTATTCCAACGTGCCGCCAAAAGTTTCGTGAATGTCAGTGTAAGACGCATTGACGATGGCAATCATGTAGACCACCGACGAAATCAATTCTTCGGCTTGCATGTTATCGCCAAACATACCGTGCTCGAGATAGATGTCAGTGAGCTTAGGATCTTCGTCATGGTTTTC
>JBBAWW010000184.1:0-1217 GCA_040397035.1 Roseiflexaceae bacterium | reverse complement strand
TGCAGCTTTAGATCGATTTTTCACGCTACGAACCTCGATACACCTCACCTTCGAGGTGCGCGGTGCAGTCCCGTTACAGTGCCTTGCCGTGCCCTTCTTGCCCAATCTCGTCGAGTAGTTTTGGGTTGTGTTTGAGGTTGATTTGATTCCAGCGCATCAACACTAGCATCATGCCTGCCACCAGCACACCAAAGATCGCGATGATGATGCTGATCGACAGATTAAGCCAAAGCAGTACGGTGTAAATCGCCACCATTAACAAAATGTTTAACTGCTCGTTGAAGTTTTGTACCGCAATCGAGTGGCCCGCCGACAGCAACACGTGGCCTCTGTGCTGCAGCAATGCATTCATGGGCACAACAAAATAGCCCGACGTCAGGCCGATTAATATCAACAGAATGTAGGCAGCCCAAGGCAGATCGACACCAAAGATATTGATCGTCCAGGAGGACTGCACAAAGGGCATCAACAACACGATGCAGCCCATCGCCACACCTAGGGGTAAGACGGTTAATGCCCGTGGTAAAGCGACCCGGCCCGCAAGCACCGCACCAATGATGGTGCCGATGGCTGTGATCCCCATCAAAATAGACGCCTGATCAAGCCGATAGCCCAATTGGCTGCGCCCCCACTCAATGACCATCAGTTGGAGGGTGGCACCGGCTCCCCAAAATAAGGTCGTGACCGCCAATGAAATCTGCCCAAGTTTATCCTTCCAGAGGATCCGCACGTAGCCCCAAAAAGACTTCAGCAGGCGGATCGGATTTTTCTGTTGCTTAGGATATTGAATGTGGGTACGAGGGATCATCAGCGTGCAGATTGCAGCCGCTGCGTAGACCACCGCAATGACCAAAATCGCGGCCTCGGCCGGTGTCTGTACAACGCCACTGAGCCACGGGTGCGCAAGCAGCCAGCCAGAAACACTAGGTGATACGAGCAAACCGCCCACCAAGGTGCCAAGAATGATAGATAAGATCGTTAAGCCTTCAATCCAGCTGTTGCCTTTTACGAGCTGCAATGGGGGCAGCATTTCAGTGACGATGCCGTATTTAGCAGGCGAATACGCAGCCGCTCCAATTCCTACCAACGCATAAGCTACACAAACCAGGTTGACTTGTGCGCCCTGAGATAAGCCCAGAAAGGCATAGCAAAACATCAGCGTGCAACCACTTACCTTGATGGCGTTGGTCACGAACATGACCCGCCCTTTGGGGTAA
>JBBAWW010000183.1:0-1270 GCA_040397035.1 Roseiflexaceae bacterium | reverse complement strand
TGGATTGTCGTGGTCGGCAGGTGTCGTGTTACACGACAAAGGGTGGTGGGATGGCGCTTTTGAAGGCGCATGTGTGTGAACAAACCTAGTGCCTTATGCGGTCATTTTAATTAGTTCAACCGTCGCTGCATTGACTTGTTCTGGGTGGGATGCCGATAGGAAGTGCTGGCCGCCATCGACCACTTGCAGACGGGCGTTGCTTGAGCCTGTGAAAAGTTTGATCTCCGCCTCTGCGTTAGCGACTGAATAAACCTGATCTGAAGTTCCATGCATCCACAGAACTGGGCAAGTGATGAACCGAAGCCGCCCATGCAAACCGTCACGATCACGCAGGTTGATAGACGCTATCAATAAGCGACGGCGAGCTGCATCGCCGCTGTAGTTTTCACGGTGAACTTTGTGCCAATGCTGGCGTTGCTCCTCTGATTTCGGCCCGCCAATGCCCGCTGACAAAATGAAGTCGGTAAAGCCGCCATCAATCACCCAGTCATCGCCCAGAGGCTCAGACAATCCATCGATCACTGGTGTGCAAGCGTTCGAGCCGTTCCAGCAACCTAAGGCTTCTGTGCGTGCGTTTTCGTAGTCCATGCAGGTACCCAAGGGGATGATGCCTTGGATGCGGTCGGGCCTGAGCATGGCCATACGCGCCGCAACCCAGCCCCCTTGGGAGGTGCCCATTACAAAAGCCTTATCGATGCCTAAGGCATCCATAACCTGCAAATTGGCAATCGCTGTATCCCAGTAAGTGAACTGCTCTGACGGGCTTCTTGTTGCGCCGTGGCCAAACAATTCGATGGCAATCAAGTTGGCTGCTGCAGCCAACGCAGCGTCTTCAAATTGGGGGGTAAATAAATCAGCCGAAGTGCTGAATGAATTAACCATAACTAAAACTGGTTTTTGAGGGTCTAGAGGCTGTGGCATGCGGTAGCCAATTTGAGAGCCGCCTAAATGGGGCACGGTCACTGTTTGCGTATTAATCATGATTTGTCACCCTTGGTTAAATTTTAAGAAACTATTGCATAATAAAAACATTAAATCACATAACGCTGTCCGGTGTCAGCGTGTGTGATACAAATAAGGGTTACGACATGGGCCTATGCAGGCAAGCCAGAAATGACCAAAGGACTGGCCGATGCTTATACCGTGGCGGGCAGACAAAACAACGCTCACGTTATACCTGCGGGCCCTGCTTTTGCGGCCTCCATTGCCAAACGTCCTGACATCAATTTGTATGTGCCCGATAAACGCCACCCCACCCTAGCCGGCAGTT
>JBBAWW010000182.1:0-1309 GCA_040397035.1 Roseiflexaceae bacterium | reverse complement strand
TCGCAACCGGCATGGAATGACGCTAGGGGTGAGGTGTTTTGGCGTAGGTATTGACTACATCAGAACAACCGAATCAGCCAACTACGATATATGTATCGAATCAAGGAGTTCGGCTTCATGTGACGACAATCGAGGATCGTACCAAGCCAGCATTGATGTTGTTGCATGGCTTCCCCGACTGTAGTATTGGGATGATGGCGGTCGCGTATGAATTAGCGCATGATTATTTTGTGATGGTGCCTGACGGGCGTGGCATCAATTTGTCTGATGTCCCGGCAGATGTCGCAGCCTATAAAATTGAATTATTGGTATCTGATGTGATCGTCATTGCGGATGTGCTTATCCCCGGCCAACATTTGTACTGGTGGGGCATGATTGGGGCGGTGCGGTGGCGTGGGCCACGCTGAGCTTGTTCCCCGCATATATCGTGCGGGCAGTGATTTACGCGGAACCGCACCCGGCAGTGTTCCTCGATGCCATCACACATGACGAGGCGCAACAGCGGGCGTCGTTATATATGCATGCATTACGCCAACCCGATTTTGAAACTACATTTAGTCAAGATAATTATGCGCTAGCGATCCGTGCATTTGGAAGTGTGCTTTTTTCTGATGAAGAAAACGCCCAAATGATTGTTGCCTGGCAACGTCCTAGTCGGGTTACCGGTGCACTAAATTGGTACCGGGCCGCGGATTTTGTGGTGGTAGGCGGGAGTTGCGCCATTCCTATTCCTGACGGGCGTGTGCCCGTCAGGTTGTTGTGGGGGGAATTTGATACTGCCTTGTTGCCAAGCCTCGCCTTTCGGCATCTGCGTATGATGCCGTGGATTGAGCTACAAGTGTTGCCTAGCATGGCACATTGGTTCCCACGTTCGCATCCTGTGGAATTTGCTGAGATGATCCGTCGCCCCTAAGTCTACGAGTGGGTATGGGTGCTTTCCAATGGGAATGTCTGCACTGCCGCCCCAACAATAATTGCCAGCCAGATGGTCATCACAATGATGCGGGCGGGCACTTGACGCAATACATTCACTTGTCTCGCATAGCGCACGCCGAGGTGCGGAGTCCCCCACCCAACGTCATTCCATGCCGGGTGCGGGCACCCGTAGCGTGGAATCTCCCTGGCGTGCCATATGATTATTGGATGCGCAAGGGCGTTGCCCTGCGTTATCGCATGTCGCCCCGTTGGGGCTATCCCCACCCAACGTCATTCCATGCCGGGTGCGGGCACCCGTAGCGTGGAATCTCCCTGGCGTGCCATATGATTATTGGATGCGCAAGGGCGTTGCCCTGCGTTATCGCATGTCGCC
>JBBAWW010000181.1:0-1446 GCA_040397035.1 Roseiflexaceae bacterium | reverse complement strand
TGGCCAAATTAATTCAAATACGACGGTTTTGGCCTCCGCCGTGCAGCCGGCCGGAGCCGGGAGCACGGCGGAGGCCAAAACCCTCGTGTTTGAATTAATTTGGCCAAATTAATTCAAATACGATGGTTTTGGCCTCCGCCGGCTCCCGGCATGTGCTTTCAAACGAAGCGACCGCACACCTTGACTGGTCAACAGCCGGGCTGCCCGAGTTACTCAGTCGAGCTCCTCATCGACACGGTGACTCCTTCGATATACGTAAAAACCATGAACTCGCAAGAACCATCATACGTTCTCTGCCACCGGTGCCTGTGTGAAGCCTCTGGCCCTGGGACTGGGGCTGCCTATTGAACAAAGATAAGTTGCTGTTCGCCCCAGATTGAGAAACAAGGCCGACGAGGCCAAGGCCCACAAGCTTTGGTTTCGACGGATTCGGTGTTCAACTGAAGGCGAGCATCAACTTATCCTAATTCAATAGGCGACCACAGGCCTGGGGCCCGATGCTTCACTTGGGTGCCCATGTCTCCATGCAAATGCAAAGGGAGTGATATTGGCTCCCATGTCGGACCGGAACTCACGGATGTACTCCTTAAATGATGAATGTGATCAGGGAAAGCCTCTGGGCAACCACCCACAGACAATGCTCGATCAATTATTAATCAGAATCCTCCAACGAATAGCACCGCCACCTGTGATGCCCAACATTGAGGGCATCGCGCCGCCACCGCTTCGGTGGCATGTTGTGCTGAAGGCGGGGGCTGGTTGGGGGTGCCGTCTGCGATGGCAAAGTAGGTGGCTGCGAGACACCTTACTCTGGGGTACCTGAAAGCAGTCTGGCCGGAGTTGTTTGTCACCACGAAATTGCCTTATAATTGGTTTGCCAAGCTGATTGTTGGTGACGAGCCCGTCGTTCTAAACGGGTGCTGGGGCCACGTTTGGCCGAAAATCCCTCGAAAACCGATCCAAAATATGGGGTTAGAGTACCTTCAAATACCAAGATACTATTGCGATAGCTCCGTGTGCTTGTGCCGAGCAGCACGAGACTAGCGGAGTTGTGGCTGGGGGGACTGAACAATAAATACATGAACAAACATCCCCCAGCAAATTTACATTTTCTCCAATGATGAAGGCATCGCCCTCAACATCATGCTTGGGGACAAGCCAGGCTACCAAAGCCGCAGGATGAATGCCTTGAGACGGCGGCTCGCGATTCGCAAGCCGACAAGCAACATTGGTTTGCCAAACTGGTTGTTGGTGCAACCGGCACTGCAAGACGAGCCCTGTCGTTCAAATGGGTCTTGGGGCCATGTTTTGCCGAAAATTAACATGGTGTTTGGGCCGGGCGGGATTTGCCGATTTGGGGGGTCTGGACGGCCCCGGCTGCCTTCAAAACAATTCCACAAGGTGGGGGGCTTCGCCCCATATTTTGCATTATCGTTCAAGCGCCCG
>JBBAWW010000180.1:0-1495 GCA_040397035.1 Roseiflexaceae bacterium | reverse complement strand
CAACATAACCGCATCGACGAAAAGCTCGACCGCGAGAAGGATCTGCTCCTCAAAGAAAAGAAGCAGAGCCTCGACAAGCTCGACGCTATTCGCCTCAAGCGCATCCTCAGCGAATCCGATTATCGTGATTTGTGTGAGATTGCACCCAAGAGCACCGGCGTATTCAAAGCAGAGATGGGCGCTAGCGCTATCCGAGGCTTGATTGAACGTACCGTTGACCTCGATACTTTGGCCGTACAACTCCAATCCGAAATCAGTAGCTCGAACAATAGTCCCAAGCGCAAGAAGTTGACCAAGCGCATGCGTGTGGTCGAGGCCTTCCGCAAAAGTGGCAACAAACCCGAGTGGATGATTATGACGGTGTTGCCGGTTATCCCCCCCGATTTGCGCCCGATGGTGCAACTCGACGGTGGTCGTTTTGCCACCTCAGACCTCAATGATTTGTATCGCCGCGTCATCAATCGCAACAATCGTCTCAAGCGCTTGATGGAGCTCAATGCTCCCGATATCATCGTGCGCAACGAAAAGCGTATGCTCCAAGAAGCTGTTGACGCCCTCATCGACAATGGTCGGCGTGGCCGAGCGGTGAGTGGCAAAGGCAAACATCGCCTCAAGTCACTCAGCGACATGCTCAAAGGCAAGCAAGGCCGTTTCCGGCAAAACTTGCTGGGCAAGCGCGTCGACTATTCCGGTCGTTCGGTCATCGTAGTTGGTCCCAACCTCAAACTCCATCAATGTGGCTTGCCCAAAAAGATGGCCTTGGAGTTGTTCAAGCCCTTCGTGATGCAGCGCTTGGTGGCCAACGGGGTCGTCAGCAACATCAAAGCCGCCAAGAAATTGGTCGAACGGGTCAAACCCGAAGTGTGGGACGTGCTCGAAGAGGTCATCAAGGAATACTTGGTGTTGCTCAACCGGGCCCCATCGCTCCACCGTCTGTCAATCCAAGCCTTTGAAGCCAATCTCATCGAAGGTTCGGCCATTCAATTGCATCCCTTGGTTTGTACGGCCTTCAACGCCGACTTTGACGGCGACCAGATGGCAGTGCACGTGCCGCTGTCCAAAAAAGCCCAAGAAGAAGCGCGCTTGCGCATGTTGTCCAAGTACAACATTTTGTCGCCAGCGACGGGTGACCCGATTATCACCCCTTCCCAAGACATCGTGTTGGGTTGTTTCTACTTGACAATCGTCCGTGACGACGCCAAGGGTGCCGGCAAAGTCTTTACCGACAGCGACGAAGCCTTGTTGGCCTTTGATAAAGGGGTGGTCGACATCCAAGCTCCCGTTTGGGTGCGGATGCGTGGCGTCACCCTCAACGGTCAGCCCAACGATCGTGCCGTGCGCCAACTCACCCCAGACAACGATGGTACGCCGCGGATGCTGCTCGAAACCACGGTGGGTCGCTTGATTTTCAACCGTGAATTGTTGCCACCGTTGCAATACCGCAACCATGAAGTGGTCAAAGATGGTCTCAAAAACATCATCGCTGACTGCTACA
>JBBAWW010000179.1:0-1539 GCA_040397035.1 Roseiflexaceae bacterium | reverse complement strand
CGGCACCAATGTAGGTCGTGGCCGTAAAGAACGAGCTAAACGTAGTTGGGTTCGTGCCAACAACCGCATTCTCATTCGCACCGTTGATGAACAAAGATGAGAAGCTCGTCGTGAAGGCATCATTGTTGCCGTTTGCGCCAGTGCCGAAGATGGTGGCTACTTGCGCTGCGGTGTATGCACTTGAACCCGAACCGGAACCCAAATACTTAGTCGCATTACACTGTAATGCCACGGAACGAGCAACGAGCGTTGCAGGCGTTGTACCCGATCCGTTCATCCGAATACATTCGTTACTTGGTGTAGCGATTATGCCGTTGATCAAAGTTGTGTCCGAGTTACCACGGAATAATGTCGCTGCAAGATCGCCACCACTGGCTTCATTGTCCGACGACGTTAGCGGTTGCAACGCTGTGAAGTTTGCAATCTGCATTTTACTGCGCGGCGTATCCGTTTCAGCGCCGTTGCTGTCAAACTCCATCAACGCGTCGCCCTTACCAGCACGCTGGATAAGCAAGGCAAATTGGATATTGGCTTGCGCACCCGTGTCAATGTCAAGGCTGTCATCATCTGCGCCGGTTGCAACATAATACTTCATGTTGATAGCACCGCCGAAGAACTCAACGCCATCATCCGAGCTGTTGTGCGATTGGATGTATTCAAGCGTGGTACCTGTGCCGATGCTTTCTGCCGTTAGCGACTGCAATTCCTTGTTTGAACCAAGAACAAAGCCAGAATAACGAATTTGAACATACTTCATAGTACCCGCATTGTAAGCGTTATCCGTACCGCCAAAAATAGCCTTGTCGACTGAACCTTCGGTGTCACGCTCGCAAGTGTTTGCAGCAACCGTTCCGGTGAGGCAATCCGTAGTAACGCCACGGCCCATAAGAACGACGCCGCCCCACTGACCTTGCGATGTATCAGTATTGAAGCCGGCAACATTGTCTTGGCTGGTGAAAACAATTGGCAAGCCTGCCGAGCCGATTGCAGAAATCTTGTTGCCGCGGTTAACTGCAAGCCATGACTGCCCGGTGGCGCCGTACAGGATCACGCCTGGCTGGATCGTCAAAGTAACGTTTGTGTCAGCAGTGAGTGGCGTGGTGCAACCAACGGTTGTGGATGTGTGAGGTGCTCCCGTTGTAGGCGCCGTGAAACCTCCGTCGCAACCAACATTCACGCGGCCGTTCATAGAGTACAGCACGCCAGGAAGCTTAGGTAAAGAGGTCGAAACTCTGATCAGGTTTGGCAATTGGCAAACACGATATGTGCCGGTTGGGCCAGTAATGGTGCCAGCGTTCGTCAGACCCTGAGGATCGGCAATCGAAGGGCACGCACCGGCAGCAACAACAGTTGTTGGCGGCGGTGGGGGTGGCGGCGGAGGAGGAGCGGCTGGGTTGTTGATGGTGATGTTACCACCGGTACCGGGCGACGCGATATCATCTGCGCCACAACCAGTTACAAAGACGGCTGCTGCTGTCGCGTATACGATCCCGCGCAATTTAGGGTCAAACATTCTTATTCTCCGCAACAAATATGGCT
>JBBAWW010000178.1:0-1746 GCA_040397035.1 Roseiflexaceae bacterium | reverse complement strand
CAGCACAGGATTCATTTACCCACCCGTTGTCGCACTTGAATTGACAATCCGCCTTGATAAAAAACAGGGAGCACCGAGATGAATATTATCCGCACGCGCCAACTCTTTGTGGCGTGCCTGTTGCTGTTGGTTTTGCTCAGCGGTTGTAGTTCCTATCAATTCAAAAACACCCAGCTCACGCCACCAGATCCGGCGTATGATTTTGGATTGACCGACCAAAACAACCAGCCATTCCAGCTCAGTAGCCAACGGGGCAAAGTGGTGATGATCTTTTTTGGGTATACCAATTGCCCCGATATTTGCCCTGCCACCTTGTCGGATATGCAGATACTACGCAATCGGTTAAACAGCCAACAAGACAAGGTGACCATGCTGTTTATCACCGTCGACCCCGAACGTGACACGGTGAGTCGCCTCAAACAATTCGTCGACCGCTTTGATAGCCACATCGTGGCACTCACCGGCGACGCAACCACCCTGGCCCAGGTCTACACAGCCTATGGTGCCGGAGCGCAACGCCGTGAATTACCCGATTCGGCCCTCAAATACGCCATGGATCATACCTCGACCCTCACCGTCATCGACAAACAGGGGCAACGACGACTGTTGATTGGGTTTGGCAGTGACCTGACCGATACCCAAAACGACATCCTCGCACTCAGCAACGAATGAGTGATTCTCGCAATTACACGAATGAACAGGAACACCATATGTTTTCACGAATACTTACCCTCATACTTACGCTCAGCATATTGGCGGCCTGCAGTACGATGTCAATCAATGACACCAGAGCCGCAGCTCCACGCAATGCGACCCCTGTCGCAACACTCCAAACGCTCAGTATCAGTGATGCCTGGGTGCGGAGTAGCCCCAAAGGCGACAACAGCGCCGCCTACCTGACCATCACCAATAGTGGCGTAGCCGACACCCTGATTGCCGCCAAAGGCAATGTTGCCATGATGATCGAATTACACACCGTCACCAACGACAACGGCATGATGAATATGCACCCTGCCGAGGGCGGCGTCCCAATCCCCGCCAACGGCACTCAAATGCTCAAATCAGGGGGCTTCCACGTCATGATTATGGGGCTTACGAGCGACCTCACCAAAGGGCAAACCATCCAACTCACCCTCACCTTCCAAAACGCCGGTGCCGTAGTGGTGCCATTTGCGGTTCGCTAATGTGACGGTATGCCCTGATTATCGTCTGTATCACGGGGATTATCGTCACGGGATACGGCGTTTGGGGTTGGTACGATAATCAGCACACCGTACGCATGTCATTAGCGACGTCAATACGCGCCTACCTGACACGATTACCTTGATTCGCGGGCAACCTGATACATTAGTCATCGCGAACCAGAGCCAACAACCTATCACCGTCGCTGGGAGTGTTATTGCCATAGACCAAGAGTTGCGTCAATACTACCGCAGTGCCGGCGAATTCACCTTTAGCTGTAGCGTGCATGGCGGTCAATCATTACGCGTGATCGTACGCGACCCATAATTCCATCCCACCAATTGGGAATTTCGTCAACCCAATTGGTGGGATTTTTATTTTCAAAATTTGAACATTATTCATCATTTACACAAAATTTCGCGTTTTTTTGGATTAAATGCGTGAATAAAATATTTTTCCGTTTTTTTCAACGGAAAAAATCCTATTGTAAATTAAAATTGTAATGCTATACTCAATACCTACGCCAAAACACCTCACCCCTAGCGTCATTCCATGCCAGTTGCG
>JBBAWW010000177.1:0-1753 GCA_040397035.1 Roseiflexaceae bacterium | reverse complement strand
CATCAACATGCCATCGTGGAGCGCCACGGCTAAGGCGCCGTTGTAGCAATCACCCGCCGCCACCGTATCGACCGCCGGCACCACAAACGCCGGTACCACTTGTTGTTGGCCGGCATGGCTCCACACCACCCCTTGCGCACCTCGTTTAATTACTACATGTTGAGTGCCACGTTGGTGGAGTACATTGGCGGCGGCGGCGGCACTAGCGTCGTCGATGGGGGCGATGCCGGTCAAGGCCAAGGTTTCGTTTTCGTTGGGGGTAATGATATCAGCTAGGGCATATAATTCGGCCGGCAATGATTTTTGAGGGGCCGGCGCCGGGTCGAGGATAACCATCAATTTGCGGCGTTTGGCCAAATGCGCCGCCGTCAGCACCAAATCATAGGGGATTTCGAGTTGCAATAGTAGGGACTTGGAATCATCGAGTGCGAGTGCCACGGCATCGAGGATGCCTGCCGTCATGCGCATATTGGCGCCTGACGCCACCACAATCGTGTTTTCGCCTTTATCATCCACCGTAATCAATGCCACCCCCGATGCCCCGCGGATAGTCTGCACATGGGTAATATCGACGGTATAGTCGCGCAAGCTTTGGCGCAATTGTTGCCCAAAGCCATCATCACCCACCGCTCCAATCAGATGCACCGGCAGACCGAGTTGGGCTGCCGCTACCGCCTGATTGGCTCCTTTGCCCCCAGGCACCGTCACGAAATCACTCCCCAAAATCGTTTCGCCCGGGACCGGGATATGTGGCGACCGCACCACCAAATCCATATTGATGCTGCCAAATACGGCAATACTCATCGTCATCCTCCTTTTATTTTTTGGAAAAAACAGTCTGGCGCGACGTGAATAAGTCGCAATTAGGGCAGTACCGGTGCGCGCATTTCGTTGTTGCGCCAAGCTTGTAAGTAGGGATATGGCGAAATTTCGCCGCGCCGTACTTGCCAATCCTCGGGGGTGGAGGGGTGCGAGATGCCAAAGTGCAGATGCGCTGGCGTGGAACGTGCAGACCCAGTTTTGCCAGTCAGCCCGAGTAATTGCCCGGCGGTTACTGTCATTCCCACCGCTAAATCAGGGGCAATCGACTGCAAATGCGAGCCATAATAGCGCACCCCGTCGTTGCCAACAATCGCCACCGCCAATCCGCCACGGTTGTTGGGATCGTCGGTTGTGGGGTCCCAGCTATCAGCGACGCTGATGTAATCAACCACGCCAGCAGTCACCGCCACAAATTCACTGCCTTCATCACAAAAAATATCCGTAGCCGGATAATCGTGATGGAACTTGCCATAGCTGACCTCGGCGTGTTGTACCGGGAAGAAATATTGCGCCGTCACAGCGGTGGCGGTGGGTATCTCCGTTGCTGTGGCGGTGGGTGTTTCTGTTACCGTTGCAGTAGCGCTCGCTACCAATGTGGCGGTGGCAACTGCCGTGGCTGTGGCACTAGCGCTGATCTGGGTGGTGGGCGTCGGGGCACTTAGCACGCTAGGATTCGTACATGCGAGTAATAGTGCAGCATTGCCAATGATGATACCGATGCGTAGTAATGACATAATTCCCCTTTGATATTTTGACCCATCATAGCATACGTAGGGGTGATTATTTTAATCTCCCCTTACGAACTCCGTGCCCTCTGCGTCCGCTGTGCGAGATAAAAATAGCCCTACGGTACGCCATAAAACCAGCATAAGATGGGTTGCCTCCGCGCCTCCGTACCTCCGCGTGAGCTACTGCATATCTCGTGTAAGCA
>JBBAWW010000176.1:0-1838 GCA_040397035.1 Roseiflexaceae bacterium | reverse complement strand
TCATTGAAGATGTAGTTGTCTGGCTCAATGGTGAACTAAGTGACCAGCTAAATATCGGTAGCGATACCGATTCAGTAATTGTGCGCACTCGCGGAGGCAGCGCAGCCAATGTTGCGATGTTTGGCGCAATGACAGGAACGCCGTCACGATTTATCGGTCAGGTTGGCAACGACACTCTTGGCGAGCAATTGTGCGCATCGTTACGAGGATCGGGTGTCGATGTGTGCACGGTAGCCGAGGGTCGCACCGGTTCGATTGTCGTATTGGTGCAACCCAGTGGTGAGCGCACATTTCTCACCGACCGTGGTGTTGCGTCAGAACTTTCAGTTTTTGATGCTTCACATCTCGCTGGTGTTTTAATCGTGCACTTGCCCACATATTCACTCGCCCTCGACCCACTTGCAACTACTGCTGTTCAATACATGCATGCCGCTCGTGCGGCTGGTGCACTGATCTCCGTTGACGCATCATCCACCTCGGTGCTGCGCGATTACGGAATCGATCGCTATACCGCGCTGATTGAGTCAATTGCACCAGATGTATTTTTGTGCAACAGCGATGAGGCCGCATTGCTTGATATCGATTCCGCTCACCCAATGCCTGGTGCCGAACTCACCGTGATCAAGCGTGGTGCACTGCCCGTAGCGGCAATTACTGCTGCAGGTGTTGTAACCGAAGTTGCGACACCACCAGTTGCCAATATCGTCGACACCACTGGCGCAGGCGACGCATTTGCTGCAGGCTTTTTGCCTGCATATTCGTCATCTCGCAATATCGAAGACGCCATAACGAATGGCAACCTCATTGCTTCGCGAGTATTGCGCTCACCTGGTGCCACACTGGATGCCAGATGAAAACGACTTCACCAATTATCCGAATCAGCGATGAGGTGCGCGATGCGCTCGCATCCAATCGCGCTGTTGTTGCACTTGAATCAACTATTTTTTCGCACCTCGGTTTGCCATCACCCGCTAACGCACAGGCGCTCACTAATTGCATCGCAGCCATTCGCGAAGCCGGCGCAGTCCCTGCAATCACTGCCGTCATTGACGGTGTTGCACGCGTTGGTATCAACGAATCAGAGCACGAGCGCATTCTTGGCCCTGCCAAAAAAGTTGGCGAACGCGAGATCGCTCTTGCCGTAGCTCAGCGTTGGTCTGTTGGCGCCACAACGGTTTCTGCATCGCTGTTGCTTGCCAGCCGCGCGGGTATTGGTGTGTTTGCCACGGGTGGCATTGGCGGTGTGCACCGCGATTCGCACCTGCACGGCGATATTTCGGCAGACTTAGGCGCACTCGCAGCACACCCAGTGGTCACGGTGTGTGCAGGTGCAAAATCATTTCTCGATCTGCCACGCACCCTCGAATACTTAGAAACACTCGGTGTGCCAGTCGTCGGTGTTGGTTGCAACGACTTCCCTGCATTTACGGTGCACTCGAGTGGCTTGCCCATCCCTGCTCGCGTTGCAAATGTCGAAGAGTTATGCGCATACACGCAAGCCCACTTGGCACTTGGTCGCACCAGCGGCATTCTTGCCTGCGTACCTGTGCCGCTTGCCGACTCGCTCGACAAAAACATGATCGATGCTGTGATCGAAACCGCACTCAAGGCAACTGCCGATGCCGGCATTGTTGGGCCCGGTGTTACTCCACATGTGTTAGGTGCATTTGCTGCTGCCACAGGCGGAGCAAGTGTCGTTGCTAACTTGTCACTGGCTCGCAACAACGCCAGGGTCGCCGCACAACTCGCAGTCGCACTTACGCGCTAATTTTCTCGCGCCAATTCGCGCAACGAGTTTTGGCGGAGGCGGACGGGAATCGAACCCGCCGAACGAGGAT
>JBBAWW010000175.1:0-2040 GCA_040397035.1 Roseiflexaceae bacterium | reverse complement strand
TCATTCGCTATATCATTCGCCCCTATCGGATATCATTCGCTATATCATTCGCCCCTATCGGATATCATTCGCTATATCATTCGCCCCCATCGGATATACATCGCCCCGCCAATCGGATATCCATCGCCCCGCCAATCGGATATCCATCGCCCCGCCAATCGGATATCCATCGCCCCGCCAATCGTAGGGGCGGATCCGGGCGAATGAATTCGCCTATCATTCGCTCCTACTCGGCAACGTAATTTTTGAGCAACGCGCTCCAGTCATATGATTTGAATACAATGCGATATGCCCGCACATCGTGGGCACAATAGGTGGTCACGATCTGTGTGATGCCACGGTTACCACCAAAATCACCGTTGAACCATAGCATGATTCTGTTCACTTTAACGATTTTGTTGGCCGCATCAATGGTTGTTTCTGCATTGAGAAATGCATTTGTCGCCATTGTTAATTGGGTTTCGAGCTGTGCGTATTGATAAAACGCAATGGGCGGACAACTTTTTGCGCCACAATTCAACGCGAAATGAATGCGATAGTCTATGGCGGCGACACACAGTTGTGTGATATGCGGCGCTGGATTGAATTGCGGTAGATACCCGAGACTATACTTCCACCGATATTTGCGCAAAATTCCATGCTCGATATCATCCAAACTAAATTGGATACCCGCAATACGAATCAGTTTTTCGGTAAATATCTGCGGCTGCGTTTTGCTTAGGCGAATCGCAAGTATTTGAAACCAGGCATTGTATATATTGATCCAAAAGGTTTTTTTCGCATTATCATCACACAAACCCGCAATCAATGCCGCTAGGCTGATGTCTGACAATGCTCGTTCAATATCATCCGTTGCCGTTTCGGTTTTGACGCCGTAGAGCAGTTGTTCTGCAAGCAAAAGCAATTGCGGCTGCGGAATCAACAAAGATTTAGTTGGTGTTGTCATTGATTATTTGCTCCATTCTATTTACCCACACCACAAGAATACTCAGACCACATCGGTTGCAATCACACAAAAAACATCACATATTTCGGCAACATTTGTAGGCGAACGCTACAAAAAAACCGCGCACTACCCACCCCAAACTTACTGGCATTTTAGCATATGCACCACTATTGAATAGCCGATATACGTAATCACCAGGTGTCAATCGTACCTTTTGCCCTATCACAAACGGTATAGCTCACAAACTGTATTGAGCAGAAAGGAGCACACATGTTGGCATTAATATTGTGGGCGAGCATCCTCATCAACGAAGTCTTCCCGGCGCCGAGTAGTGGCCCCGAATGGGTAGAGCTCTACAACACCAGCGCTACCGCCGTCGACGTCAGTGGCTGGCGCATCGACGACGATACCCCCGGCGGCACCCAAACCACCATCCCCGCCGGGAGCATCATCGCCCCCAATGCGGTGTTAACCGTCGCAATCACCTCAGCCATCCTCAACAATACCGGCGACGCCGTAGTATTGCTTGACGCCAGTGGCGCCCAAGTCGACCGCATCGACTTTGGGGCGCTCAAAAGCAGCGAAAGTATGGCCCGCATCCCCGATGGCGCAACGTTTATCATCAAAGGAGTACCGTCGATTGGCGCACTCAATGCCACGACAACTGCTACCGCGACGGTGACTGCTGTCCCCTCCGCTACCGTTACCACCATCCCTTCCGATACCGCCACGGCAATTGCGATTCCTAGCGACACCGCTATCCCATCTGCTACCACTATTTCAATTGCGCTCGACACCATCACTCCATCTCCCACCAAAACACCCAGCGATACCGTCACCCCGTCACCCACCAAAACACCCAGCGATACCGTCACCCCATCACCCACCAAAACCCCATCTCTGACCAAAACACCCAGCGAAACAAATACCCCCAGTATCACCAAAACACCACCCGCCACCACCACCGGGAGTCCCAGCAAAACAGCCAGCAATACGCGCACCCCGTCAATCACCAAAACAACAAGTATCACCAAAACGATATCACCCAGTAAAACCATATCGCCGAGCAAAACACCCAGCGAGACTCGCACCAC
>JBBAWW010000174.1:0-2083 GCA_040397035.1 Roseiflexaceae bacterium | reverse complement strand
GAGATTGGCACCGCTGAGATTGGCACCGCTGAGATTGGCACCGCTGAGATTGGCCTTGGGGCCAATAAAATAGCCCTTAATCAATTGCCAATCGGAACGCGTTATAGGTGCTGAGCCTTTAATATTTCCTGATTTGATATTATCCATCGTGGCACTAGAAAAATTCGTTGTATTGGAGACCGTGGCACCACTGATATTCACATCCGTGAGATTCGACCCACGGAAATCCGTACCACTGAGCTTCGCACCCCGAAGATCTGCGCCATTTAATCTCAAACCACTGAGGTTTGCCCCAGTAAAATCACACCCACTCAAATCCACACCAGGAACAGGTGCCGCTGCACAATTTGGACTTACTGCATACGCTTTGGGGGGGTTGAGTAATAGCACGCCCATGCCGATTACCAACAGCAGGAAGTACATCAATACGCCGTTTTTCATCGTGATACTCCATTCAATACACATACCGTAATTGGCCACGTTCATCGCTAACGCTTACCCGTATTGCACAGCGCATTTGTTAATTAGTGATGGTGCGCGAACTGTATCACATGCCCTTCATTTCGACCCATGACGCACAGTCATGATTATTGCTTTTACCCATGACACAGAGTCATGATTTTTGCTTTTTTACGTATTCGCGGTTTCTTTATCTCGCACAGAGGGCGCAGAGGGCGCAGATGACGCGAGGAGGGCGCGAGGAGGGCGTCTCAAAGCAGCCTGCTGCGTCTCAAAGAATCGCATGGCATGACGCAAGGGGCACACGAAAACATTTCGTGTGTCCCTTGTATCTCTTTGCATTCTCAATTTTCAATTTTCAATTTTTCATTGTCAATTCACACAGGTTTGGCCATGGAAGTCGCTATTGGTGCCGTCGGGACAAATCGTATTTTGCCAGATGACACCCGTCAGATCAGCACCCGTCAAATTGACACCCGTCAGATTGGCACCATGGAAGTTGACACCGGCGAGTATTGCCCCACTCAAATCAGCACCGCTCAGGTTGGCGTTACTCAGATTGACCCACGACAAATTGCTCCACATCAGCGTGGCGCCCGTCAAATCGGTGCCATTCAAATCGGCACCATGGGCGTCCGCACCGCGCAAATCACTGCCGGCCAAATTGCTGCCGGCCAGATTGCTATACGGGAGTTGGGCGTACATCATTTGCACCTGGTGCAAATCAGCATTGGTCAGTTGGGCATTGCTCAAGTTGGCAGCTGGGCCGACCAAATAGCCCCCCGTCAGTTGCCACCCAAGTGGCAACAACACGTTGGTACTGGTAATTCCACCCGACGACACGCCGATGAGTGACGTGTTTTGTAGATTGGCGTCAGTTAAATTGGCGTTGCCAAAATGGGCACCATCGAGCACACTATAGGCAAAGTTGGCGCCGGCTAGGTTCGAATCAGCAAAATTGACATTAGTAAAATGCCCTGTACTCAGATCAGAGCCATGCAAATCTACCCCACTCAGATCAATGTGCGTATCACTGAAGTCGCGCCCACTCAAATCAATATTATGTAGGTCACACATCCAACTGTGGTTGGTTGAGTTGAGTGGGCAGCCCTGCTTGGGTGCAGGTGCAGGTGCAGGTGCAGGTCCAGGGGGTATTCGGCCGCTTCCACTGCGGGCGTCTGTCTGCTTGGGTGCAGGTGCAGGTGTTGATGCGCCTCCGGCAGGAATCACACATGCATTTAAGCCGTTCGTGTCACTATTAGTACCATCAGGACACGTAGTGTTACTCCAAGTAATACCGGTGAGCGTCACATTGGTGCCACTCGCACCGGTGAAATCAGCATTAGTGAGCGTCGCACCGGTAAGCGTCGCACTGGTGAGGTAAATACCATTAAACCTAGTACCGACGAGAATGGCACCGCTGAGATTCGCACCAGTGAGATCGCCACGAGCGTTAACACATCCACTCCAATCCACATTAGGTGCTGCTGGTGCTGCACAATTAGGGCTCGCATACGCTTTGGGGGGGTTGAGTGATAGCACACCCATACCGACTACCAACAGCAGGAAGTACATCAATACGCCGTGTTTCATCGTGATACTCCATTCAATACACATACCGTAA
>JBBAWW010000173.1:0-2166 GCA_040397035.1 Roseiflexaceae bacterium | reverse complement strand
TAGCCAACAGCGGCACCATCACAACCGAAGGCGGCCAAGTACTTATGCAAGCGGCCGCCCTAAGCGACGCCGTAGCCAGCATTACCCACACCGGCACCATCGACACCACAGGCGCACAAGGCGGCGCGGTAACAGTGCTGGCTGATGGCGGCATCATCAAAGCCACAGGCAGCATCACAGCCAACAGCTCGGGCAACGACGAACACGGTCAGCTGCGCAAGGGCGGCGACATCATCATCGGGCGCGATGAAGAGACGGGCGTGTTGGCTCATGCTACAGACGTGAGCGGGGCAACACTCATCAGCAATAAAGGTTTTGTTGAAACATCGGGTGATTATTTAGCCACCCATGGTGTATCAGTGAAAGCGGCTGAATGGTTACTTGACCCTTCTGACATTACTATTTCAAGCTCCACTCCTAACAACATTTCAGGAGTAAGCCCAAGTGATTTAGTGCCTACTAGTTCGGGCAGCAGCAATGTCCAGGTGAGCACCATTCAAACCGCCATCAACGCAGGCACGAATGTCACGATCAAAACAACAAATTCCGCAAGCATCAACAACACTGGCGCAGGCAACATCACCATTGCAAATGCATTAACGTTTACCAACAACACCGCAGATGCGACACTTAGTTTGATTGCCGATAACGGCATCACCCAAAACGCCGCTATCTCTGCGACGGGTAGCAAGCTAGTCAACATCAGCATGGAAGCTAAAGGAAACTACCAAGGCAACACTGCTGCAAATGCCTTAAGCAAAGGCATTACCCTAAACGCAGTCATCAACACCAACGGCGATGTGACCCTCAATGGCAAAACTAATAACCCAGGCTCTGCCAGTGCTTCTAACGCGATTGGTGTGTATATCAATGCCGCCGCAACCATCACTGCGAATAAGATTTCCATCACAGGTAAATCTGAAAGCTTTTTCGGTATTCAGTCTGCTTCTGCTTTGACCGCCACAGACTCAATTACGCTTGACGGCACCAGTAAAAATTGGGTGGGTGTTGTGACCAACGACGCAGTGACTGCTGGCGGTGCGCTCACAATCATCGGCCACAAAACCACGGCGACCACGCCTGCTGCGAGTTATCAAGGCGTCAACATCAGCAGCGCGGTAAAAGGTGCCAGTGTCGCAATCACTGGCGACTCAGTAGGTCACTATGGTGTTGGCATCGGCTCCAGCGGTTCTGTGGAATCGACAGTAGGTGATGTCACCATCATCGGCACTGGGACTGGCGACACCACAATGGGTGCAAAAAATAATGCTGTCGGGGTTCAAGTCAAGGGCAATATCACAGCCAAAGGTAAGCTCAGTATCACGGGTACAAAGGATGGGGCTGGCGGCTTCCAGGGTGTCACTTTTTCTGATTCAAAGACGCTGAAAGGTGACAGTATTGAGATTACTGGCACGTCCAACGCTTATGACGCAATCGCTTTCACCAACGCTACGTTGACAGCAACAAAGACGCTCAAGATCACCGCCGACTCAACCGCCGTCGACAAGGGTATTTTGTTTTCAGGCGGAAGAACCAACACCTTTACCGCCGACAGTTATTTGGTGACAGCCAAAACAGCGGTCAACAATGGCATTTACTTCAGCGGGACGAACACCTTTAATTCCACCTCGAACACCACAGACAGCCTGATCGACGTGACCAGAACAACGGCAGGGGGCGATACGATTTTTAATGCGGGCAATTTGAATATTAACAGCGGCGCAGGTAAGGCAGCTCTGCAAACATCTACAACCAATGCAGGCGGCGGTGTTTTTATCAATACTGGTACCACTGTCAACACCAATGGCGATGTCACTATCGGCTCCCTAAACAGCAGTAATGCTTACACTAAAAACCAAGGAACCATTAATGCGGCGGGTAAGCTGAAATTATTGGGAAATTCAAGTACCACGAATGGCATCAGTACCACGGGGACCATTACTTCTACTGGCTTGGTGAGTATGGAGGGTAGGTCTGTGGGTACTAATGCGGGTGTTCGCGTGGGTGCCAATGTCACCGGCGGTAGCGTAGATATTTACGGCTCATCAACAGGGGGTGTCGGCGTTGATGTTGCTGCAATTGTTAAATCTACAGACACGCTCATTAGTGCACCTGGCGTGACCTTAACAGGCTTTGGTGGTAATACTTTTAACAGAGATAACCAAG
>JBBAWW010000172.1:0-2277 GCA_040397035.1 Roseiflexaceae bacterium | reverse complement strand
CTATACAAATAAATATCCCCCCAGCACCACGTGGTACTGGGGGATGCACACCCTAGCTTATCGTGGTTTGTTGAGATCGTCGTCGGCATAGCCCTTCATCGTAGGGATGTCTGATGACTGATTATTGTCAGCCGGGGTTTGATCGCTGGATTGGGTCATGGTGGGGATGGACGATGCAGGTGGATTGGTGTTGATAGGGGTACCCACTGACGGTGCAGCTGAATTTGTCGCCGCACTATCGATCCAAGGCAGGTTGGGCAAATCGGCCACGGCATCGGCTTGAGGGCCGAGGTAGGTGTTGGCGCCAAAACCAATCTGTGGGAAGACAATATAGGGGAAGAACAACGCGAACAGGCGACTCCCAGTACCGTTTTCACGGCCATAGGCCTTGAGCAATGGGCCATAGGTAAAGAAATAGATAATCAAGAGCAACACTGCGCCAAACCCAGCCAAACCGCCGGTAAACATATTGAGGGCGAGGGCAATCCAGGTGTAGTAGGTCCAGACCACGGGCGTACCGGAGATTTCGTTGCGAATCATGTCGCTATAAAAGGGGACAACGGCGGCCCAGCCTGGGCGCCCCGCTTTGTCGAACATCTTCCACATGCCGGCGATGGTGGCAATCGTCATGATGAATATCACCGCCATAAAACAAACCCCAATTGCCCCAAATGCCATGAGTGCGCCTATTGCGGCGGTATCATCGACGGGGGTATCGGTCTGTAACAAGAATAACGACATGAAGTATTCCTTTCAATGATGTCACGATATGTGTGTTTGTATTTTAGCACCAACAGTTTGTTATGTATAGACGCAGTAGGCATGGAATGTCCACCGTACACGTACACGGACACAGATTGTTTATAATGACCAAAGCACGTAAATATACCGAAAGGCACCGTCATGTACATCCCCGTGGCAAACCGTATCAATGAACGGGCGCGGTTGATCCAATTCATGCAACAATACGATTTCGCGACATTGATAAGCAACGGCGATATCACGCCGTGGGTGAGTTTTGCGCCGGTGATGGTGCGGGCCGAGGGTAACGAGGTATGGGTGGACTTCCATTTGGCCAACGCCAACGGGCACAATCAGGTATTGCAGGCGGGAGCAGTGGTATCGGCGGTGTTTCACGGACCACATGCCTTTATTTCGCCCAGTTGGTACCCTGCCAGCCCTGGTGCCGTACCGACGTGGAATTATGCGGTGGTCAATGCCAGTGGGGTGGCGGTCGCGCATACGTCGGTAAGTGACACCTTGCAAATGGTCAATCAGTTGAGTGAATTGTACGGCACGCCGGCCTATGGGCCCGACGATGTACCGCACATGCTCAAAGGGATTACGGCGTATAGCATGCAGGTGACCAGCCTCGAGGGCAAGTTTAAGTTGGGGCAAAACCGACCCTTGGCCGACCGCATCAATATGCGTCAACAGCTGGCGTCATCAGTGCGGCCCGCCTCGCGCGATTTGGCCGAACTGATGGCCGAGTTTGAGCCGCAAGCCGAATAACACCCACCCACAGGCATCACCAAAGATTGTCTGGGAGCGCGGAAATGTGGCGGTGGGCGAGCTGTATGTGGCTGATTCACGGCTCGCCCCCACGTGTTTTCAAAAAAGAAAAAAGGAGCAACCATGCCAATTCAATATCACGTTGGCTATGCACCGGGGCTCATCGGCTGGATGGTGGCGGCGCAGACGCGTTATTATGCGGAGGCGGTGGGCTTTGGGATGGCGTTTGAGTGCAAAGTGGCCAGCGAGATTGCCGAATTTGTGCCCCGCCACAGTGCTACCGGCAATCTGTTGCTGTGGGCTAGTGACGGCGATGCGGTGGTGGGGAGCATCGTGATTGATGGCGGCACCACGCCGGCAGCGCGCCTGCGCTGGTTTGTGGTCGACCCCACGCGCCACGGGCAGGGCATCGGGCGGGAATTACTCCGGCAAGCGTTGGCGTTTGCCGACCAGCATCACCAGTATCTGTGGCTGACGACGATTGTGGGGCTCGATGCGGCCAAGCATTTGTATGAGGCGACGGGGTTTACACTGGCCGCCGAGCATAGTGACGCCACCTGGGGCAAAGTGATGCACGAGCAGACGTGGGCGCGGGGTACTACCACACCCCTCACACCCCCAGCCCGGCGATGACACACCCCGCCACGATGCGCAAGCCTCGTTGCACCCGCGGCTGTTGCAATACCGCACCCGCCCAGCCGGCCAAACTCCCAATCAGCCCATAAATCCCCAGCGTCAAGCCGGCATAAATCGCACCGAGCACGA
>JBBAWW010000171.1:0-2282 GCA_040397035.1 Roseiflexaceae bacterium | reverse complement strand
GCGATGTCGATCAACACCGATGGTTGGCTGAGGCGGAGCTTCATGGCTGGGATGAGCGAATGCCCACCAGCGACCAATTTGGCGTCTTCGCCGTGTTGTTGCAACAACACCAAGGCTTCAGCCACACTATTGGCTTTTACGTATTGAAACGCAGCAGGAATCATGAGTCGGGTACTCCTTTTGCACTAGCAAACTTAACCGCGGGTAGCGTGCCAAATCTTCTCGGGGGTGGCCGGCATTTGCATGTGGCGCACACCAAAGGGAGACAAGGCATCAATCACGGCATTCATAATACACTGGGCACTCCCAATCGTGCCAGCTTCACCTGCGCCCTTGACGCCGAGCGGGTTGACCGGGCTGGGGGTAACGGTATGGCTGATTTCGAAGTCAGGCAACATGCTGGCATTGGGGATGGCATAGTCCATCAACGTCCCAGTCAACAATTGACCATTGTCATCATACACGGCATTTTCGTACAATGCTTGGGCCATCCCTTGGGCGATACCGCCGTGGAGCTGGCCATGCACGATGCGTGGATTGATAATGTTACCGACGTCGTCCACCGCCACGTAGCGTTTGACTTCGACCGCACCGGTGTCGGGGAATACTTCGACGACACTGATGTGCGTGCCAAACGGGAAGGTACAATTGGGTGGGTCGTAGTAGGTCGTTTCGTCGAGGAAGGGCTCCTCGCCTTCTGGCATACTCGCACCAACAGAGGCGTACAAGGCGATTTCACCAAAGGTCTTGGATTTGTCGGGCGATCCTTTGACCGAGATTTTGCCGTCGGCAAAAATCATGTCTTCGGGATTGGCTTCGAGCAAATGCGCCGCCAGGCGTTTGGCTTTTTCTTTGATCTTACGCGCTGATTTGACCATCGCAGTCCCACCCACTGCCAGGCTCCGGCTGCCATAGGTGCCGTAACCAAAGGGGGTGCCTGCGGTGTCGGAGTGCTCAATCAGCACGCTGTCGTAGGGGACACCCAGTTCATCGGCCACAATCTGAGCGAAGGTAGTTTCGACCCCTTGACCGTGGGGCAGCGAGCCGGTGGTGACAACCACTTGACCAGTCAAGTGAATGCGCACGTTGGCACTTTCCCACAGACCAGCACCCCAGCCTTGGCCATTGGCCCAAGCGGTTGGTGCCACGCCACAGATTTCGACATACGAACTAATCCCGATGCCGAGATAGCGGCCTTGCGCCCGCAGGGCGGCTTGTTCTTGGCGCAAGCTGGTATAACCCACATTGGCCAAGGCTTTGTCGAGCGCTGGGGCGTAATTGCCACTGTCATAGGGCAACAAGCCGAGGCCGTTGTCATAGGGGAATTCAGTGGGTGGGATGAAGTTGCGGCGGCGTACTTCGGCGGGGTCCATGCCTAATTCAGCCGCAAAGCGATCAACAATCCGTTCAATCAAGTATGACGCTTCGGGGCGGCCGGCACCACGGTAGGCATCAACCATGGCGGTATTGGTATAGGTCGCAATCACATCAATCGACACGTTGGGGATTTTGTAGACACCGGTGACGATCCGACCATAAAGCGTGGTGGCGACACCAGGCGCAATGGTCGACAAATAGGCACCCAAGCCGGCATAGGTTTTGACACGCAAGCCGGTGATTTTGCCATCACGTGTACCACTCAATTCAACGTCGGTGACATGATCACGCCCGTGGGTCGACGATTTGAAGTTCTCAGAGCGGTCTTCGACAAATTTGACCGGACGGCCAAGTTTGCGCGAAATCCACATACAAAACACCATATCGGGGTAGACGAAGATTTTTTGGCCAAAGCCACCACCGACATTGGGTGCAATGACGCGCAGTTTGGTTTCGGGGATGCCAAACACAAACGCCGTCAACAACAACCGCATCACGTGGGGGGCTTGGGAGCTGGTCCACAACGTGAATTCGTTGGTTGAGGATTCGTAGCGCGCAATCGAGCCGCGTGTTTCCATCGGCGTAGCCATCAAGCGTTGATTGATAATCCGCTCTTTGACCACGACTTCGGCATTCTCCACGGCGCGATTAGTTCCTTCGCGGTTACCAGCCGACCATTCAACGACCACGTTATTGGGGGCGTTTTCGTGGAGCTGGGGGGCACCGGGTAGGGTGGCTTTTTCGGAGTCAACCACCACGGTGCGTAGTTTGTAATCGACATCGATGAGGTCGAGGGCATCACGGGCAATAAAGCGGTCTTCGGCGATGACTACGGCCACAGCTTTACCCACAAAGCGCACCACATCCACCGCCATAGCGCGCGGGGTGTTCATATTGTTTTTGAA
>JBBAWW010000170.1:0-2347 GCA_040397035.1 Roseiflexaceae bacterium | reverse complement strand
GACACGGTTGACAATCCTAAAGCTAAGACCTAGGATTGTGAGCAATATAAGCATGAGCAAGGCGAACATCAACGAATCGCCTCAAAATGGTGCGCTGCACAGTAGACTTGTAGCGATACCTGAGTCAAATACAAAAATAATGAAGGAGACATCTTGAACGCAGAGCGCGTCGGTAGTCTATTTTGGTTTCTCTTTGGCGCAGCTGCCGCCTATGGAGCCTTGGATCTTGGCATTGGCACAATGGGTGCCCCAGGCTCGGGTTTTTTAACCTGCGTTGCGGGTAGTTTTGTCGCGCTCATGGCACTCATGATATTCATCCAATCGTTCAAAGGCGACCCAGCGGCGCAAACTCGCGTGGCTGACCTGTGGGCCGGTTGTAATTGGTGGCGCGCGGTCGCCATCTCGATACTGATCATTCTGTTTATTCTGGCCTTCGAGACGCTTGGCTTTTTTCTGTGTAGTTTTATTTTGCTGCTCGTCATCATGCGTTGGCTTGAAGGCTTAAGTTGGAAAACCTCAATTCTCGTGCCAGTCATCGCGATCGGCTGCACCTATCTCCTTTTCAAAACCATTCTAAAAATCTCGCTCCCCGCGGGAATTTTTGGCTTCTGAGGCGCGCGATTCCCTATGGACTTAGCAGATAACCTCATCACCGGCTTCTCGGTCGCCTTTCAGCCTCACAATATTTTCTTTTGCTTTATCGGTGTACTGATTGGTACGCTGATAGGCGTTTTACCCGGTATTGGCCCGGTTGGCGCGATGTCGATTTTGTTGCCAATCACCTTTGGCATTTCGCCTGTGACGGCCATTATCATGCTGTCAGGCATTTACTACGGCGCGCAATACGGGGGCTCGACCACCTCAATTCTGGTCGGAATACCGGGCGAAGCGGCCTCAGTGGTGACGATGCTAGACGGCCACCAGATGGCGCTACAGGGTCGGGCTGGGCCTGCCTTAGGCATCGCAGCCTTCGGCTCATTCATCGCGGGTACGATCGGCATCATTGGCTTGATGCTTCTCGCACCCCCACTTGCTTCAATCGCCCTGAGATTTGGGCCGCCCGAATACTTTGCACTGATGATCATGGGTCTGGTGATTTTGACCTACCTGGCACAAAAATCGATGGCCAAGTCGCTGATGATGGCGGGCGTTGGTGTGCTGGCTGGTGTCGTCGGCCTGGACACCATGACAGGGCTACCCAGATTCACCTTTGGCGTCTCTGACCTGCTCGACGGGATCGGCATCGCGCCACTCGCCATGGGGCTGTTTGGCGTATCTGAAATTTTGCTCAATGTCGAAAAGACCATCAAACAGAGCGTGGTCGTCAGTCAAGTCAAAAATCTTCTTCCAAGCCGACAAGACTGGAAAGAATCTTTCGCCCCGATCATGCGCGGCTCTTTTTTAGGCTTTTTACTCGGGATCTTGCCTGGCGGTGGTGCAGTACTTTCCTCGTTTATTTCCTACGGCACCGAAAAGCGTATTTCAAAAACGCCTGAAAAATTTGGGCATGGCGCAATCGCTGGAGTGGCTGGGCCCGAGGCGGCCAATAACGCCGCCGCGCAAGCTGCCTTCATCCCTCTGCTGACCCTCGGCATCCCTGCCAACGCGGTCATGGGTATTTTGCTCGGCGCGCTGATGATTCATGGCATCACACCGGGCCCATTGATGATCCAAAAAAATCCTGAGCTCTTTTGGGGAACTGTCACCAGCATGTACATCGGCAATGCCATGTTGCTGGTGTTGAACCTGCCGCTGATCGGGCTTTGGGTGCGCTTACTGCGGGTGCGCTACGCCGTGCTGTTTCCGCTGATCTTATTTATTGCGCTGATTGGTGCGTATGTCATCAACGGCAGCGAGATGGATCTTTATCTGATGCTGTTCTTTGGTGTCGTGGGCTATTTGATGCGCAAGTTTGACTACGAGCCTGCGCCATTGATCCTGGCCTATGTCTTAAGCCCAATCCTTGAAGACTCTCTGCGTCAGTCGTTGATTATTTCGAGCGGTAGTATGGGGATTTTTGTGAGCCGTCCGATTGCCGCAGGATTTCTGTTTGTTGCGGCACTATTATTGATCAGTGCAGTGCTGCCAGCGATTCGCAAAAAGCGCAACGCCCTTGTTGCTTCGGCCGATGAGAATGCTTAAGACTAATTGACTTAAAGGACAACTATGAAACTTGGTGATCGTTTAAAACTAGGCGCACTGTGCTTACTGCTGAGCGGTGGTGTCATCGCTAGCGGCGCAACCCATGCCAAATACCCCGACAAACCCATCACAATGTACATTGCCTTTGCGGCCGGTGGCACGACCGACATCACCGGCCGCGCCCTAGCGCAAGGCATTGAAAAAA
>JBBAWW010000169.1:0-2356 GCA_040397035.1 Roseiflexaceae bacterium | reverse complement strand
CGTATCAATGCACCGCCCCACAACTAACGAGCCGCCTAGATTGGCGTAGGTATTGTAAATATTCATGAATAAATCATGAGAATGCCGTCAATGTCGGCCACGCCAAAGACAACAGTGCTTCGGCCCGCCAGCTTATTTCGAGCGGTTTGACCAGACGTTGGCGCCATTGGATAGGAATCTGCGCCTCGCCCCATACGGCGCCTGCCAATTGCCCATAAATGGCACCAGTAGTATCGGCATCTTGCCCCAAATTCACCGCCGCCAAAGCACCGGTTTTGAAGTCATCAAAATGATAGAATGCCCACAACGCCGCCTCAAACGACTTTACCACATACCCCGTCCCTTGGATGATGGGGGGTTGTTGGCGGTACGAACCGTGCATCACCGCTGCAACATCGGCTTGGATGCTGTGTTGTTGGGCATAGCGCTCGCCTGCGGGAATGATATCAGCCTTGGTGCAACCCCGCAACCCGGTGGCCATCATCACCGCCATCAACACACAGGCATCGATGGCGGCGGGGGCCCCATGGGTGACGCGTGAGCTCTCGCCGGCATAGTGTGCCAATTGGGCATCATCACCGGCATAAAACATGGGGATGGGTGCGAGGCGCATCAGCGAGCCATTGCCGGCGGTATATGGACCAGTCGGGCCGGCAAACGGCTCACCCGTCTGTTCAAATTCTTTCAATGCACTCCGGACCGTATTGCCGATGTCAAAGCAACGATCTGTACTCGACAGATACCCCTCACGGTACCACCGCACATAATTTGTGATTTGATCTTTGGCATCAAAGCCACGCCGGCTTACCAAGCTTTGGGCAAGGCAGAGTGCCATCGATGTGTCATCGGTCCAGCCACCCACTGGCAGATTAAACGGACCACCACCCACCATATCGGTCAAGCCATGTGGGCCAATGCCGGTGAACTCCAGCGTGGTGCCCAAGGCATCACCCACTGCCAGACCAATCAAGGCCCCACGATAGCGGTCACGCAATTGGTGCCATTGGGCAGCTTGGGCGGGGGCTGGTTCTTGCCATTGCGCCACAAAGCTAAATTGGATGGCTGCTTCAGGAGACGTGCGCGCAAACCCACTCCGCACCTGCGCGATTTTGGCCACGGCATCGCTAGCCGACAGGCCATTGCGGATGTACCAGCAGGCGACCACGGTGCCCGTGCGGCCGATCCCACCCCAGCAATGAATATAGACCCGTTTGCGGGCTGCTACTGCGTGCGTAATCGTATCGAGGATGGCCAATAGTTGAGCCGGTGAGGGAATCCCCATGTCTTTAATGGGGAAGGTATGGTGGATTGCGTGTGGGGCGTAAATCGGCAATAACTCGACATACGACTCGAGCCGATCAGATGGGGTCGTTAAGTCGATGATGACATCGATTTGTTCATGTGCGACCCACTGGAGTTTGGCAATGGCTTCAGCCTGATCCAACGCTCCAAGGTATGCCCCCGCCCAAATGTATTCGTCAACCCGATATAAGGCCTTTGGTAGTTGCATATAGATGCTCTCTTCAAAAATAATCCGTACAACGCTACTAATTTACCATCGTAAAAATAGATTCCTTACCTACTATTATAGCGCAATTTCATTATTACGTAAATTTACAGGGCGCCATACAATGACGCCCAGACTATGAGACAGGGAGCCCTCCACAATCGCACGTGCGAGGCATGTCCTCGCACCCTAAATGCCCCCTGCGCCCCGACGAAATGACGCCCCGACGGCGCCTCCAGAATCGCACGTGCGAGGCATGCCTCGCACCCCCGATATCCCTGCGCCCCGACGATTATCCGACGAAGGGCGCCATGCAATGACGCCCGGACGGCGCCCCCCACAATCGCACGTGCGAGGCATGTCCTCGCACCCTAAATGCCTCCGGCGCCCGGACGAAATGACGCCCTCTGCGCCCCCCACAATCGCACGTGCGAGGCATGCCTCGCACCCCCGATGATCCCTGCGCCCCGACGATTATCCGATGGCACGCACGGAGATTCCACGCTGTACAGACGCAGCCTGCTGCGTCTCTACGGTTGCCGGGGCAACCGGCATGGAATGACGTTGGGGGGGATGTTACACTATTGACACGATCGGGTGTCGATGCGAATGGCACAGCGTACAATCGGCTTGATGTGAATTTTGTCTTAGGCAGACACGAATATACGCTACGCGTTACAGAGCCGCAAATGCTAAAGGAATATGCGAATAGTGCTGATGGTTTACATTCATTTCCGTTGGGGCGTTGTCTGCTGACAATTAGTCTCGGTGAGCCATTTAATGGATTCGCATATAACAATACCTACGCCAATCTAGGCGGCTCGTTGGTTGTGGGGCGGTGCATTGATA
>JBBAWW010000168.1:0-2408 GCA_040397035.1 Roseiflexaceae bacterium | reverse complement strand
CGCTCACGGGGTGGAATAAACATCCACACCGCATTTACAAAGACACAATCAAAGACATAATTGCGCCGGTAGATCTGCACCAAGGCCGGCAATTCGTCGTTGACCCACTCGATATGGGGATGCTGGTGGTACTGCGCCGCATATTCGCGCATCGTCCGCGACGGCTCTACGGCAATCACCCGATGCCCACGCGCCGCCAACCACGCCGCATCACGGCCACTGCCAGCCCCCACATCGAGGATTAATCCCGGTTCTTTTGGCAAAAAAGCGTCGATCCCCGCATATAGTTGCGCAGGATCGACTGTTTCATATTGGGTTGCCGCATCTCGACCATGGTGGTCATACCAGCGGATTGCGCGTGAATCACGATTGTCTGACATGCCAACCTCCAGTGATAGTTGTGCATATCATACTATATTTACGTAAAAAACATCACCGCGCCGGTGAATCTGCTCCCTGCATATCCCACAATGCGCCATGCAATCCAACGCCAAAATAGGTTTGGATGAGGCAGTCACGCAGTACGCCCCGCGCTTCGGCGCGGCGTAACGCGTCGTGCACATCGGTACGCAACGTGGCGCCGGCCACCAGTTGCGTATAGGCCTTGAGCGAACGAATATCCCCATAGTCAGCCAACGCGGTGGCTTGCCCAGGTTTGGGTACGAGGCGCCAAAACGGTTCATAGCGTAAATAATTAAACGGAATCAGCGGCTGATCATTGACCTCAGCGCCACCCACCGTCGCATACAACGTGTAGCGCTGTAGCAGCCATTCATCGAGCTCCACCAGTGGCGTGGGGATGCGCCCGCACCCAACAGCATCACACACTACCAACAGGAGTAGCGCTTTGTAGGGGGCGCCCCGGGGAAACGCGCTGGCGTCCCACGGCGACGACTGCGATACCGTCAGCGTCGTCAATTCATGGCGAATCTGTTGGAGTTGGGCATATGCACCCATCACCGCGATTCGTCCAATGTCTCCAAAAAGCTACGTGTCATATCGCCCCATTCCTCACGGATGCGGCGCAATTCGCTAGCGCGGTTATTATTGCCGATCGATTCGTCTTCCATGCGCGCCCACGAAAACAACAACATTTGCAGGGCAATCCGCGCCCGACTCAAGCGCTCTTTATCGTTGACGGGGGTACGTTTTTCTGCATCAATCATTTCATACAAATAGGTATGCATGGGGTGGTCGGTATTGATGGTGATATACAATACCCCTTCGAGATCACGCAAACTAAACATCATCGACGAATCGAGCCGGCGCTCATCAATCAATACCCGCCGTTTTTTCGTGACAATCTCGATGGCTGTTTTTTGGGCATCTGATGCCGGAATCCCTTGCCCAGTCAACACCCCGGCAATCTCACGCACCCGGCTGACATCATCTTTTTGGGTTTTGGCATCACTGGGGGCGGGATGGCCTTCACTACTGCGTTTTTGGATTGCTTGGGTGGCATACGACACACTTTCGGGTTCACGCGCAACACGGGTGCGTTCACCCGTTTTCTGCTCTTTCAAGGCCGCCCGTACCCGCGTCAGCGTGGCATCGATGACCCTGAGCAGTGGTTTGAGTGGGGTGTATTTGTCATCGATGTCGTTATAAAACGCTTGCCGGTCCGACGGTGTTTTGTGGCTCAAGGCCTCACGCAACTTCACGGCAGTTTGTTTGTTGTTGGTTACGCCAAACACTTCATCAAGGGCCGGCGCAAATTGGATTTCCATCCCCCACCAACGTTCGACAGGGTCATGTTGGATGAGCAGACCTTCGTCCATTTCGAGTTCGCGCCCGGCCCGCACAATCGAAATCCCCATGTTTTTGGCGACATGTTTGCCGTAATCACGTGCCCCCGCCAAATCCCCTTCGCGGGCTTCTTTGCGGGCAATGGTGGTCAAAATCCGCACCCGTTGCGCCACCCCATCGTTATCAGCAATCTCCACTATTTGTTCAAATTTATCGCCATATTGTTCAAAAAGCGCTTTGGTATTCCACGGTGCCGCCAAGCCATGATAGGGCATCAAATGCAGTGGGTCGTTGGGCTGCATGGCATAGTGGTTGTATTCGTTTTTCATTTCTTCGTGATAAATCCAGCGCATTTGCTGGGTTTGATCTGGCACTTCCACTTCGAAGTTGCGTAGCGTAATACGTACCTTGTTGTGATACAAAAAATAGCGATACATGCGGCCAACTACAAACTCCGAGTTCATGATAATCGCCTTGCTAGTCACCCAATTACTACGGTCGATGTTTGACCAGACCACCAAGGTACCGCTCCCTTTGGCATCGGCGCCCGAGGTCGTTTCGGACATATCCAGCCAGATTTTGGGGATGGCGCGGATTTGCGGGATGGGGATTTCGCGGGTGCGCTGGTTTTCGATGTCTTCCAAATCAAGGAAGGTATAAAA
>JBBAWW010000167.1:0-2414 GCA_040397035.1 Roseiflexaceae bacterium | reverse complement strand
GCGTATCAATGCACCGCCCCACCACCAACGAGCCGCCTAGATTGGCGTAGGTATTAGATAAAGGCGATGAATTTAAATTGGAATTCCCAACCCAATCTGAGGATTCTGTAATTGTCTTTAATCAGCAATTCCACCCCGATTGGATGGCTCAAGTACAGACCCCAAGTGGATGGCAACCGACTACTACAGTAGTCATTAATGATGTCTACCAAGCAGTGCGCATTCCTGCTGGCACAACGGCATTGAGCTTCCAATTCCGTTCTTGGATTCGTTGGAGCATTGTGCCGAATATATTGTGGTTGCTACTCGGTAGTATATGGCTCTACCGCAAAATCACGCACATTCATCACGCACGAGCAGCCGTTCTTTGAAAAAGTGCCCCTCATCAATACCTATTTGAGTGCCCAGATGGTGGTAGTCTGTACGAACACCACGGCGGAATAACCACATCGCTGGCAACTCAATAATTCATCACGACACCGCTGGGGTAATCACCAGCGGTGTCTCACTTCCGCTGTCAAGTGGTACAATATTGCCATCACAATTACACCCAAGGAGCAACCATGAGTGCTGTTATTTCGGGACCAGAGCCGATTGCCGTAGAGGCCGGCGCCCAAGTATTACGCAGTGGCGGCAACGCCGTCGACGCCGCCGTCACCTGTGCCTTTGTGCAAGCCATCGTCAATCCGCAAATGTGTGGCATTGGTGGCTACGCTCTGGCCTTGGTACAAAAACCAGGCGAAGCGCCAGTATTGCTCGATGCCCCTGCCTTGGCTGGCTCACGAGCCACTGCCGCTATGTGGGTCGACAAATTTATCCGACTTAGCCCCGACGGCTGGGGCTATTTTTTGCAGGGTAAAGTCAACGACAAAGGCTATACTTCGATTTGTACGCCAGGCACGCTCCTGGCCCTCGATACCTTGCTCAAACGCTTTGGCACCCGCAGTTGGGGCGACGTCATCGCACCCGCCATCGACACTGCCGAGCGGGGCTTTGTGGTCGATAGCCACCTCGCTAATCGCTGGAAGAAACGCACCAAATACCCCGAATCGGTGTCGCAACTCGAATACTTGACCAGCTATGCCGAATCGGGCAGGATTTATCTGCGCGACGGGCAACCCTATGACGAAGGCGAGATCCTCAAAAACCCTGATTACGCCAATACCTTGCGCCATATCGTCAAACATGGCGCAGATGACTTCTATCATGGCGAATTGGCTGCCAAAATCAGTAGCGACTTGGCCAACAATGGCGCCTACGTCACTGCCGCTGACTTGAATGATTACCAAGTTGCCGAAGAACAAGCAGTGCGTGGCAGCTATCGCGGCTACGACATCGTCACCTCGCAGGCACCCCACGGTGGCCCGACAGTGATCGAGATCCTCAATATTCTCGAGGGGTATAATCTCACCGCCTTGGGGCACAATAGTGCCGAATACATCTACCTCGTGGCGATGGCAATGAAGGCGGCATTTACCGACCGCAACGCCCATTTGGGCGACCCCCGTGGCGGCCCAGTGCCCGTCGAATGGATGACATCACGCCAACGGGCCAGTGAATGGCAAGCCCATATCAATGCGGGCAAACCAATTACTCCCGGAGACACCCCCACCACCCCACCCGACACCACCCATATCAGTGTGGTTGACCAAAACGGCATGTGTGTGGCCTTGACGCATTCATTGGGGATGTCGTCAGGGATTATTACGCCAGGCTTGGGCTTCATGTACAACAATTCGATGGTCAACTTCCATCCCTTCCCCGGTCATCGCAATTCGATTGCCCCGCGAGTGGGGCGGACCACCGGCATGGCACCAACGATTATCTCGAAAGATGGCCAGCCAGTACTGGTGGTTGGGGCACCAGGTGCATCGCGGATCATCACCGCCGTGCTCCAGACCATCCTCAACTTCATTGACTTCGACATGAATATCAGCGATGCGATTGCGGCACCCCGGGTCGATTGCCAAGGCAACAACATCGTCTGTCACGGCCGCATCCCCGAGTACATCTGTGCCGAAGTGCGCAAATACCACCCGATTGTGCGCCTACCACAGAGCTACGGCGAGATGGCCCTCGTGCATGGCGTCGCCATGCGCAACGGTGTCTTACAAGGTGGCGCAGATCCGGGCTGCTCCGGCGTGGCCTTGGTCGTCTAAATACTGCGGGGATCTTGCACCCCTGCGCTGACACTACCTGTCAGCGCAGAGGTTACGTGCGCAACAACCGCATCGAGTGCATACGCCACCTATTCACGACGCGCGATACGTTTTTTACACGAATTTAATCGATTATTATATGCAATACCTACGCCAATCTAGGCGGCTCATTGGTTGTGGGTTGGTGCATTGATACGCCCAAGTGCTAAAATTGTGCACTCAATCGGTGATTTTAATTCGTTGTGCAGTTTCGGC
>JBBAWW010000166.1:0-2722 GCA_040397035.1 Roseiflexaceae bacterium | reverse complement strand
TGTTTTAGTTTACATCCAATTAGTGTGGGTATAAATTACGATCCCTTCTGCACTACCCTTACAGCGAGTGAATTTTATGCGTATTCTCGGTTGGATTTTTTTGCCCTTTGTGATGATCTTCAAAAATTGGCAGCAACGCTCGGTCTGGGGCAATATCATCGGCAGCCTGTTCGCCGTCAGCATGCTGTCGTTCTATGTCTTGCTGTTGTTGGTATCACTGAGTGGCGGGACGCTGTTGAGTAGCATCCCTAGTGACTTGCGCGGTATGGATAATAAAACGAATTGGGGCCCCACGTATACTGCTAGGCCAACGGTTGCAACCATTACTCGGACCGCCCCCCCCATCCCACCGACTGCCCCCATCCCACCGACTGCCACCATCCCACCCACGGCAACGACCCAATCCCAAGCATCCCTAAACAAAACTGCCGCCGCCAAACTAGTCAATAGCGCAGCCAAAACTGCCGCCGCCAAACTTCCCTAATGAATGGAGATCTCAGCTCGCCCCTTCAGGGCTGAACCTAGAGCCCCAGCCCTGAAGGGGCGACATGGGATACCCTAGGGCGAAGCCCTAGGGTGGCGCCCCCATCCGGGCGCCATCCCCCAGCCCTGAAGGGGCGGCATGCGACAGCACAGGGCATCGCCCTTGCGCATAGAACAAACCCGGGGCTCGAAGGGGCGGCATGCGACAGCACAACGCATCGCCCTTGCGCATATACCAAACCCGGGTCTCGTCGTGACAACACAACGTTGATGTTCGTTCCCCTTTTGGTATGATGGATGCGTTTAATGCCACACTAGTGCTATTGGGGAGTATGCTGTGATGAAATAAAAGGAACCTAATTCGCATTCCCTCCGTCTACAACACAACATCACCACTGATATCAAAGGATTGCGTCAATGTGGATACACCGACTTATTAGTATCGTACTCGTCTGGCAATTACTCGTTGCGTGTACGACACCAACCACGCAGATATCTTCGATTAATAGTACAAAATCAACCGCTGTACCAGGCCAAATCATCGTAAGCAGTGGTTTTGACCCCAAAAAAGATGGTTTTTCGTTTCAAAATTATGGCGAAGCCGACGTTACCAACCTCACCAATGCCGACATGCAACGCATGTTTGGTGATGCAGTATGTGCTAGCACCCAGCCTGATTGCACCCTCATCCCCGCCGCCCAAGTCTGGATGGAAGAAATCAACCGGGCCATGAGTACCGGCCATTGCGAAGGCATGGCAGTGCTCAGTCAATATTTTTATTATGGCGTCATCAAACCACAAACCTTTGGGGGCGCAAATGCAGCAGCCCTCGATTTAGCAAAAAACCTCCCCTTGCAACGTGAAATCGCTTACTGGTGGGCCACCCAAGCCACCTACCCAACCCGTGGCCACCATATCAACGCCGATGCCAACACCACCATAGCCTTGCTCCGTGATGGCCTCAACAAAAACGCCCAAATCACCCAACTCTATACCCTCGGCATGTACACCTTGGATCATACCGATGGCCATACCGTCACCCCCATCGCCTTGCGCGACATCGACGCAACCCATGTCGCAATCCAGATTTATGACAACAACATCCCCGAAATCACCCAAGAAATCATCGTCGATACCGCCAAAAACAGCTGGCAATATACGCCTTCCACTGGCGAAAACACCGTGCTCTTTTCCGGCGATGCCACCAGCAAAAGCCTCGATTTAACCGCCACATCACCACGCCTCGAAAAACAACTCTGTAATTTCTGTCCAGGCAATCCCATCGCCAAAGGCCTCGAAAATCTCACCACGATTCTTTTTTCGTCGACATCCACCAAACTCACCACAGTGAGCACCCAAATGTCGGCCTATTTTGTGGATCTCAAAGGCAATCGTAGCGGCGTGGTATTGGGTCAAGTCTATAACGAAATCCCCAACGCCTACGTGGATTTTTTGCGCGGATCAGACAACCAATGGTCGCAATTAGGCATGCCGATGATCTCGGTGCCAGCAGATGTGGTCGGCTCGATTCGCGTCACCGGCGCAACCGATAAACCGATTAATGTCACGGCGTTTGGGGCCGGCAATGTGGTCTCCGTCCAAGATTTGGCTGTTGATGAAAAAACCGCCAGCGACATTCGTCTCGATCAAGCCAACGGCACTGCCGCCGTCGCAAGTGCTACCGACACCCGCCCCAATCTCATCGTGGGCTATAGTGATGGCCAAAAAAACGTCCGCATGACTGTCCAAGGTGTGCGCATCCCCAAGGGTGACAAAGTCGCTATGGCCGCAGATCGTGACAACGACAACGTATCGGTACTCACCACGCAACCGCAACAAGTCGATGTACGGGTCACCGTCGGGCATAATGACCCCGCCAAGCCCCCCCGCGACACCCAACAAATCCAACCTGCCGATGACCAGCGCCTGGCCCCCATCAGCGACGGCATGGCACCAGCCCCGGTCGTCGATGATCGCAAACCACCGCAGAACGATCAACGCACGCCCCAGCCAGGCGACAATCAAGCACCAAACGGCACCTCACAACCAAACAATAATCCCCCCCAAGGCACCCCGCCCGCAGGGGGCACCAACCCACGCCAAACCCCCAATAGCAACAACCCGCGGCCAACGCCGCCAGCAGGAGGCAACGGCAATCCCCAATCCACCCAACCCGCCAACGGTAACGGCAATGGCAATGGCAACGGCAATCCCCAGCCCACCCAACCGTCCAACGGCA
>JBBAWW010000165.1:0-2759 GCA_040397035.1 Roseiflexaceae bacterium | reverse complement strand
TGGGTGGGTGGGTGGATGGGTGAATTGGTGTGTTGGGCAGTGGGCGGGCTGGTGGGTGGGTGGGTGGTTATGCATGGATCAATTGTGTTCTTTGGGTATAGGTCACTACCCAAATGGCATGGATCATTGCACGTCTTTGGGGCCCAAAGGGCATGGATCACCGTCAAAGAGTATGGGTCGCCGCCGAACGGCATCGATCATTGTGTTTCGTTGGGCCAAGTGTATGGCTCCACGCCGAAAGAAGGGCAGCGATGCATGCCCGCTGGGCCCAAAGCAGGGCATTGATCCATGCAATTTGGCGGTAATCCATTGCCGTTGGCGGTGATCGATGCCATTTGGGCCCAAAGCAGGGCAGTGATCCATGCCCAAAGAAGGGCCGGTGGAGATTGATCCGCGGGCGTTTGTGCAGTGATCCATGGGCGTTTGCGGAGTGATCCATGGGCTTTTGGACATTGATCAAAGGACTTTGGGGGCTGATTCACGGGCGTTGGGGGGGGTGCGCCCGGGGCTTTGGGGAGTGAGCCATGAATCATTCACCAAAGCTTATGGATCACCCCTCCAAGCCCAACAGATCATCACACCAACGCCCATGACCCATTCGTCAAAAAGCCAGTGGACCAGTCACCAAACCAACGGAGAATACAGTAACCCAATGCCAGTGGATGATCCCTTATGTTAGGTATCGATCAATGGGCTTCAGTCATGGCTCCATCCGGATAGACCTCGAAGGGGCACAGTACAGTAGATGACATCCAGCGTCCCGTAGCCCGTCCATCAAGGTCAGCTCGCGGGTTGCATCCGTGCTTGTTGTGCAGTCGCGGTTGTCTTGCATTCGTGCTTGTGATGGCATTCGTCGCTGTGCCGCCCATGTTGTTGCCAGCTGACGTGGCGTTGATTCAAGTTAACTTGAAAAAGTTGAACGCGAAGAATGTCAGTTTGAAGGATGCCACTGAGGCGGTGGTGCACGGCATCATCCAAAAGTTGCGGAGCACCTGATGTTTTGTGGATCCTACAATAATAAGGGCTCTGATATTCGTGTTAAGGGCTTGACGCTCGGCACAAACCACAGCCAGCATCGCACAGGCGGCCGGCAGCAGTTGACAACCCCAAATTCGATTCAGGAATTGTAGCCGGGCGACCTGCTGGTGTGTCCCGGACGATGTTCAAAAACAACTTCGGGATCGGGGCACGAATATTCGAACCCTCACTACATCACATCAATTGGTTGACATCATCTCGGCAGTTTGAAACTCGGTTGCGCTTGCAATTTCAAATCGAATCACCACACAGTGGGTAGCCGAGTGCGGCATACATATAATTGCTTACCGCCACAAGATCATGCAGAGTTATGGACATACAGTAATTGTGAAAGTGTGCAGCCAGAGCAAGGGTTATCCAAGCACGGGTCAGACACATATTTTCACCGGAGGGTGGCCACGGGTTGGTTTGGGTCGGTTGCCGGTAATTGGGTGTGTGTCCAACTCACGGTAGTCTCCCTTTTGCTTTGACAATTGCTGATGTGTACAACATCTTTGAGGATGCAGCCAGCGGTCGTCCAGGCCCACGAGCTGCTCAAGTTGTTGTACAGGCGGCCCAAGGTGGCGGTGGCCGTCCGCATTGCCATGTTGATGCGGAAAAAGGAAGCAAATACGATGTTATGGCGCCTGAGGTCTAAGAATAAACGTCGTCTGAAGAGGGCTTCGGCTTTGGCGTTGTTGGGTAGGGCAGCGGCCGAGGCCGCCCCAGCACGTGGTGCCGCCGCAGTGCCGGCCGCCGCAGCACCCGCCGCGGCCGCAGCATCCGATCTGGCAGCATCGTTTGATGATTGGGTTGCTCGCTATTCGGATTGGATGGCATCAGACAACAGCGGATCCGAGGCAGAGATGAGCGACGACACTTTGACCTACGAGTTCGTGAATCCAGACGAACTCGAGTGAGGGGGTCGACCATTGCCGCTTGCATTGGTTGCATTACATGTGGTTGTTGCCGTGCCTTACAGTACATTGCACACTCGACATTGTTCTTGGCTTCGGCTATGTAGAGTACAGTACACATGCAGGCATTCCGCCAAGTACTGTACAGAACAGTACGTTTGGTGCGAAGGTCTTACAGTGATGCCATTGGGGAAAAGTGGTTGCGATTGTGAAAAGTGCGGTCATGCAGTGAAAGTGCGACGTCGGTGGCCACTGGCCAACGTCGCTCGATGCACGTCAAAGTTGCACCAGGGATGGCATCGGACGCATCATACAGCGGGGAGGTAATAGAGTACAGTAGGCTTGATACAGTAGGCACAGTGACGAGGGAGTGTCGACAATGGGGGGGGGTCGATCATTATAGAATTAACGAGTTGTACAAAATAATAGTACATTACTCGCAGAGTCACACAGTAGAGTAATGGTATGGTGATCCGTGGGTTCCGGGGGTGTGATCCAAGGGCTGTGGGCAGTGATTCATGGCCGTTGGACAGTGATACAGGGCCTCTGGGCAGTGATCCATTAAATTTGGGCAGTGATCCATAGCCTTTAGTGAGTGATCCATTGGCTTTGGAGAGTGAGCGATCCATGTGTTGGGGCAGTGATCCATGGTTTGTGATGAGTGACTCATGGGTGTGGAGGAGTCATCCATGACTTTGGGGGAGGGTGATCTATGGGGTGAGGGGAGTGATACGTGGGCCTTGGTGAGTGATCCGTGGGGGATGGTGAGTGGTCCATGAGTGGGGAGGGGGGGGGGGGCGTTCGGGTGTTTAGATCGATGGCTTT
>JBBAWW010000164.1:0-2782 GCA_040397035.1 Roseiflexaceae bacterium | reverse complement strand
GTCGCTCCCCCTTTCTCCGTCATTCCATGACCACGATCGTGAAATCTCCTACCGATAATACCCCGCCGTCGTGTGCCTATCCTATGGCAAGCCCCGGGAGATTCCACACGACGGTTGCCATCGCAACCGGCATGGAATGACGCTAGGGGTGAGGTGTTTTGGCGTAGGTATTGTATTACGTAATTCATCGCCTTGTGCTATACTACTGGACACATTGTCCCAGCAGGATTATTTACTGCAAAAAAATCGGAAAGAATTGTCATGTCCACCCGTGTTTCCTATGTATTTAGTGGTCATCAGACCTTTGTATTACGGGCAAGTTGGCTCAAACGGCTCTATGACGTGCTTTTGCGAGACCCCCACGCCTTGACGAGTGATGATGCAGTGGTGCAACTCGGGGTTGGCAAAAACATGGTCGAAGCCATCCGTTATTGGGCCCAAATGACCGGCATGATTACTCCTGCCGAAAAAGGATGGCAACCAACAGCGATTGCGCATACTCTGCTTGCCGACAACGGACTTGATCCGTTTGTGGTGACGGCGTGGACGCGGTGGTGGTTACATTGGAGCCTTGTCAAATCACCGGCATATATGTGGCGGCATGTGTTTATGCGCCTGACCGGCAACGATATCAATGTGGATGCCGTGGTGCGTGATGTACAAAACTACCTTGGCAGCCAAGGTATCAAAACACCGGCGATTGATGTGTTGCGACGTGACGTGAATTGTCTGTTGCGCTGTTATCTGCCCCATGCGCCATCGGAATCGTTGAGTGAAGATTTGTTGTTGTGCCCGTTGATTTCACTCGAACTACTGCAATCCCATGATGATGGTGCCCGGCTTGTCAGCACGTCACGCGATGATCTCCCCGATAGCCTCGTGGTGGCGGCAATTGCCGATGCAATGCAACAAAAACAGACCCAAATCATGCCGTTTAGTGAATTAATGTGGGGCGAACATGGCCCCGGCCGCTTGTTTCGCATGAGCGAAGATGCTTTACTTGACCGCGTGGCCCGGCTTGATGGCTTGAGCCACGGCGCTGCCAGTTATAGCGATCATGGTGGGGTGCGCGCCGTACAATGGGCCGACGTATCACAGGTTGATATCACCCAAATCGCCCTTGGGGCGCTACAAGGCGAGGTGGCACGATGACCAATCGCTATTTGCGCTCCGTCAATATTGCTCATGACCTGAGTCAGAGTGGCCAAGAATTACACGGCTACATGGCGACGCCGTTGGTATTACAAACCGTGGCCCGGATTATGCGGGGCTGCGACGATGCTAGCCAAGGGCGGGCTTTCTCGATTATTGGTCCGTACGGTACCGGTAAATCTGCGTTTGGGGTGTTTTTGGCGCATTGGGTTGCGGCAAACCCTGACGCACGTGACTCGTTGTGGAAGCAACACACGATGATGGAGCAACGGATTGTGCCGTTTGATTCGACACAACTTCTACCCATTCCGTTGCTCGTCAAAGCCACCACGCTACGGCAAGCAATTGTGGCCACGTTGCACCAACACCTCAGTCATATTGCGCCGTTGCATCATTTGGGTAGCCAATTACTCCAAGCTAGCGAAAATCCTGATTTACCCCCCGAAGAAGTAGCGACCTACCTTGGGTTGTTCACCGAAGCGGTGCTTGCCAATACGCAATATCACGGGGTGATGCTGATTATCGACGAGCTTGGGCAACACCTCGCCCACATCCATCGCTCGGGCGATTCACGTGATTTGTTTGTGCTTCAGACCATTGCCGAGCTTGCTGCCCGGAGTGGCGATACGCCAATCATGGTAATCACCATTTTGCATCAAACCTTCGAACGCTACAGCACCACGGCGAGTGTGGCCCAACAAACCGAATGGGCCAAGGTGCAAGGGCGCTATGTGGACGTGGTCTTCCAAGAACCGCAAAGCCAGATGATGCGCTTTGTGGCCAATGTGATGCAACACCTCAACCCGCGCAAGCGCCCGGCGATTGTCAAACAATGGGCCGAAACCGGCGATGCGCTCGGGCTCCGTCCGGCTGAATTGAAGCTCGACGAATGGCGTTGGTTGGTCAAAACCTGCTACCCACTCCACCCGACGGTGGTGGTAGCCCTGCCATTACTCTTTCGCACCCTCGCCCAAAACGAACGGTCGCTGTTTGCCTTTTTGACCGCCCAAGAACGAGGGAGCCTGTTAGAGTTTTTAGCAAAAAACGACGGACAAGTGCCCTATTTGTTACACGATTTGGCCGTCTATATCGAACAAACCCTAGGACCTGGGTTGTTTGGTCGGGCGCGGGGGCGGCCGTGGGTCGAGCTGAGCGAAGTGCTCCATCGCCTGCGCAATGGTGACCCGCTGGCACAACAAATTGTGGCTACCATTGGCACCTTGGCCGCGCTCAACGATGACCGCAATTTGCGCCCCAGCCGCGAAATGCTGGTGTGGGCCTTGGGGCATAGCGGATTGCCGGAGCTGGTTGATACGGCCTTGCTCACCCTGCAAAAACAGCAACTGGTGGTCTATAGCGTCCACCGTGATCGCTTCCGCTTGACCGAAGCCAGTGATATTAATCTTGATCAAAAAATACAGGTGGCGCGCGGTGAATTTGCCACGCAACGTGACATCGTGGCATTGCTGACCCGCTATGCTACCCTCGAGCCGGTGATTGCTTACCGCCATTCGTATTACAGTGGCACGTTGCGTCATTTTGTGGTGCGCTTTGTCGATGCCGAATCGGTGATGACGCACAGCACAGCACAGCACAGCACAGCACAGCACAGCACAGCACAGCACAGCAC
>JBBAWW010000163.1:0-2824 GCA_040397035.1 Roseiflexaceae bacterium | reverse complement strand
GCAGTCTGACTCAAGCGCTTGACCCCGCATCAAGCACCTCATTGGCGGTCAGCGGTACTGCGGACGACATCATCTTTGTCGATGGGGCAGACAATTTGTCACCTTTGACGCTGAGCAGTCAGACCACGATCACCTTGTCAGGTGGCGTCACGGTCAAGCGCGTGATCAAAGGCGATGACGACACCTCCAGCATCAACGACAACATCACCGGTACTTCCGGCATAGACGTCATCAAGTCGGGTGACGGTCAAGATACCATCAATTCGGGTGGCTCAGACATCATTTATGCCGGCGCAGGCGATGACGTGGTCTACCACGATGCCTCGGACCTTCGGGTTTTTGGAGAGAGCGGAACCGATACCCTGGTGGTAACGGCATTGGATGCCGATGGTGGCGATGTGGCCACCAATGCCGGCACCAATTTGGCAGCGGGCGACGTTGATTTCACCTCAACCGCCGGCAGCATCTACACCGGGTTTGAAGTCATCAGCATGCGTGGCAATGGAAATCAGACCATCAAGCTTGACGAGCCCTCCGTGCTGGCCATGTCCGGTACGGGCAAGATCACCGTCAAGGGGGATGCAGGGGATGCGCTGAAACTTTACGGTGCGTGGACCAGCGCAGGGGTCGAGTCCGATACAGAGGGCAAGATGTACAACATCTTGCAAAAAGGGACTGCCCTGGTCAGCGTCGAGCAGTCTGTCACGCTGCAAGTGATCAACGAACTGGGTGCTGTTACAAAATTAGGCACCGACGGTAACGACGATCTGAATGTTCCGACCAACGGCGGCGTATTGGCCGGTGACGGCGATGACATTCTGCGCATCTACAACTCCGCCTTCACCGGTGTCGATGGGGGGCGCGGCTATGACAAGGTTTATTTCCAACTGTCATCCCCGACGCAGACCACGCAAATTGTCAACACCCTGTTGATCTCTTCCAAGGGGCTGACCAACATTGAAGAGATCGACCTGACACGCGATCAAACTGCATTGACTGCAGGCAATGAATTGCCCACTTCGCTCAGCAAAGTACCCAACAAGCTGATTCTCAGCCCGGAAAAATTACTGGAGATGACCGACCAAGATGGGATCTTGATTGTTCGGGGCGACCCCACACCCGATCTTTATGACGGAATCACCCGCTCAAAAGATGCGATTGATCTGGTCGGTGATTGGGGCGACATGGTCACCAACGTGTCTACGGTTGTTTACAACGGCGAAACCTTCACCCAGGTCACCGCCCTCAACGGGGCCAGATTGCTCTACACCCCGGGGCTCACCACCACGATTGTTAATCCGACTCCTCAACTGTCGGCTTTCTCGATTGCATATGACGATGGGGCTTACCTGGTGGGGTCCGGGATTGACCAATACGCCGGTTGGAAAGTCGAAAACGCAGGCGATGTGAACAAGGACGGCATTGACGACATGATCATCAATGCCCGTGACCAGGCCTTCGTGGTGTTTGGAACGGCTTCTTTGGCAGGTCAGTTTGATCTGGCCGATCTGGGCAGCCGTGGCTTCACCGTCACGGGTGTGGGTACGGGTGTCTTCAGCAGCGATAACACCTATTGGAATAGCTCTGCCCCTACAGGCTCCGGGTTTGCAGCCAGAGCGACCTACCAAAATGGTTTGAGTGCCATTGGTGATGTGAACGGCGATGGTATGGCTGACCTTGCCACCAACGTCTACGGTGACAACAGCCTGCTACGGGTGATTTATGGCCGCGCAGACTGGAGCAATATTGACGCGGCATCTGTGTCCTTTGTGGCCTCTGCAAGCGATGGTTACACCATTCGGCTCAAGGGCTTTGGCCTGGATTCGTCTTACACAGACGGCATCGAGAACATCACCAATGCAACCGTCATCAAAGCCGTCGGCGATGTGAACGGCGACGGTTATGCCGACTTTGTGGCGTCCAATCCTTTTGCGACTTACGATGGTTCTCTGCCAAATTCACCCACCTATTCCAAGGGTGTGAGCCATTTGATCTTTGGTGGGGGTTACGGCGGTAACAAGGTCATGTCTGATTCGCCGAGCAGCGGCTGGGTCAGCTTTTTGTCAGACGCTGCCAACCCCACCCACATTGGCGCAGATGTCACAGGCTTAGGTGATATCAACGGTGACGGTTATGAAGACCTCCTGATCGGCGGCCCCGGCTTTAATGAAACCGGTGTCAATGGACAAACAGACACCAGCGGTAGCGCTTACATCGTGTTTGGCAAAGCCGATGGCTGGGGCAATTCGGTGGTGGTTCAACGCGACCTCACTGCACCCACAGTCAGTTCGTTTTCTCCGGTCGACAACAGCAGCGCTGTGGCTCTGACCAGCAACTTGCAAGTCACCTTCTCCGAGGACGTGAAGGCGGGGTCCGGGCTGATCGTTCTCTACAACACCAGCACAGGACGCTATGTTGAGAGCTTCAATGCCGCAACGGGTATGGGCAATATGGGCGGGAAACTGGTCATTTCGGGCACCAGTGTGCTGGTCAATCCATTTGCGCCTTTGCAGGCCGCTGTGGCTTACCACGTTCAGATTCAACCCGGTGCCATTCTCGATTTGGCTGGCAATGCCTATTCGGGCGTCGCTGATTCGGACACAGTGAGCTGGAATTTCACCAGCACGTCTTCCGCTTTGACTGACGTGACGGCACCTGCGCTGTCAGCTTCTTTTGATCTGACGGCTACCAATGTCAATGCCGCGCAGATTAACCCCACAGCCAATTTCAACAGTTACAGCATGGGTGGAAGTGGGGTTGTCTCAAGAGCTGCCGGCTACGGTGATGTGGCTCCTACTTACCGTTTTGAGATCAACTTCTCAGA
>JBBAWW010000162.1:2792-2925 GCA_040397035.1 Roseiflexaceae bacterium | reverse complement strand
ATGAAGTATGAAGTATGAAGTATGAAGTATGAAGTATGAAGTATGAAGTATGAAGTATGAAGCAGGAAGTATGAAGTATGAAGTATGAAGTATGAAGTATGAAGGAAAGTTTGAAGTGGCGTCATTGCATGGC
>JBBAWW010000162.1:210-2692 GCA_040397035.1 Roseiflexaceae bacterium | reverse complement strand
GCCCTGCATATTGCCCACATGGCGCCCTGCATATTTGCCCACATGGCGCCCTGCATATTTGCCCACATGGCGCCCTGCATATTGCCCACATGGCGCCCTGCATATTGCCCACATGGCGCCCTGCATATTTGCCCACATGGCGCCCTGCACATGTCCCAACATGGCGCCATGCATCTGTGTGCCCTGTGCGAGATAAATAGCATATCGTATGTTCGTCACCATTCATCGTGTTCCCGAGCAATCGCCCGTATCTCTGCGTCCTCTGCGTGCCCTGTGCGAGAATCGAGCATATCCTCTCATTCTGCGCCAGTATCAATCACCAACGACGCGCCACGGATAGCCACCCGTTGTGTCAGCGTCCCCGTCTGTGGGTCAAGTTCGTACAACCCCTCGTCGTCGGGTTGCTCGCGCCAGTAATTAGCCAACATGATGTGGCCGTCGATGGCGGCGATGTCCGAAATATGGTTCCAGGTGGCATAATCGTATTCCCAATGCGTGGTTTGCCAGGTAGTTAAATCTGTTTTGTAGATGAAAATCTTGGTCATGTCGAGTTGTTTTTGGGCCGGCCAAGTGTTGTGCAGGGTATACAGGGTGTTGTCTACAATCACCCCTTGCTGGGGGGCGCGTGCCACCGGGGGCATGGGGCTGAATTGTGTGTCGCCGGCCTGGAAGGTATAGATGTCGGCAAAAGGTAGGTGTGCTGACTCCGAATAATCGCTAATCGTGTTGAGGATGTAGACGGTGTCTCCCTGCACAATCGCTTCGGCGATGCCGACTAAGGCCTGATTGGGAATGAGCCGTTTTTGGGCAAGGGTGCTGGCATCGAGGACTTGGAGCTCGGGTGGGCTGTCGGCTGGAGCGCTATGACTGCCTCCTTGGACCACCACTTCATCACCAATCAAAAAACTATTATCAAAAAACATATCGCCCCATTGGGTGGTGAGTTCGCGTTGAGCCAGTACTTTGCCATCACTCATGCGGATGCGCATGACGACTGCCACAAAACCGCGCTCTTGGCACAACACAATCAATGAATCGTGATAGCGGTGGATGGCGCGGGGCTCCATACAAGTAATGTAATCGGTTTGCTGAGCGAGGTCGTAGCTGATTTTTGAGACGATGTATTTGTCTTCGTTGGTATCACCTGCAAAGCCAATCCATACATCTGAGTTGGTATGCGTGCCACTTTCGATGTAACTCGTCGTCAGATTGCGATTGCCCATGATTTGCCAATTTTCGCGATTGACCAGCGAAATCGTCGTGTGGCCATAGCCCACCGCCCCATCGCGCCCTGCCACCACATAGACGGGTTTGGCTGGTACGGTCAGTGGCAATACTTGTAACGCACCACAACTACATAATACGAACATACTGAGCAGCAGGAAGAATAAACGCATAGCGGACTCCTTTTATTTGGTTGTGTGTCCCCGCGATATGATTGTGTGGGGACACGCAGGTGATTATTAATTGTTCCAGCCTGCTGCGACGCGAATGAGTTTGGTCGAAAGCCCCACTTCGTCGGGGGCAACTGCATTGGTACTGACATAATTTCCTACCGTGGTGCCGTACATCAGGCGCAGCCAGGCGGCATACATGGGGTCATTGCTATCGACGTCGATGCCGAGCATCAGATAAAACTTCCAGACCAGTTGCGAACAGTAGAGCGCTTTGTCGGTGTATTTGTTGGCTAAATTGTAGTTGTAGGGAGTTTGTCCTCTGTAGCCGTATTTGTTGATAAGCTGTTCAAAAATGGCGGCGATCCGGTAACCATCGACGGTGCTCCGATGCATGCCAACATAGAGATTTTTTTCTCGCCAGGTGGCAATATTGGTGAATTGGACGCCCCCATTACTCGTTGATTCATAGACCTCGTTATATTTTTGGTTGCGTTTGCCGTAATAAATCCCTGAATGTTCATACATAAAAGCCCAAAACTGACAGAGTGGCACCACAATCCATTGTTTGCACCCTAGCACGCCGGTACGGCGCAGCAGCACATCGCCTTTTTTGAGGCGTAGGTAGGTGTCCATATTCATTTTGTTGCTTAGTTTTTGGTCGTTGGCGATTTTTTGAGCTAATTCGCTGGCATAAATCCAATCAAATATGTTGAATTGTGGATTGATTACGCGGGTGACGAGATTTTTTTGGGCTTAGAGCCGTTCGAATTCTGGGGTGAGGGCGGCAATGTCTGCAGGTGTCTGCGCCGAAAAAAGCGCTAGCGCCACTTGCTCATAATCGTGACTCGCCAACGCGTTGGCTGCCGCTGGCGAAATGTCGTCGTCGGAGTCGTCATTGCTGGCGGCGTAGCTAGGGGTGAAGCTGCTCAACAGCCCAACCAAAATCGTGGCGATGATGAGGCGGTACCACATGATATGCTCCTTGATGAAAAACGGATCTGTCCCTATTTTCATCATTGACCATTACTGGAGCATTACCAAGTCGCGCGAAAACATCCCCCAAATGAAGTGGCGTCATTGCATGG
>JBBAWW010000162.1:0-110 GCA_040397035.1 Roseiflexaceae bacterium | reverse complement strand
CGCCCTGCATATTGCCCACGTGGCGTCATTGCATGGCGCCCTGCATATTGCCCACGTGGCGTCATTGCATGGCGCCCTGCATATTGCCCACATGGCGTCATTGCATGGCG
>JBBAWW010000161.1:0-2941 GCA_040397035.1 Roseiflexaceae bacterium | reverse complement strand
GTCAGTGGGAATTCATTTCCGTTTTAACTGTCGCACTTCATATTACAATCCGCCAAATAAAACAAAAAAACCTCATTACAACCACCAAAAACAATCCAAAATCCTTATTTTACACTCACAAAACCCTACTTCCGGTATTGGTATAATAGTTCTTAGGTGTGTGAATAAGTCGACAATCAATAGGAGTCTATGTATGAAATTTTTATTACTCGTTATTGCAATTGTAATTTCTGGTATCGGTGTATGGTATGTCACGAGCGGCCCAATCTCCCCTACCGCCAAACCAATCCCCACGAGCGTCGTCACCATTCCAACTGCCACAGTTGCCGCCCTCGCCGCCACCAACAATGACAGCAATAATCATGTGGTGCGCATTACCCAAGAAGAAGTTAACCAAAAGCTTCGCGATATTGGCACCGATCAAGCCAAAGTCACCAACGTCACCCTCAGCAAAGATATCGTCACAATTGATTTGTTGGTCGGTGGCATCAAAGGAACCTTGACCACAGGGTTGGCGGTGACCAATGGCAATATTATTTTGGCCAAACCACGGCTCGATGGCGTGATTGGGGCATTGCTACCCATCGAAAAAATCTCACAGCTGTTTGAAGACGAAATCAATAAACGCCTCCGCGACAAAACCCCCGTCCAAGAGCTGCATATCATGGATGGTGTCATCGAAATCACCCTCGCAGGTAAATAAGGTAGAATAGAGACAACAATAGATGTGCACGGAGCGGCTCTTGGTTTGATGCCCCTCCGTGTCCCATAGTGTGTGAGGAGAATACCGGCATGGCTGGAGCACCCGATCAACTTTATCTCATTCGCCATTCAGCAGCCCACGTCATGGCTCAGGCAGTGCGCGAAATCTTCCCCGACGCCCTGATTGCCATCGGTCCACCGATTGACGATGGCTTTTATTATGACTTCGGTTTACCCCGCGCCATTACCCAAGACGACTTCGCCGATATCGAAACCCGCATGCGCCGCATCATTGCGGCCAAACACTCCTTCGTGTACCGCGAAGTCAGCGCCGCCGAAGCCCGTACCTTTTTCCATGATCAACCCTACAAAATCGAACTCATTGATGGACTCGCTGCTGGTCAAGATGACAACGGCGATACCAGCAAAGAAGAAGTAGTTATTTCGACCTATCGCCAAGACAACTTTGAAGACCTCTGTCGCGGCCCCCACGTCGCCACCACCGGCGAAATCCCTGCCGATGGCTTCAAGTTGATGAGCGTGGCTGGTGCCTACTGGCGTGGCGACGAAAAACGCCCCCAGCTCCAACGTATCTATGCCACCGCTTGGGCCTCCAAAGCCGAGCTCGACCATTACCTCTTCCAAATCGAAGAAGCCAAACGCCGCGACCATCGCCGCCTTGGCCGTGAACTCAACTTGTTCTACTTCTCCGAAGATATCGGCGCCGGCTTGCCCCTGTTCACCCCCAAGGGCGAAATGTTGCGCTATTTGATGGAATCGTACGTCCGTGAAGTGCAAACCCGCTATGGGTACCAGCACGTCTGGACGGGGCATTTGGTCAAAGAAACGCTATATCACAAGTCGGGTCACTACGAGAACTACCGCGATTCGATGTTCCCTCCCATGGTTGACGGCGATACCATCTTCCGCCTCAAACCAATGAACTGCCCGTCACACATGACGTTGTTCAAAGAAATGGGCCGCCATTCCTATCGCGAATTACCGATGCGCTTTGCCGAATTCGCCACCCTCTATCGTTACGAAGATAGTGGCGCCCTCAGTGGCTTGACCCGAGTGCGCTCATTGACCCAAGACGATTGTCACGTCTTTTGTACGCCCGACCAAATTCAAGCCGAGTTTAGTCGCTGCTTGCAACTCATCAACGAAGTATTGACCGCCTATAAACTGTCAGACTATCGCGTGCGCTTGTCGTTGCGGGGCAACGAAGGCAAATTCGTCAAAGATGATGACAAATGGGAGCGCGCTACCGCCGCCCTCAAACAAGCCCTCGATGCCAACGGCGTCGTCTACGAAGCCGTCGAAGGCGAAGCGGCGTTCTATGGCCCCAAAGCCGACTTTTTGGCCAAAGACGCGCTGGGCCGTGAGTGGCAGTTGTCCACCGTCCAAGTCGACTTCATCCAACCCGAACGCTTGGGTGTGGAATATGTCGGCGAAGATGGCCAAATGCACACTCCCGTGTTGATTCACCGCGCCGTCACCGGTTCGACCGAGCGCTTCATGGGGGTGATAATCGAGCACTACGCCGGCGCATTCCCGTTGTGGTTGGCACCGACACAAGCCGTTATCATCCCGATTTCGGATGAAAAACAAGGTGCCTACGCCCAAGAAGTCCAAGCCAAACTCACGGCATTGGGGATGCGGGTCGAGCTCAATATGAGCCGTGACCGCATGAATGCCAAAATCCGCGATGCCCAGCTCCAAAAAACCCCCTACATGCTCATCATCGGCGATCGCGAAGCGAGCGCAGGGGCGGTGGCCGTGCGGACCCGTACGGGAACTGATTTAGGCGCATTGGCACTGGATGATTTCATTGCGCGGGCGCAACTCGAAATCGCCACCAAGGCATAAATCAAAGCGAAGCGGCACCGTTGGCGTCATGTCAACGGTGTCGTGTTTTCATATGAGGGAGGATTCACATGCGACGATTTATTTTCGGGTTACTCTTTGGGTTAATTGCCGGTACCGCGGTAGGCATTTGGTGGTTGCGCCGCATTGGGGCCTTTGATGATCCCAACAGTCTGGTGGGTTCGCTCATCGCCGCTGCGCGCGAAGCCGCCGCGGCCCACGAAGCCGAACTCACCGCACGCTTTCAACAGCAAGTCAATGGCACCACCCCACAGCGCGATGACGACAATCTCTATGCCTAATTTACTCGCACATCAAACAATACCTACGCCAATCTAGGCGGCTCGTTGGTAGTGTGGCGGTGCATTGATAC
>JBBAWW010000160.1:0-2973 GCA_040397035.1 Roseiflexaceae bacterium | reverse complement strand
CCAATCGATGTCGGTGGCAAAAAACCGTTGCACGGTGCGGTAGCCGTACGTGCTCTAGCGGGCAATATTGCGCATGGTGATGTGGTGGGGTGCACAAAGCGCGCCAGCAATGATGGCGCTCAGCTGCCGAAGCATGGTGATCGAGTGGACTTGACAAAAGGAGTGAAAGAGTGCAAAAATATTCATGGCTTTTGCTTTGTTTTTGGCGTTCAGATACCAAAACTATACGGCAAAAGCCATTTTTATGCCACATTCAATTGGCGTAGGTATTGCTTGTAGGGCTTATTTTTTAATGAAAGGACAGTGTCATGATTGTGCATAATTCACGAGTGACTGTACAGGCGTACCCTGCCGCGCTGCAACAGATTCTCAGTATTGCCACTGCCCAAGAAAGTCGGCGCTGGTTGGCACACTGGGATCGTATCAGCCCGCAACCAACCCCGCTGTACGAATTACCTGGCTTGGCGCAACAGTTGGGAGTGGCCCACATCGCCATCAAGGATGAGTCGGTGCGTTCGCCCCTCGCCAGTTTCAAAGCCCTTGGCGCCCCCATTGCGTTGGTGCGCTTGGTGCTGCGCCGGTGGCCGCAGCAGCAGTTTGATATGGCGACGTTGTGGGCGGGAGGGTATGCCGCGCTGTTGGTTGACTTCACGGTGATTAGTGCCACCGACGGCAATCATGGCCGGGCTTTGGCGGCGGCATCTCAGTCGCTGGGCTGTCGTTGTGTGATTGTCATCCATGCCAATGTAAGCGTGGAACGTGAACAGGCGATTGCGGCCTATGGCGCGCAGATTATCCGGATTGCCGGCAACTACGATGATTCGGTGCTGGAATCGGCTCGCTTGGCGGCGGTCAATGGCTGGGATGTGGTGTCTGATACCTCGTACGTCGGTTACGAAATAATCCCGGGCGATGTGATGCAAGGCTATAGCATCATCGCTGACGAAGTGGTGGCACAGACGCAGAGTCAGCCGACACATTGCCCTTATACCCACGTGTTTTTGCAGGGTGGGGTAGGTGGGTTTGCGGCGGGGATGGCCAGCTATTTGTGGGAGTTCTTTGGGCTTGCGCGGCTGCGGATGATTGTGGTCGAACCAGAACAAGCCGATTGTTTGTATCAAAGTGCCATTGTGGGGGCGCCGGCCAATGCGACGGGGAGTGTTGATTCGTTGATGGCAGGCTTGGCCTGTGGCGAGACCTCACCGTTGGCGTGGCAGATTTTGCAACCCAGTATCGACGATTTCATGACGGTGAGTGATGCCGCGGCCATGGTTGCGATGCAGAGCTTGGCGTACCCTATCGCTCACGATATCCCGATGGTGTCGGGTGAATCAGGGGCGGCGGGGTTGGCCGGGTTGCAGACGGTGTTGAGTGATGTTGCGGTAGCACAATCGTTGGGAATTGATGCGACATCACGCATATTGTTGATTAGTACCGAGGGTGCGACTGCACCGAGTGTCTATCACGAATGTGTGGGGGAATCGGCCGATACGGTCGTGGCGCGGCAACCGTAGGGGCGAATTGTACGGGCGAATACCGGCGCATGATATGCGTCGATATTCGCCCGTACGTGTGGTGTACGTGTGGTGGGTGATGCGCCGGTATTCGCCCGTACGGTTTTTTGCACCCAATAATTAGCGATAAATATGCGTCAATGAGCCTTTGACATAGCGCATGATTTGTTGCAAATCACTAACGGGATTACGCGCCGCATCCAGCTCAAACACGGCCCAGCCTTGGTAGTTGATGTCACGCAACAACCGCGCCCACGCCGGCCAATCGACCACCCCTTGGCCCACGGCGGCAAACCATTGGACTTGGGTGTCGTAGATCGATTCGTCGATGGGGATGTCGAGTGGGGCGGGGCCGGTGGCGTCCTTCCAGTGGGTGATGACCACCCGGTCGCGATGCCGAGCCACGATGTCGAGGGGATTTGAGCCGGCCACCACAAATTGGGCCGTATCGGGGCAGAGGTGGACATAACTAGGATCGGTATACAACATAAACAAATCGACATCGCGACTATTGCGGAACATGCTAAAAGCCTCGGGGTGCAATGCCAGCTTGACACCCCGCTTGCGCGTCATATAGCCGATGCGATTGAGGGCGTCGGCGATGACTTGGGCACTCTGGGCATCGACAAACAACGGTTGGTCGGCGAGCAGGTTTTTGCGCAATGGCAGCGATATCACCATGATGTCGCTCTGGCAGGTCGCCAAAAACTCTGCATAATTATCGGCCATCTCTGTGAGCACGCCGTGGTCGTCCCGATTGGCGATGTCGGCATAGCGATGGGTGCCGGGGATACGGTTGGACAAATAGCCGCTACATAATTCGAGTTTGTGGCTGGCCAATGCGCCGGCGAAGCCTTGCGCAGAGCCGTAGGCAGCGATGGCGCTCTGCCAATTACCAGGGGTAAAAGTGATTTCGATGCCATCTAAGCCGGCATCGTTGACATCCGTCAAAATTCGTTCTCAAAAACGTAACGGATCCCAGCCATTGGTGGCTAATACCGCCTCGAGGTCGCTCATATCACCACTGCCACCCCAGTATTCGGGGGCATAAAACGTGACCAGATCGGTAGCAAATTTGATGTTGTGGGGCATACATTTTCTTTCATATATCGTTGTTGGGTTGTGGCTAGTATACAACAAGCGTTTGTTCTGTATCAGTGTGCGAGTCGGTTCCATCATGGCTATCGTGCCTGCATCGTGTTGTGCGTGTACTGGAGTCTGTTGTTGTATGTATTTGTAGTACAATGCTACACGAGAGCGCATGTGGTCCGGTGGCTGTCCTCGTCTTCAAAACGGGCGAACGGGGTGACGAGCTTCGTTGGTGGGTTCGACTCCCACGCGCTCTTGCCATTGCTTACCATGCACATATGTGACATGGTGAGCTTTTTTATAACTAGTACAAAGCAATACCTACGCCAATTTAAGCTGTGTGCTGGTTTTTACGAAAGATGTACTATAA
>JBBAWW010000159.1:0-3210 GCA_040397035.1 Roseiflexaceae bacterium | reverse complement strand
TGCGGTCATACACCTTGTCGCTGGCTGCTGCACCGCTTAGGGTGATCGCCTTTTGCGTAATCTTGGCCGTCACGCTTGAAGCGTCTGTCACCGTGTAGTTCGCATTGTCACCACCAGTGGCAAGAGCCAAGCCATGAATCGTCACGCCTTGGGCAATCACGTTGTCGCTGCTGTCAAACTTGACGTTCTTGCCGTCTGTGAACTTGGCACCCGTATTGGTCGCACTCACCGTGTCACCGGTGTAGTACTTGTTGTCAGTGCTATTGGCTGCGCCTGCTGTCAATGCACCAGCGCTTGTGAGCGTGGCTGTATCGGTGCGGTCATACACCTTGTCGCTGGCTGCTGCACCGCTTAGGGTGATCGCCTTTTGTCCCACCACCACCTTTGCATTCGTAGTCCCCAAGCTAACGCTATACGTGTTCCCTGAAGAAACGGTATATCCATACCCCGCCGTATTGGCTTTCAGATTATTGGAGGTGCTGTAGTTGCTGGTAGAAAACGCTGTAGTTGGGGCAATGCTCAATGCATCAATCAAGTCGGCTGTTTTGATTTTTACGGAGGTGGCTGCACCGGTACCGGTAACAGTTTTACTGATGGTGTTTAGCAATGCACTGGAATTCGTCGATTTCATTTGGCTGCGGACATCAGCAGTCAAACTTACACCATTAGCATAGCTCATGCTGACATCACCATAGGTTTTATTAACAGTACTGGTCCCCAAATCGACAGTGCCCAATCCGATGGCTTCGCGGAAAAATACCTGGGTGGTGTCGCCACCCGAGATCGGCGCAGGCGTACCCGTATAGCTGGTGTATGAAGCCGTATTGGCCAGATTTGTCCCAATGGTTGACAAGTAAAGCGAACCGAGATTGCTGGAAAAACTGTCGGTCAGCTTTCCTGTTGTAGCGATGGCGCCGGTATAGATGTATGTTTTTCCAGCAGAGGCGGAATTGGTCACCACACCGCCAGTCTTCACATCTCCACCCGTGCCCACACCCGCTGATTTAGAAACTCCCGCACCTAACACCATATTGCCTGAGGTAGTGTTTTTAATTGCTTGATTGATATTCAGGTTGCCTGCTTGAGCCGTAATAGTCACACCTGTTTTTGCGCTCATGTCTGTTGCGCTTGCCAGGGTGATGGCGCCTTGGGTTGTGTTGATGTTGATGTTGCCGTCTGCTGTAATCGCCGCAATGGAATTGACGCCTGTTCCGCCAGCAGCACTTGCACCTCCAGCTATGTAGACGTTGCCCCTAGCTTTGATCGGCATGCCACCAGCGCTGGAACCTAGATTCACGCCTACGCCCGATGATGCGACACCCGAGCCTGAGGTGATAGCGCCTGTTGCTGAATCAATACCAGTGTTAATTTCAATCAATGCCCCTTTCGTACCACCTGTGCCAGTGACTGCTGTTGCACCCGATGCCACAGCACCAATCGCCATACCCGCTCCCGTGTTGTCAATGGTGATGTTCGCACCAATAATGTCGCTCAATGAGGTGTAAGCACCCGATATGTAACTTGTCGACAGAGCGTTTGCAAATTTGATGCCCCCTTGGTTTGCCTGAATCAAAACATTGCCATTGGTTGAATTGAAGTATGCGTTTCCACCCTCTCCAATGGCATTAGAGGTGAAAGTCACCGCATTATCAGCCGAATTTTGTGTTTCGGCCTGGATCACAATGTCGCCGACTGCTTTTACTTGCATCCCAGATGCGCCATCAACAGCTGCAGATCCATTGCTTGCGCCACTGGTAGTTCGGTTATTGCCTCGCAGGGTAAATTTGCCGCCTGCATCCATCATGGGGGCTGTGCCATATTTACTGCTGGTGCTTGTTTTAATTCCTGAGCCGATTCCCGCGCCTGTCACCGTACCGGTGATGCTGATGTCACCATTAGCCTTGAGCGTTGCCACTTTAAACCAACGCTGAAAATCAACGCCCGTGCCAGTTTGACCCGATTGCGTATCTACCGTGCCAGTGATGTTGATGCTTCCGGTGGAAGATGCATTACCTGCAGAGATTGAGCTACCGTCCCAAATCTTCACGCCCGTTAAACCCGATTGGCCTGCTGAAGCATTGCCTGCTGTACCAGACAGGGTCACGTTGCCAGTGGCATTTATAGTTGTGTTGGTGGTTGTATTGGATCCAATACTGATTCCATTCGATGTGCCTGATGTGCCTTCGATTTTGACGTCGCCCGCTGTAGCAGTCACAGAGGCTGCTGTGCCCAGGCTAACCCCAAAGTGCTTGACTGAACTACCTGTAATTTCGACGCTCTGACCTTGTACATTTTTGGAAATGATAAGGCCCTGATAAGCACCTGCGATACTTGTTGTTCCCTTGATAGTTAATTTGCCAGCGGCGTTCACTGTGCCTGAAATTTGTGCCCCCGAAGAACCATCGGCGTTTACTGCTGCGTTTGTGGTGGTATTACTTGCAATCCCTTCAATGTATGAATCACCAGTTGTTGATTTAACTGTTACAGCTGCAGCGACGTCCACGCCATGGTGCCCCACAGAATCACCAACCACACTGACGCTGGCACCTGTTAGATTTCCAGAAATATTGACACCCTGGTAGCCCGTAGCACCGGTTTTATGCCCTGTGATGCTGAGCACACCATCTGCGGTAATGCTTCCGGTATTGACAAAGCCCACCTTGCTTTCGCTGGTGCCTGTCAGGGTGATGTTGCTAACTGTGCCGCCGGTTAGGGATGTAGTCGTCAAACCACCAGCAGCTGAGATACCCCACTGGGTAGTTGAAACACCCGCCATGACAATGTTGCCGCGTTTGGCTGTCACCGCGCCATTGGCCAAGATGCCGGTGGCAGCGATGCCCGAACTGGCGGTACCCGTTGTATTGATGGCACCCGTCGTTGTATTGATTCCGAAGCCAGTGTTGTCCAAGCTGATGTTGGTACCTGTAATAGCCGCTGACGTTGTGATTGAGCCTGCCGCCGATTGCAGATAGATGTTGCCGCCACCATTTAAGTTAATGACTCGATCAACCGTCAAATTGCCACCCGTGATGTTGGCCAACACATTACCCGTGCCGGAAATGGCATTGGCGATGCTGGTATCGACGTTGCGCTGGTAGCTGAGGTTGGAGCCATTGGCCAAGGTCACATTGCCTGCGCCCAATGTGCCTGTGCCGCCACCATTACCCACTTGCAACGTGCCGCCACTGACCGTTGTGATGCCGCTGTAGT
>JBBAWW010000158.1:0-3371 GCA_040397035.1 Roseiflexaceae bacterium | reverse complement strand
AAAACTATACGGCAAAAGCCATTTTTATGCCACGTTCAATTGGCGCAGGTATTGACGGGTAATTATGCATACGATGATAAGCGGCGATCTGTGCGGGTGACCACGTTTGCCGTACGCGTTGGGTAATTTCATCCGCGAGGGATTGCGTGTATTTTCCCTTTGGGCAGGAAGCACGGCGACGATACGTTGCACCGTTTTGGGCGGGTAGTGCATGGTAGCCGTCAACCTGACGGCCACGGCGCACTTCGCGGGCAATGGTTGCGTGATGGCGTCCCAAATGGACGGCAATCTGACGCGTCGTCCATTTGAGCCGGTACAATGCGTCGAGTTGACCGCGTTCAGCTATGCTAAAATGATAGTACCCCATTGATGACTCCGGTGTAATTGTTGTCTGGTAACTCCATTTTACCTGTGTTGTCAGTGGGGATTCATTTCCGTTTTAACTGTCGCACTTCATATTACAATCCGCCACACTGATATTAATACAACCCATCCACAAAATAGTCGTTTTTGTAGATGGGTTTGGTGTGCTGGACGGTTTGGTGTAATGTCACATAGCGGGGGATCCAATCCCAGCGTCATTGCATGGGCGCAGTAGTTCCTGTGCAATCTCCTACTGGTAGCCACATACCCCAGCTGCCGGGCAATCATGCGATGGCAAGCCACGGAGATTCCACGCTACGGTTGCCGTGGCAACCGGCATGGAATGACGGTGGGGATGGGTTTCGTGCGCTGAACGGTATGGGCAACGGGCATTGAATGACGGTGGGGGTGGTACTTCCTACGTCACTTCATGGGCGATTGTTCCGGCGCACTGACATGTCACTGTTGCTTTAATCAGCACATTGCGCTGTAGCGTAATCGCCCCTACTTCGTTGGCGGCGTGCCGCCAACCTGCGTTCACGGATAGGGGTAGGCTGTCGCCGTACGGGTGGCGGTGCGCGTGCGGGTGGCCGTTTGTGTACTTGTCTGCGTGCGTGTGCGTGATGCGGTGGGTGTGCTCGTTTGCGTGCGGGTGTTGGTATGGGTGCGGGTACTCGTGCGGGTGGCAATAGCTGTGAGAGTTCGCGTTGCTGTAGCCAATTGACAACTACCAGCATGACTATCGCTATTACTGCCATCCGGGCAAATCGTGTTAGACCACGTGACATTGCTGAGGATTGCGCCACTAAGATCAATACCGGCCAGGTTCATATTGCGCAAATCGGCACCGGTCAGGTTGGCCCCCGGTCCGAGCAAATACTCATTACGCAGGTACCACCCCGGCGGGAGTCCAGTGGATGCAGTCGTAGTCAGTGTGTGGGTAGCAGCGGTTTGCATCTGTTGGGCCATACTAGCACTCAGGGATCCGTTCCAGGTGATGGTGGGCAATGACACGCCGTAGATTTTGCCATAAAAAACCAGCCCAGCGAGGTAACTACCCGCATAGACGGGGTGTGAATTATCGCTGGCGTGCAGGCGGGTGGGATTGGGCGTGGTATAGGCGTATTCCCAGGCATCGCCCACCGGGACGACGGTGGCGTGGTTGGCTTGGGCGACCACGCCGTACCATTTGCGTAGGCGTGCCTGCATTTCGCGGGGATTGGCGCCTTCGTCACGATGTTGGTTGCTGGCCCAGTAGCTGGCGTAGCGCGCCCAGGTTTCATAAAAAAAGATCCGGGCATGGGGGCTTTTGAGCCGGATGCGCCGGCAGAGCTCGGCAGCACTTTGCACCATGTCGGCGCGGTTTTGAGCATTGATTTCGGCAAAGGCCGGCTCTTGGCTCTGGTTTTGGAGCACCACCACGTCCCAGTTACCCGCATTGATGGCGGCTTGGGTGGCGGCATAGGCTAAATGCCCTTTGAAGGTTTGCCCGCCAGGGGTGACGGCAGTGATGACGGGTACAGGATTGCCACTGTTTTTGACAATGGATCCAAAAATAGCCGGTAAATTATTGACAGCGGTATAACTATTACCGATAAACAAGACCCGTTTGATGCTGGCTGGAGTGACGGGGAGTGCTTGAGGCATGCCGGTAATGCCCCCCGACATCACACCGGTCAAATTGGCGTTTTGTAAATCAGTCCCGGTTAGATCAGCGCCGGTCAAAATAGCACCGCTGAGATTGGCGCCGCTGAGGTTGAGCCCCTCCAAATCGGCGCTACCAAGGTTACATCCATGTAAATCGACCTGCATCCCGCGCGCCGTGCAATCGATGCTAGCCGCGTAGGTGGGGGTGATGGTGCCGAAGGTGATACAAATCAAGAGTAAGAGCAGGACTCGCTGACGCATGGGGATTCCTTTGAATGGTTATACATTGTAGTATAGACGGTGCACCCATGGGGAATTGTTCCCATGGGTGCACGAAACGTAGCATTTTATTTTATATACATGATAGGACGGTCCATTGGTTGTGCAATACGTACCAATGATGGTGGTGATTATGATGGTCATGGCAATGATTTGATTGACACCAACTTCCATACCCACTACGCCATGGTCCGCCACGTCATCCCCGTCTACTGCTAAATAACGCACTAATAACTACAATATAATTGCCGAAAAACAGAAAAACTCAACCATTATTGTCATACTTCCTGGTTTATGTTGCCAGCATCGACTCAAATATAACGGTATTTTTATGCAGAGTCCCCACCCCAATCGCCACCACTATCGCCGCCACTGTCGCCACCACTGTCGCCACCACTGTCGCCACCACTGTCGCCACCACTGTCGTTATTGTTATTGCCCCAATCAAACCAGCCCCCGTCGGGATTGTTGTTTTCGTTCGCGGTATCCGGGACTCCATCATTGTTACTGTCAACTACCGTGTCATTGTTGTTGATATGCTGGTTGTGATCGTTGTTCCCCCAGCCGCCTAATAGCCAGCCTAGTCCTATTCCACCCAGAAATGAGCCGGCATTGTTACCCCAGCCTTGATTGCCATAGCCTTGATTGCCCCAATTGTTGCCACCATTGTTGCCACCATTACGACCACGGCCGAGGAGTCCATTAATCACCGAAAAAGCTGCCCATACGAGGCCAGCGACACACAAACACAAAATAAGAGTGTTCATTGGGTTCCTTTCACATGCGAATTTGCTTGTCCATAATACTGTGACACGCTTTTTTTTTGGCGGATTGTCATATGAAGTGCGACAGCTAAAACGGAAATGAATCCCCACTGACAACACGGGTAAAATGGAGTTACCAAACAACACTTACACAGGAGTCATCAATGGGTTACCATCATTTTAGCATAGCGGAACGCGGTCAACTCGACGCATTGTACCGGCTCAATTGGACGACGCGTCAGATTGCCGTCCATTTGGGACGGCATCACGCAACTACTGCCCGCGAAGTGCGCCGTGGCCGTCAGGCTGACGGCTACT
>JBBAWW010000157.1:0-3390 GCA_040397035.1 Roseiflexaceae bacterium | reverse complement strand
ATGGTGCCGACGTTGATGTGTGGCTTGTTACGCTCAAACTTCTGCTTACCCATGACTCCTCATGCCTCCACATTTACCTACGTAAATATTTATACACGAACTCAATAAAGACTACCCGCGACGCTTGGTGATGATTTCTTGTGCCAAGTGATCGGGCAACGGTTGATAGAATGCAAATTCCATCGATGATGTGGCGCGCCCTTGGGTTGATGAACGCAATTCGGTCGTATAACCGAACATCATCCCCAATGGCACAAAGGCACGAACGACCTGCGCATTACCGCGGGCTTCCATACCTTCGACTTGACCACGGCGGCTGTTGAGATCACCCAACACCGTGCCCAAGAAGTCATCTGGGGTGACTACTTCGACCTTCATCACTGGTTCGAGAATCTGCGGGCCGGCTTTTCTGACGCCGTCCTTCAAACCCATCGACGCCGCGATTTTGAACGCCATTTCGGACGAGTCAACATCGTGGTACGAACCGTCAAACAACGTTACCTTGAGGTCAACAACCTGATAACCGGCCATTACCCCACCCGACATCGCTTCTTTGACGCCCGCTTCAACTGCTGGGACATATTCACGCGGAATCGTACCACCAACAATCCCATTGACGAACTCAAAACCCTGACCACGTGGCAATGGCTCCAAGGTCAATTTGACGTGACCATATTGCCCTTTACCACCCGACTGACGAACGAATTTGCTGTCAATGTCGGTCGTTTGCGTGATTGACTCGCGGTAAGCAACCTGGGGCTTGCCTTGGCTGGCTTCTACCTTGTATTCACGACGCATACGGTCGACGATGACTTCGAGGTGCAACTCACCCATCCCGGCGATAATCGTCTGGCCAGTTTCGTGGTCAGTGAATACGCGGAAGGTCGGGTCTTCTTCGGCCAACTTGCTCAAGGCAATACCCATCTTATCTTGATCGGCTTTGGTCTTGGGTTCGATAGCCAACTGAATCACCGGCTCGGGGAAGCGAATCGTCTCGAGCAAAATCGGGCTTTCGGGGTCACAAATCGTATCACCGGTGAAGCTCTGCTTGGTGCCTACCATGGCGGCAATGTCGCCCGAATAGACTTCCTTGATTTCTTCACGGTGATTGGCATGCATTTGGATCAAACGACCAGCCCGCTCACGGTTGCCACGAGTCGTGTTCAACACGTAATTACCGGCTTCCATTTTGCCCGAATACACGCGGAAATATGCCAACTTACCCACGAATGGGTCGGCAACGATTTTGAAGACCAACGCCGTGAAGGGTTCGCTGTCATCCGCATTACGGACAATCAATTGTACATCTTCGGCATCAATATCCACACCCGGAGCCACACCACGCATTGGTGGGATGTCGAGTGGTGATGGCAAGAAGTAAATCACGCAGTCGAGCATGCGTTGCACGCCCTTGTTGCGCAATGCGGCGCCACACAATACCGGCACCAATTCGTTGGCCAACGTTGCCTTACGCAACGCAACCCGTAATTGTTCGGCATCGGGGGTTTTACCTTCGAGGTACAGCACCGTCAGCTCATCGTCCGTTTCAGAAATACGCTCGATCATCTCGGTGCGCATCTGCTCGGCTTTGACCATAAATTCTGCAGGGATTTCGACCCATTCTTCTTTACGGCCCAAGTCGTCCGTGTACAAACATGCCTTGAATTCAATCAAGTCAATAATGCCACGGAAACGGTCTTCGGCACCAATCGGCATCTGAATGCAGACAGGCTTGGCGCCCAAGCGGTCGATAATCATTTCGACGGTACGCTCAAAATTCGCACCCGTGCGGTCCATTTTGTTGACAAAACAGATACGCGGTACGCGATATTTGTCAGCCTGGCGCCACACCGTCTCGGATTGTGGCTCCACACCGGCAACAGCATCAAACACCACCACGCCACCGTCAAGCACACGCAATGAACGCTCTACCTCAGCGGTGAAGTCCACGTGTCCTGGGGTGTCGATGATGTTGATACGGTAATTCACGCCGTTGACTTCCCATGCAGCGGTGGTGGCAGCAGCGGTAATCGTGATCCCACGTTCGCGCTCTTGCTCCATCCAGTCCATGGTGGCAGTACCTTCGTGTACTTCACCGATTTTGTAGGTACGACCGGTATAATAAAGGATACGTTCCGTAGTCGTCGTCTTACCCGCATCAATGTGCGCAATAATACCGATGTTTCGGTAGCGTTCTAACGGTGTTTCGCGCGGCATAGCCCTTACCTACTCCTTCGTCGCTCATGCGACAATGTTCGTTTACGAACTAGAATCGACCATAGTGCGAGAAGGCACGGTTGGCTTCTGCCATGCGTTGCACATCTTCACGCCGTTTGATGGTCGTACCGGTGTTATTGAATGCATCCACTAATTCCAACGCCAAACGCTCGATCATTGGCTTGCCGCCACGACCACGGGCCGACATCAGCAACCAACGGATTGCCAATGACAACCGGCGTTCTGCTTTGACTTCTACTGGCACCTGATACGTGGCACCACCTACGCGGCGGGGCTTGACTTCAATGACCGGTCCGGCGTTGCGCAAGGCACCATCCATCACTTCCATTGGGGTCTTCTTTAATCGTTCAGCGGCCATCTCGAGCGCACCGTAGACAATCGTCTCGGCCATGCTCTTCTTCCCACGCATCATCGTCTTGTTTACCAGTTGCGTCACAATCACGCTGCTGTAACGCGCATCCGGTAACATTTCACGCTTGATAGTCTTGCCACGTCGGGGCATATCGACCTCTCAACCTAAAACTACTCACTCGTACGAGTGCTACTTCTTCTTGGCTGGCGCGGCAACATTCTTCTTCGTGCCGTACTTCGAACGTCCTTGCTTGCGATTTGCCACACCTTGTGCGTCCAATGTGCCACGCACAATGTGATAACGCACACCCGGCAAATCCTTCACACGACCGCCACGAATCAACACCACCGAGTGCTCTTGTAGATTGTGACCTTCACCCGGAATGTATGCAGTCACTTCCATACCGTTGGACAACCGCACCCGCGCAATCTTGCGCAACGCTGAATTTGGCTTCTTGGGCGTCATTGTACGTACCTGCGTACATACCCCTCGCTTGAACGGCGAACCGCTCCCCCGCGTCAATTTCCCCTTCAACACATTGTAGTTGAAGCGAAGTGCCGGCGCCTTTACCTTGCGCTCGACCGGTTTGCGCGGCTTTCGAACTAGCTGATTGATCGTCGGCATGCTCTCTGCTTTCTCCTCAGTCCCAACAGCACACAAAAAAATATGTTACCCTCGGATCTGGTCGCAACTAATGCTGCGCCTTAGAGAGGGCACGTTGGCTTCCATCACGCTGATGCCAATCTAATATGCTGGCGAGTTAGAATAATACCATACGCAAGCAGTGGTGTCAAATCCAA
>JBBAWW010000156.1:0-3400 GCA_040397035.1 Roseiflexaceae bacterium | reverse complement strand
ACAGGCGTGGTTTTTGTCACGCTCGACCATGTTGCGGACGCGGTCGACAAAGGCTGCGGTATAGCGGGCATCACGGCATAAATCAAAACTAAAATCGTGCGCCTCGACGTTGGCTTCGTCAATCACATACAAGCCATATTCGTCACACAAATCATAAAACACCGGATCGTTGGGGTAGTGCGAGCAGCGCACGGCATTGATGTTGAATTGTTTCATCAACAAAATGTCTTTGCGCATCAATTCACGACTGATGACCCGCCCATGGGTGTCGTCGTGATCGTGACGATTGACTCCGTTGATGAGGACGGCTTGCCCATTGATGCGTAATTCACGGTTGGCGATTTTGATGTCGCGGAAGCCGACGCGGGTGCGGTAATATTCATTGCCACTGGGCGTGTGGAAGATGACGAGGACGGTATAGAGGTTGGGTTGCTCGTGGTTCCAGCATTCGACTCGTTTGAGCGTGGCTTGCAATTCGACCTGGTCATAGGCGGCGATGCGTGAGCCCCAGCCATCGACCACCGATTTGTCTTTGGGGGCCCAGCGTGAGGGTTGGTGCAGGGGCTCGTTGAAGCACGGTTTGCCGTCAGGACCATATAGTTGCACCGATACCTGCCAGTCGTCGCGTAATTCGCCCGGGTTGTTGGTCGATGCGGTGACCGTCAGGGTGCCCCCTTTGTATTCGCTGTCTGGTTGCGCCAAGACTTGGAGGTCACGCAAAAACGGATTGCTGGTGCTATAAATCAGTACTTCACGATTGATGCCGGCGTGCCACCATTGATCTTGGTCTTCGATAAATGAGGCATCTGACCACCGCACCACCACCGCCACCACCTCGTGGGTCTGCCCAGCAGTCACATAGCGGGTGATGTCGAATTCAGCGGGGGTGCGCGAATCTTTGCCCATGCCGATGGCTTGGCCATCGACATAGACACACAGCATGCCCTCGACGCCGCCGAAATGCAGGATGACACGGCGGTTTTGCCAATGGGCAGGGATGTCCATCCGGCGGTGGTAGACTCCCACGGGATTGGCATCGGGGACGGAGGGTGGCGTATTCGGGAAGGGCATTTTGATATTGAGGTAGTGGGGCTTCTCGAAGCCTTGCATCGTCCACAGCCCCGGTACGGCTACCGTATGCCACTGCGCTGATTGTAGTGTGGCAGGGGTGACGGCGTTGGGGTTGGCGAGCAAGGTGAATTGCCAATCGCCATTGAGTGAAGCCACCCACGGTGAGGCTGTGCGCTCGCCCGCCAAGGCGCTGGCGGCGTCGTGATAGGGATAGAGGGTGGCATGCGGTGCGAGGCGGTTAATCCCCGTCAAGGTGGGATTCTGCCAGGTTGGCACATTTGCCACATACAGAAGCTCGAGTGGTGCGTTGGGGTTGGTCATCACAGTGTTCCTCTGAATTAACTACGTTTGCGGATATTGAGCCCGAGAATACTTAAAAACAAGCTGGTGAAGCCGATTTGGCCTGCCAAAATAACGGCAACAGCGCCCAACACGGTTTGGCGGGCACTAGTGGCTGGATCCAAATTATTGAATCCACTCGCTTGCCACAGACCAAACACGTGGGCAATTTGCCAGATACCGATAGCCAATAACACCAATCCGGTAATCAGTCCGTATTCGAGGGTAATGGCGTCATTGATTTTGGCGAAACGGGGTGAATCGGGCACGAGTCCGGTGGTAGTCAGGTGCTTTTTGGCTAAAAGACCAAACAACACTACTTGCACCCCAAACAACAACAACGCCGCTGCCACCACAAGGGTATTGATGTCAAGCGTGATGCTCCCAATCTGGCGGGCTGCGGGCATCAACCAAAACAGCACCACGGCACTGATGATGGTCAACAGGCTGCCGGGCAAAAGAAAAACCCAATTGGGGGCATAGGCCAACATAAAGCGCAAATGGCGCCAGCCGTCGCGCCACGTGCGTAAGTGGGGCGGACGCGAGCGTCCATCTTTGTAGAGCGTGATGGGGACTTCGACGATTTTTTGGTCAAACAAGACCGATTTGATGACCATCTCGCTGGCGTATTCCATGCCGCTAGTCTGGAGCTGGATGGCGTGCCAGGCACTTTTGCGGAAGGCCCGCAGCCCACAATGAAAATCACCCACGGTGGAATGAAACAAGGTACGCCCCAACCAACTCAACACCGGATTACCCAGCCATTGATGGAGCCACGGCATGGCGCTCGGCATAATCCGACCGCGAAAGCGGTTGCCCATCACCAAATCGGCGCCGGCGCGTAACTGCGTCATGAATTCATCAATCGCGCCGAGGTCGTAGCTGTCGTCTGCGTCACCCATCACCACGAACTCCGCATTGGCGGCACTAATGCCCCCATGCAAGGCGGCACCGTAACCCCGCTCAGGTACGGGGACGAGGCGGGCACCTTCGGCGCTGGCAATCGCTTGCGAGCCATCGCTACTGCCGTTGTCGGCTACGATGACTTCACCATGGATGCCGAGGCGCTGGAAGCCGGCGCGGGTTTTGCGGATGACCGCAGCCAGTGTTTCGGCTTCGTTGAGGCAGGGAATAACCACCGAAACCTCGTATAACGACGGCGTTGTCATGCCAACACTTCCTTTTATTGGCCATTATCTGACCAGATAGCACATGGAAAAAACTACTTAGCGGTTATCGCCGTCGCCACCGATGGCGCCGCGATCGAGGCGGTCATAGAGCTTGGTGAGGTTGGCGCTGGCGACATCTTCGAGCGTGATATCGAGCTCGGTACAGATCTGTGCCAAATACCACAACACATCGCCTAGTTCATGTTTGAGTGCTTCGCGATCGGCGTCACTAATGACACCAGCGCGGTCGCGGAAGATTTTTTTGACTTTACCGGCGACCTCACCGGCCTCGTTGACGAGCCCGAGGGTAGGGTAGACGATGGCGTGGTCGGTTTTGATGAGGCTCCAGGTGCGCCGTGACGCCTGCTGGTATTCGTTGAGCCGATCGACGTGCATAGTGGCTCCTTTGTCAGCGAAAGTGGCGCGGACGGCGGGACTCGAACCCACGACCAACGGTTTAGAAGACCGCTGCTCTAATCCACTGAGCTACGCCCGCATGTGACAGAAATCATTACTACTATAGCATATTTTTTGTGATTTTTTCTATTACGAATGAGGCAAATTCGGCGATGATTTTTCTATATAGCACGCCAATATATGATTGTAAATAAACGGTTGCTATCGTATGTAAACATGCGTTTTTTCTTTGATAATCGTTGGTGTATGCAAGGGAATATTTGTATTATGCAATGAATTTGTGGTGTTTTTATGGAATATGGTAGCGAGCAAATAGTGCGATACGCCCAAATTGGATAGCTTTTGACAGCTATCTGCATGACTCTGGCAGGTGGGGTGATTTATGATACGGTGCATATGCTCTA
>JBBAWW010000155.1:0-3462 GCA_040397035.1 Roseiflexaceae bacterium | reverse complement strand
TATGCCACTTTCAATTGGCGCAGGTATTGCCGAAACTGCACAACGAATTAAAATCGCAGATTGAGTGCATAATTTTCGCACTTTGGCGTATCAATGCACCGCCCCACAACCAACGAGCCGCATAGATTGGCGTAGGTATTGACACAATGCAATCAATTATTAATCTCGACCCCCAATCATTACCGTGTAACCACTGTCCGTATGGTGGTGCCTGTTGTCGCTATGGAGTGACATTGAGCCCCCACGAAATGCGGGCGATTACGACCAAATTTGGCGCTGAGCATGTGTATCGTAATAAGGATGGGGATTGGCGTACTGCGATGCATGATGGCCGCTGTATCTTCCAAGACCCACAGAGTGGGGCCTGTGGCATCCATAGCGAGGATTTTTATCCGGCGCAATGTCGGGCCTACCCGTGGCATCTGGTTGAAGAAAGCGAAAGTGAGCCTGGGGCATTTGTGGATGTGGGCGTTGTGTACCCGCAGCCATACGACTGCCCGGCGATGGTACTGGCAACACTGGATGTGTACTTTCAGGAACTCGCCGCCAACCCCGCTGGCTCGCAACGCAGAATTGCGCTTGATGAATTGACAACCAAAATCTTGCCCCCCGGACATGAATGGTAGCGGTTCCCAGCGTGTGATACTAGGGGGCACAAAAACACCCATCCACTATAGCTATGGATGGGTGTTTGGCATTTATTGACTACACAAACTCGACGGCCACCCGCCCAATGGTGTCGCCACTTTTGGCGAGCGAGCCGTTGCAGCCCACCACCGCAGTGACGCGGGGATGGACGTTGCTGATGCTGGGCACGCCATCGGGGGTGCGGGTGATGACACAGGGCAGGCTGGTGAAATCGAGCCATTCCACTCCGGCAAACAATTGCTTGAGTAGGGCGATTTGGGCGTGGTGGGTGGCGACCATGTCGCCGTTTTTGATCCAGTGTTGCAGGGCGGGTAAAGTGTCAAAAAACAAATCGTGGATGCTGTTGCTGCCCAATTTGAAATACCATTCCCCATCCGGGTATTGCAGGGGTGGTGTCAGATAGGCGTCGCTAATCACGTCAGAGACACAATCGACCATCATACTGGGCATGTCAGCCATGCGAGCCGCAGTGGCGGCACTGACTCTGCCGAGGGTCACGGTTTCGCTTTTGATGGTGTGGGGTACCGGGGTGGGCAACAAGCCACACAAGCCACTATAGGCGCCGGCCGCTACGATGACGCGCCGGGCCTGGAGGGTTACGCCGTCGTGGGTGGTGACGGTGACCCCATCGTGCTGGGGCGTGAGGTGCGTCACGATATCGCGGATGATAGTGGCACCTTGGTGCTGGGCACAGGCGAGTTGGGCCGCCACCATGGCGCGCGGGGCAATATAGCCCGACGGTGGACCGTCGTAGACACCGTGGTAGCCGAGATCGGCACTGAGCATCGGGAAGGCCTGGGTGATAGCGGCGGGAGTGTAATCGACATAACGGAAGTCGAGGGCTTGTTCGATGGCGGCGCGTTGGGCGGTATAACTAAATCCCCCCAAGTCATGGCTGAGTGACAGGGTGCCACACGGTGTATAAAAAGGAATCCCGCTTTGGGCTTCGATGGCGCGGTAATTATTGATGGCTTCGAGGGCGTACTGGGCTAATTGCACATTGCGAGCCGAGCGGTGAGTCAAGCGGGTGGCGTCGTAATGGCTACTCCAAACGGTATGGCTGGTGCGGAGCGGTTCGGTGGGTCCGATGATTGCCACGTTGGCGCCAGTGGTGCTGGCATGGCGAGCGGCACCGGCCCCGATTGGACCGGCGCCGATGATGATAATGTCGTACATGGTGGACCCCTTTGCTATTGCAGGTGTGCCCAGTGGCTACGGAGTGCGACGCGGTGATGTAGGTCACGAAATACTTGACGGGAATGACGGAGCTTGCTATAGACGTCGCCACCGATACCAAAGCCTTGTAGCCCAATGGCGCCACGATAGCCGACCTGGCGCAGGGTACACAACACCACAAACAGATCGAGTTCACCTTGGTCGATGAGTTCGATGGTGGCAGGCATGGGGCTGCCCGCAGGATTCATGCGACTACCACAGATATTGGCGGCCCGTAGGTAGGGGGCGATGCTGGTGAGGGTGGCGTGGATGTCGCGGTTGCCCATGGCGTACCAGTGGTAGGCATTGAACGAAATCCCCAAGGCGGGGTGGTTGACGGCCTGGCAGATGCGTAGGGCGTCAGTGGTTGTTTCGAGCCAAAAATTGACATGCGGGTAGAGCACCACTTGGTGGCCGTGCTGGCTGGCGATGGCACAAATCTGTTGCAGGTAGGCGACAGCCTGGGCATCATAGCTGGGGTCCGACATGTGTCGCCCCATGCCGTTGGCCAGCATGGCTACTTCGACGGTGGTAGCCACGGGGATGCTGGCGATTTGGGCGATAGTGGCTTGGGCGACAGTGGGGTTGGCGATATCGAGCATGAAATAAATGCCGTTGACGGCTAATTTATGCTGTTGGGCAGTTGCCACAAACTGGGGAATGGTGGCGGCGGTGCGGGCATCCCAGCTGGTCAAGTGGGTGCCATCATAGCCGAGTTCGCTCAAAATTTGGCAGCGGTTGGGCAGGGTGTAGGTGCCGAGGCTGGTGGTAAAAAACGTATCCATGGCGTAGATTTGTGACATGTGCCGGCGGCTCCTTTAGGCAATAGGTTGGCGGGCGTCGCGCCAACGAAACACAAATTGACCATCGCGTAAACTAGGATTGATACGGAAGTGTTGTTGGGGCTGGTCGTTGGCTGCGATGAGTACCCCAGCGGCGTGTAAGGTGCGCTGGAAGGTAGCGAAGTCGAGGGCTTCGCCGAGGATTTGTTGGTAGACATGATGCACGTCGGCAAGGGTGAATTGGGTGGGCAAAAGCGCGAAGGCGATGGTGGTGTATTCGAGTTGGGCTTGTAGGCGGGTATGTGCCATGGCGATGATTTGCTGGTGGTCAAAGGCTAGTACGGGAGGGAGTTGGGCGAGCGGGTGCCATTGCACTTGAGGCGTTTCGTCAGACGTCTGGAGCGCTGGCGGGGTGCGACACACGCCGATATGGGCGATGCTGACACACTGGCGGCGTGGATCACGCCCTGGGTCGCCAAAGGTGTAGAACTGCTCGACGTAGAGATCGCTGACATTGGTTTCTTCGCATAATTCGCGGCGGGCGGCTTGGGCGAGGGTTTCGTCGGCATCAACGAAGCCACCCGGCAGGGCCCATGCGCCCGCAAAGGGTGGGTATTTGCGTTCGATGAGCAAGATATGCAGGGAGGCGTTGTACATACAAAAGAGCACCACGTCGACGGTTACCGAAATCGTGGCGTGTGTGGTGGAGTTTGGCATAATCTACCTTGGTTGAACAGGTTGTATGCCTATTATACGCTAGGGGCTGGACATGTCTGTTGTCGCGAGGTACTGATGTGGGGGGCTTGGCATCAATTAA
>JBBAWW010000154.1:0-3597 GCA_040397035.1 Roseiflexaceae bacterium | reverse complement strand
AACATCCAGTCGATAATGGCGACATCGTACATGCGGTGGAGCAACCAATCGAGCCCTTGATCGCCGTCGGTAGTTTGTTCGACGAGGTGATGGTGCCGCGTCAAATAGGTACTGATGAGCTTGGCCAATTTGAGATCGTCTTCGATGAGCAAAATCCGCATGCAGGCTCCTTTGGGTGGGGTGACCGATGAAGATTAATCGGCGTCCTCATATTATGACTGAAGTAGCGCAACGATGCATTTTGGCTGTTTTGGTATGCATTCACCGTGGCTTGCGGGTTATTTTCCACCGTGATACGGCGTGTGCCAATCAGGTACCGAATTGATGTGCTGATAACTCTATCATGCGTGAAAAAGATTGGAAAAAGATTGGAAAACTAGTTGGTTTTGTGGAGGAAATTACAATCTTTGGCTTCTATAGTATGAGTAGTTGACAAATAGCAAATAGCGTCAACCAATCAAAAGGAGTCTGAGATGCAAATGAATGTCAAAATGATGATTGCCGCTGGCGCCACCATATTTGTGAGTATCGTCGCGGTGGCAGTATTTACCCGAGTGAGTGGGCCGGCAGAGGCAGTTGTGCCACCGCTCGTGGCAACTGAAGTGGTTGTGGAGGTGGCTCCGACTGCCCGCACCGTTGTTGATGCAGCAACCGTCGCCCAACGTGAAGCCGATTATCAGGCTCGCTTGGCCGAAGCAAATCGCGTAATCGCCCAAGCCGCCACTGATTTACAACAATCACGGGCCGATCAGCGAGCGTTAGTTGGTCAATATAATGCGGTGGTGAATAGTGCGCCAGTAGTTGTGGCTGCCCCAATTGTGCCTGCCCCCGTCGTTGCTCCCGTCGTCGCGGCCGATCCCGTGGCGGTTGCGCCAGTCGCTCAAATCACATTGAAAGTTGCCCAGGGGGTTGCCCAAGCAATTGCACCGAGTGCGGCGTTGTTACGTACTCCCGAGTTAGTAATGTACGAAAACACCATGGCCTACGAATTTGTGTTTGACAAAGGCACGGTCTATATCGCCGCTAGTGATGGGGCATTGGTTTACAATGGAATCGCGGTGATGCAAGCAGCCCAACAAGCCGCCGCTCGTCAGCCAGCGTCAAACCATGAATCAGATGAATCAGATGATAATCAGGAATCAGAATCAGAAGATAATCAGGAACAAGGTGAACACGATGACTAATATCCCTATCGATCGCAAAGTTTTTCAACGGGTAAAAACCGAAACAGAACAAAACGAACGGGTGCTGGGTCGGGCAATTATCACGACGGTTGCCACTAGTGCCACGGTGATCGGCTGGATGTTATTCGCCAATACGGCGCCGGTTCCCCCCACAAATGACGCACCGGTAATCCAACCTGCGTCGATTGCTTCCATCGAAGTAAGCTTGAACTACGCCCCGATTCCCACGGTATATGCGCTGCCTAATCTGGCATCCTTGCCGCCGTTGGCCCAGCAGGGTCAGCCAGTGGTAGCTCCCATCACTGTCAGTAATATTGTGCCAGTCGCTCCCGTGAGTGTGGTGGCAGCTGCCCCCGTCGTTGTTGCCCAACCCGTTGTGCGGGTAGTGTCGCGCCCAGCAGCTCCCGTCGTACCAGCCGCCACTACGGGAGGATCGAAGTGACGATGCCGTTTGTGCATGAATGGCGTGCATTAGGGGTATTGTGTCGAGTGGTGAGTAATTCACCACTCGACACAGTTGCGATTGAGACCCAGGTTGAGCAATGGGAACAGGCCTTGAGCCGCTTCCGTGCTAATAGTGATCTATCCCGTCTCAATCGCCAACGTCACGCCCATGTATCGGCTACTCTCCAGCAGGTATTGCTGGCGGCTCTCGAGATGGCCCAATGGAGCCACGGCTTGGTGGTGCCGAGTTTGGGGCAACATATCGCCGATATCGGCTATGATCAAAATTTCGCAACGGTGGCACCCGTTACCACTGATTTTGTTGATGCGAGTATCGTCCCTGATTGGCGGGGAATTGTGGTGCGTGGTCGTGATGTCACATTACCACCACAATTGAAACTCGATCTGGCCGGTGTGGCCAAAGGCTGGATAGCCGCACAATTAGTGGTGCTATTCACCCCACCGGGTGGGTCGCTATTAGCCCAAATTGGTGGTGATGTCGCCGTATCTGCACCGAGTGACACGATGCCGTGGTGTATCGCCGTTGATCATCCCCTCCAACCCAATCCGTGTGGTCATATTGCCCTTTTTGAGGGGACAGTAGCGACATCGAGTACCTATGAACGGCGCTGGCAACGGGCTGGCCAAACCATCCACCATATCATCGACCCCCGCAGTGGTATGCCGGCCCAAAGCGATGTGCTGACGGCTTCGGTGATTGCCACGCAGGCGATTTATGCCGAGGCTGCCGCCAAAATAGTCGTACTTTTGGGGCGTGTGGCCGGATTTGCGTGGCTCCATCAATACGGCTTACCGGGGCTCGTCATTGATCAGTCCGGAACTGTGTATACCAATGATGCCTGGATCCCGTTTGTGTGGCCAGAAGGAGTGTCTACTGATGTCTGATTCAATTCCACCACCATCGTCACGGATTACCGCCCCACTCGATATCCCGCCCGCAGCAGCACCACCGCTCGCAGCAGTACCACCGCCAGCAGCACCGCCACGCCGTATGCCTGCCAAAGAACAACGCAGTGATGCCGAAACAGCCGCCTTGATGGATGATATGCTGGCGCGCTATTCGTGGCGTAATGTTTTGGTGTCATTAATCCTTGGGGTGGCAGTGGGTGTCGTATTCGCTTGGTTTATTCTGCCTACCTATTTGCCTGGCATGGTGCAAAGTGCTGTCGGTAATGCCCCCAAAGCCTATTGGTATTTGTCACGTTCGGCGGGTGTAATCGCGGTGGTGCTGGTCTGGTTGAGTGTGGTATGGGGCTTGTTGTTGACCACTACACTGGGCAAAATGCTCGGTCAAGTAGCCTCGATTGTCGATATCCATCGCCATTTATCGTGGCTAACGGTGGTATTTGTGTTGGTGCATATTTTTGTGTTGCTGGGTGACAAATACATCACCTATACCGTGCTGACATTATTTATCCCCTATGCCGATACGGCCTATCGTCCATTTGCAGTGGCCTTGGGGCAAATTGGCTATTATGCGGTAGTACTGGTTACGGTCAGCTTTTGGGTGCGGCGTTGGATTGGCCAAAAATTTTGGCGCGCGCTCCATTATCTGAGCTTTGTAGCCTATGGATTAGTTGTTGCCCATGCCTATTTGGCCGGAACTGATAGCCCAACACTCTATTGGGGCTATGTGGCAAGTGTGATTGTGGTGCTGTTTTTGACCATGTTGCGGATTATTACTGCAGTGACGACCAAAACAGCGCCAACGGTTGATGCATAGTTGCTGTTTTACTGTATGCAATACCTACGCCAATCTAGGCGGCTCGTTAGTTGTGGGGCGGTGCATTGATACGCCAAAGTGCTAAAATTGTGCAATCAATCTGCGATTTTAATTTGTTGTGCAGTTTCGGCGGAAGTAATTTTAAATCACCCGTGTGTTTTGGTGCAACAGCAACCGCAGTCGTTATTTTCCGCGCGCGTATAGTGCACAGGGTCCGCAACGGGT
>JBBAWW010000153.1:0-3638 GCA_040397035.1 Roseiflexaceae bacterium | reverse complement strand
GCCTTTTATCAGTACCACTCTACCATCGTCGAGCCATGGGATGGTCCCGCCGCCCTCGCGTTTTGTGATGGCCAAGTGGTAGGCTTGTCACTCGACCGCAATGGCTTACGCCCGGCCCGCTTTTTGGTGACCAACGACGGTATGGTAATTGTCGGCTCAGAAGTGGGTGCGGTCACCGTCGATGAAGCCAAAATCGTCCGTAAAGGCAAAGTGGGACCCGGCCAAATGATTGCCGCCGACCTGCGTCGTGGAGTCTTTGAAGAAAATCACGCCATCAAAACCAGCCTAGCCGCCCGCCGCCCCTATGCCGAATGGCTCACCCAAGAAATGAGCGTACTCGCGCCGGCCTCGGCCGCCCGCTACGGCCATATCAGCACCCCCGAAGTCGACAAAGAAGCCTAAGCCGCTCAGCTCGGTGAGCTCCAACAGGCCTTTGGCTATACCGCCGAAGAATTGTCGGTCGTGTTGCGCCCCATGGCCCGCGACGGCCAAGAGCCGGTCGGCTCGATGGGCGATGATACCCCGCTCAGTATTTTTGCTGATCGCCCCCGTCCAGTCTATAGTTATGTCAAACAACGCTTTGCCGAAGTCACCAACCCCCCCATCGACCCCTTGCGCGAAGATTTGGTGATGTCGTTGGCCACCTTGCTGGGTGCACGTGGGCATTTACTCGAAGAAACCGCCCAGCACGCCCATTTGTTGCGCCTCGCCGGGCCGGTATTGCGTAATGGGCATATCGAGACCATTCGTACTCACAGCGACCCCGCATTTAGTAGCACCACCATCGATGCCACCTTTAGTGCCAGTGCTGGTCCTGACGCCTTGGTCAAGGGCATCGAGCGTGTCAGTCAGCTGGCCTGTGACGCGGCCCGCACGGGGAGCAAAATCATCATCATCAGCGACCGGGCCACCAACGACCGTCGCGCCCCCATCCCCGCCTTGTTGGCAGTGGGTGCGGTGCATCGCGCCTTGGTCACTGCCGGCTTACGCCGCAGTGTCAGCGTGGTGGTGGAATCTGGCGACATGCGCGAAGTACACCACTTGGCCTGTTTGATTGGTATGGGCGCCGAAGCGGTCAACCCATGGTTGGCACTGGCATCGGTACGGGCCTTGGCCGTCGAACGCCAAGAAGTCAAGGGTAGCAAACAAGCCGAAACTAGTGAACCCACCCAACAAGCCTCGCCTGCCGAATTAGCCGACGAAGCCGAGCATCACTATGTACATGCCCTCGAAAAAGGCTTGCTCAAAATTATGTCCAAAATGGGGATTGCCACCGTCGACAGCTATTGTGGTGCCCAAACCTTTGAGGTGATTGGTTTGAGTAGCGATGTCACCGAACGCAGTTTCGTACAGGTGCCAACTCGCCTCGGCGGCCACAACATGCGCCAATTAGCGGCCATGGTACTCGAGCAACACGATGCGGCTTTTGCTAGTCGTTTGCCGCTGGTAGCATCACGCACCACCTTGGCTAATCCCGGCTATTACAAATTCAAAAAAGATGGCGAATACCATGCCTTCTCACCAGCCGTCGTGCATGCCCTACAAAAAGCCTCCAACAGCGACGATTATGCGCTGTATCAAACCTATAGCGAGCTCGTCCAAAGTCGCAAAAGCGAAATCCGCGACTGGCTCAAAATGCACCCACTCGGCGCGCCTATCGATATCAACGACGTTGAGCCGATTGAGGCGATTGTGCCCCGTTTCTCGACGGCTGCCATGTCGCTGGGCTCGACCAGCGCCGAAGCCCACGAAACCCTCGCGATTGCCATGAATCGCCTCGGCGGCCTCAGCAACAGCGGCGAAGGAGGCGAAGGTGAAGAGCGCTACGACAACGAACGCAACAGCACCATCAAGCAAGTAGCGTCGGGACGCTTTGGCGTCACCCCAGGCTATTTGATGTCGGCCAAAGAACTGCAAATCAAAATGGCCCAAGGCGCTAAGCCAGGCGAAGGTGGTCAAATCCCAGCAGCCAAAGTCACCGACGAAATCGCCCGTATCCGCCATACCATGCCGGGGATTTCGTTGATTTCACCGCCGCCGCACCACGATATTTATAGCATCGAAGATTTGTCGCAGTTGATTTATGACCTCAAGCAGGTTAATCCAGCGGCAGACATTTCGGTCAAACTCGTAGCCGAGGCCGGCGTAGGTACCATTGCCGCCGGGGTCGCCAAAGGTGGCGCCGAGGTGGTGCACATCAGCGGGCATTCGGGTGGCACGGGGGCGGCACCGTTGTCGTCACTCAAGCACGCCGGGGTCAATTGGGAACTAGGGCTCGCAGAATCGCAACAAACCCTCGTGCTCAACGGTCTGCGGGGACGCATACGAGTCCGCATCGACGGTGGTATCAAAACCGGTCGCGATGTGGTGCTGGCAGCCCTGCTCGGCGCTGACGAAGTCTCGTTTGGTACTGCCGCCTTGGTGGCCGAAGGGTGTGTGATGGCACGCACCTGCCACAGCAACAATTGCCCGGTGGGCGTGGCCACGCAGCGCCCCAAATTACGCGCCAAATTCAGCGGCACACCCGACCAAGTGATTCACTTTTTGTTGCATGTAGCCCACGAAGTACGTGAAATCTTGGCGTCACTGGGTGCCCGGAGCCTCAACGACATCATTGGTCGCACCGATTTGCTCAGCCAAATCAAGCGCGACCACGACGATGTATCGCTAGCCCGCTTAATCGAATACGTGGCAGGTCCCAACGATGCCATTCGCTACATGGGCGAGCCCAACACGACGGTACAGATGGGCAACCTCAATCGCACGATTATGCATGATGCTGCCGCGGCCATTGCTGGTGGCGGGCCAATCGAATTGTCGTACCCTATTCACAATATCGACCGCACCGTCACCGGCACGTTGTCAGGTGCTATCGCCAAACGCCATGGCGGCAAAGGCTTACCTGCCAAGCACATCACTATTCATCTACATGGCAGTGCCGGTCAAAGCCTCGGGGCGTTTTTGGCACCGGGCGTGGCGATTTTGCTCGATGGCGAATCCAACGACTATGTGGGCAAAGGGATGTCGGGTGGACTGATCCGCATCCGCCCTAGCCGCGAAGCCCGCTATACCTGGAGCGACAGCTCGATTATCGGCAATACCTGTTTGTATGGAGCGACAGGCGGCGAATTGTACGCCGCAGGACGGGCCGGCGAACGCTTTGCAGTCCGCAATAGCGGCGCCGTGGCCGTCGTCGAAGGCGCCAGTGATCACGCCTGCGAATACATGACGGGTGGCGTGGTACTCATACTCGGTGAGACCGGGCGCAACGTGGCAGCAGGCATGACCGGCGGCGTGGCCTATGTGTATGACACCACCGGCAACTTTCCGATGCGCTTCAATGGCGACATGGCCGAATCGAGTCGCTTGCGCGACATCGACGACGGTATTGTGTTGGCGATGCTCAAACGCCACCTCAAAGAAACGGGTAGCCCGCGCGCTCAAGAATTGCTCAACAACTGGGCCAACGCCCGGGGCAACTTCTGGGCCATCCGCCCCAAAGGGCTTGAAGAACAAGTCATGCCACGTGTGCTTGATTTGGTCGATACCAAGGTCAAAGCGGGGATGTAGGCTTCGCCACAACCAATACCTACGCCAAAACCCCAGCCCACCACGTCATTCCATGCCGGTTGCGATAG
>JBBAWW010000152.1:0-3683 GCA_040397035.1 Roseiflexaceae bacterium | reverse complement strand
TACTGCAAGTATAACTAGTGTCCATCAAACTCAGTATATTTCACAGCCTGCTGCGTCGTACTGCGTCTCCACCATGCAACGCATGGTGATGGCAATACGAAGTCGGAAGTGTGATGTCGGAAGGAGAGAGTAAGAAGTGCACCACATACTCATAGATACTAGCGATGATAACTCCGTTTGTTCGCGCCAAAGCCGGTAATGGTACTGGCTAACGTGTCAGGAAATACTTCGATGCTCAACGTGCCATCGGCTTCGACTTGGACAGCAAGGGCGCCATTTGGTTGAGCTGGGGCAATGGTATAACCCACCGGTTGGGGGGCTTTACCTGCTTGCATGACGAGTGGTGTGCCACTGGCATCAAGAAATTGCATACTTGCCAATTGATAGATCACCACGCCATCGGTGGCGGTGATTTGGTCGGGCGTTTTTTGGTTGCGGTCGAGATCAATCATCAGTTGCGTAGCATCACCTTTGGGGTCTTGCCACCAGCCCAGCGACGCAATCCAACGGTTAGGTTGGACGTGGTGCGGGACAATGGCGAGATGACCGTACGAATATTGGTTTTTGCCTGCGACCATGCCACTAGGGACTTCTTGGGTGGCGTTTTGGTAGGTATTAATGGATTGACCACTGTAGCCCATGGTATCCGCAAGGAACCAGTTGCCGACAGCGCTACCCGCCACGTCGTAGTCGATTTTGCCCCAACGAGGAGTTACGGTGCGTTGCATGATGTCGGTGTATGGTTTTTGAAGCTCGGCACTGAAATAGGGCGTGGGGTCGGTGGTATACAACTTCCAGCTCTCACCATAGAGATACGACAAGGGATTGACGAAGCCGGTCAGCCAAGTTTCTTTGGCAAAAATATTAAAGTCGAGTGGGTTATCTCGTTGGCGCCCAAACTCTTCACCCGCTTTAATCGGCTGATTGAGTCTGAGGTACGCTTGCTTTTCGACGGCATCTGCTTGTGATGCAATCACCCCACTCAATTTGTTGACCACCATGTAGACGCTATACAAGCCACCGCCATGGGCAATCACCACCCGGTGTGAGGTGGGGCTCCCCAATGATCCCACTTCGATAATCGTACCATCGGCAGGTGCGGTAATGGGCTGATAGTCGGCGTCGCTCAATGTGCCGGTGGCGGCGAGGGTTTTGATGCCCAAATAGCTATGATCAATCGGGGTGACGTGATTGGCAACGACCATGCCATAGGGAATCGAGGCGGTTAATTGGTCGAGTGGCAAAATGGTATGGGACAAGCGAATTTGTGTAGATGGACAAGTACTCTCGGGCTGTCCAAACACTTGGTCTAGGCTGGGGTACCAATCTGGGCGAGCGGAGTACGGTCCCGGTGGTACATCACTGGGAAGGGCATAATGCCAACTCCCGTCGCGACATATTCCCAGACCACCACCAACCATTTTGAGTGCATTGGCGAGGTTACAGGCACCGCCGATCATGGTTGGTTGCGATTGATTTTGGTCGCCGTTGTTTGTTTGGTCGGCAGGCATCCACGCATAGACGCCTTGGGCATCTTTTTGGCAAAGCACCTCTTGTCCAGCGATGTTGGCCTGTTGGCCGGGAGGGCTACACGGCTCGTTGCGGGTCATCTCTTGATTGGATTGGGATGGTTTATTTGCCGATGGTGCGGTGGGGCTACTGCCACAGGCGACGATGAATAATAGACCGCACAGCAGTATAAATGTGGTACGCATTGATCCTCCCTCTAGGTAAGAAAAAACAGATTCCCACAATGATAAATTTTTCTCGAAGTATATTGATTATACCCAATACCTGCACCAATCGAGGCGGCTCGTTAGTTGTGTGACGGTGCATTGATACGCCCACGTGCCAAATATGAAGGATGAAATATAAAGTCGCAAGCAGGGAGTAACGGAGGTAGTCAATAAAAATCAGTAGCGATGATTTCATACTTCAGACTTCACGTTTCCTACGTCGTTTTGTGTTGGTGCAACAGTAACCGCAGTCGTTATTTTCCGCCAGCGTATGTTGCATTGGGGTACGCAACGGGTGCGCTACGCCTCGTGGTGTACCTATCTTGTGGCAAGCCGAGGGAGATTCCACGCTATTGTACAGACGCAGCAGGCTGCGTCGCTACGGTTGCTATCGCAACCGGCATGGAATGTGGGCTAGGGTTTTGGCGTAGGTATTGTTATACCTAAAATAAATACGTGCATGACAAAAAACTCCCTTGCATGGCTATGCAAGGGAGTGAAGCCAGGCTGGGTTATGTTTGTCAGCTGCCGTTGTTTGGATAAACAAAAGAGCGGCAACGCATACTAGACGTCAGTGGAGCTTGTAACCGGAGTTGGGAAAAAACGGGGCTTGATGACGGTGCTGTAAACCAAATCAAGTACGTACCACGTCGCCAAGAATGCCACACATTCAACGGCAAACCCGAGTTTGAATCCAAATACCACGTACTTACCAAACTTATAAAAAACAGCCGCAATGATGAACGAAATCAAAAATACCGGCATTTGATCGCGAACGAGGGCATGGGTATTCAACGAACGGAGTAGCTGATACATAATAATGGCTCCTTGATTGCCGACATTTGGATTGGCCTATTATATTGTATAAATCATATATCAGCAATAGTGGTTTGAATATGTACAGTGGTGGGAAATTTGCCTGATTGTGGTGGTGTGTGGTTGTGCTTGACCGCATCATGCCTAATACACCACATTGCCCTATTCCTGCGGTATAATACGCCTGCGTTTCGTTTTTTATAAATAGAGTCAAATCAGAGAGGCCAAACAGATGGCAGATCAGCAGTTTGATGGATTATTGAAGTGGCGTTGTATTGGCCCATTTCGTGGTGGGCGCGTGCTCGCCGTCGCCGGTCACCCCACCGACAACAACGTCTTCTATTTCGGGGCCTGTGCCGGTGGCGTCTGGAAGACCGACGACGCTGGCCAGTATTGGTACAACGTCTCGGATGGCTTTTTTAACACCTCATCAATCGGCGCCTTGGCCGTAGCCGAATCAGACCCCAATGTGATTTGGGCTGGTACCGGCGAAAGCACCATCCGTATCGACGTCTCGCACGGCGACGGCGTCTATCGCTCGACCGATGCTGGTACCACCTGGCGCCACATGGGCCTGACCGATACCCGCCACATCGCCAAAGTCCGCATCCACCCCCAAGACCCCAACACCGTCTGGGTGGCTGCCTTTGGGCACGCCTTTGGTCCTAACAGCGAACGGGGCATCTACAAAACCACCGATGGTGGCGAAACCTGGCGCCAGGTCTTGTATCGGGACGAAAACTCCGGTGCCATCGATTTGACCGTCGATGCCACCAATCCGCGGATTTTGTACGCCACCACCTGGGAAGCCCATCGCTCCTTCTCAGAAATCTCCAGCGGCGGCGCCGGTTCGGCCGTCTATCGCTCCAAAGACGGCGGCGAAACCTGGCAAGATATCACCAGCAAACCCGGTCTGCCCAAAGGCACCCTCGGCAAAATGGGTATCACCGCCTCGCCCGCCCAAGCTGGTCGGGTATGGTGCGTGATTCAGCATGCCGAAGCCCCCGGTTTGTACCGCTCCGACGATGGCGGCGAGCACTGGACGCATGTCAGCGACAGCCACTTGTTGATTTCACGGGCCTGGTATTACATGCACGTGCATGCCGACACCCAAGACCCCGATACCGTCTA
>JBBAWW010000151.1:123-3844 GCA_040397035.1 Roseiflexaceae bacterium | reverse complement strand
GACGCCAACCTTGACCAAGACGCCAACCTTGACCAAGACACGTACCTTAACCAAGACGCCGACCAAAACGCCGACTCCATAAAAAACATCTACGTGTCACTTACCGCAAACCCCCACCACTGCGTACAGTGATGGGGGTATTTACGTTAGTATGTGCGGGCTGCCGCGCACCTGTGCTTATTGACTTCATGCTTCCGACTTCGTTTTTCGCACAGGGCACGCGGAGGAAGCAGCGTACGTAGCCTGCTGCGTCTCTTATCCGTGGCTTGTGTCACGACGATATAAAACGTTTTGTAGCGAAGCCATATTTATAGCGCTGACCGCGCCAGTCCCCGTTGGGCTTCACGCTGTGCCACTCGTGACAAATTGGGGTATGTGGTCAAAAACTGACGCACCTGTTCAGGGTAGTGTTTGGCCATATCGCGCAACGCCCAGCCAATTGCTTTGGCCACAAAAAATTCACCGTCAACCACGTGCGGGCGACACAACGCCAATGCAAGTTCCACATCGTAACCAACTACTCGCCCGCGTTGATGTTGGATCGAGGCGCGGATGAGCCAGCGATCAGCGCTTTGGTTCCATTGCCACATCGTCGCCGTGCAATCCATCCGTTGGCAGAGGGGATTGATGACATCGCTGCCCCACAAATCGACTGTGTCCCACCAAGGCACCTGCAACAGCAACATATGGGCGTGATTGGTGATAAACGATGCATCGAGTAGCTTCACAAAATAGGCACAGACATCGGCTGCCGCATAGTGGCATTCACGCATGGGCTGTTGTTGTAAGGCTTGTGCGAGTGCCAGCACATCGGATTGACTCGCCATGGGATGCTGCCGACACCACTGCCGCACCACTGCCCGACGCGCAACAGCCCGCACCCCCAAAAACGGCGCAATTTGCTGCATATAGGCCGCCATGGGGCTGGCGTCTGCGGGATTGGCGACCTGCGCCAAGGCGTCAGCAATCTCAACCGCCGCCTGCATCAGCGCACCGCCCCGGTCAGTAACGCCGCCACGTGACTGCCGGCAAGCAACGGCTGGGCGCCTGGGGCAATCACCAGCAACGCATTGGCAGCCCGCAACGACAACAAACGACTCGAGCCTTGGGCACCAGTAGTAGTCGCCACCAGCTGACCATTGTGCCAGGCCACGATGGCCCGTTGATATTCGGGACGATCGGGGGATGGATTAATAGTACTCGCCAATGTCACCTGCACCAATGGACGATGGGGCTGGGGGTCGCCTTGCAGGCGGCGCAAAGCCGGCCGCACAAACACTTCAAACGACACCAACGACGATACCGGGTTTCCCGGCAAGCCAAACATGATGCGCGAGCCGACGGAGGCACACATGGTCGGTTTGCCCGGCTTAAAGGCAATCCGGCCAAACTGGACAGTGCCTAGCTCTGCCAGCAACGGTTTGATATAGTCGCGGGTGCCCATCGACACGCCGCCGCTGGTAATCAGCACATCGGCGCGAGCCAGGCCTTCGAGAATTTTGGCGCGTTGCAATGCAGCATCGTCACGGGCGATGCCCAATGAAATCCCTTCGCACCCGGCTGCCACCACCGCCGCCAACAAGGCATGGCGATTGGCGTCACGCACGCCGCCATATGGGATGGATTCGTCGTATTCGTAGACTTCATCGCCCGTCGACAACACCGCCACCACCGGCCGACGATAGACCGCAACGTGGCGCAAGCCCATACTGGTGAGTAACCCCACGTCGCCAGGCGAGAGTTCAGCACCCACCGGCATCACCACATCGCCGACCTGCATGTCGTGACCGGTAGGCAACACGCATTCGCCTGCCCGGATTTCGCCGCTAAAGGTCAACATATCGTCGACTTCACGGGTGCGTTCGACCATGATGGCGGCATCGGCACCACGGGGAAGGGGCGCGCCGGTCATGATGCGCACCGCCTGCCCGGCACCAAGGGTCACGGCCAAATCATTACCAGCGGTTAATTCGGCAATCACCTGCCGAGGCATGGTGCCGTCGCTACTACGCACTGCATAGCCATCGACGGTAGCACGGGGTTCACTAGGCATGGCCGTGGCCGCCGTAATGGTGGTAGCAATAATCCGGCCGGCGGCCTGATGGGGGGCGATTTGTTCGCTAGTGAGGGGAGTGGCGCTGATTGCGGTAATCAGCGCTTGGGCATCGGCGACACTTACCATTGGCCAGGCTGATTCACGTTGCATCGTCATATCTGCGTCCTTTTGCTATGCCAAAATGAACAAAAAAACCCACAGACAACGGCATTTCACGCCGTCATCTGTGGGGTTGTACACGCTATACTGCGGCTTTTTTGCTGGCGGCAAAGTCTTGGTCGGCTAGGTACCACACGACTTCCATGGAAGCTTTGCAACCTTCGCCGGCGGCGGTAATGGCTTGGCGGTAGACATGGTCGACCACGTCGCCGGCCGCAAAAATCCCGGGCACATTGGTGCGGGTATTGCCCTCGGATTTGATGAAACCATTTTCATCGAGATCAAGCAACCCCTTGAAAATGCCGGTGTTGGGCACGTGGCCGATATACGGAAAGACGCCTTCGGTGTCGATCTGGGTAACTTCGCCTGTCTTGAGGTTGCGGACTTTGACACCGGTGACCGATTGCTCGCCCAATATTTCGTCAACGGTGGAATCCCACACAAAGCGCACTTTGGGATTGGCAAACGCCCGCTCTTGGAGGATGGGGTCAGCGCGCAAGCTATCGCGACGGTGGATGATGACCAATTCAGTCACAAAGCGGGTCAAAAACAACCCTTCGTCGATGGCGCTATTGCCACCACCGACGACGACCGCGCGCTTATCACGGAAGAAAAAACCGTCACAGGTGGCGCAGTACGACACACCGCGATTGGCCAGTTTTTCTTCGCCGGGGACGCCCAAGTGGCGCGGCGAGGCACCGGTCGACACGATGATGGTGTCGGCGGTGATGGGTTCGCCGTCGTCGGTGTGCAACACAAACGGGCGTTGCGATGCGTCAATCGAGGTAATCAAGGTATCTTTGAATTTGGCACCAAAGCGCATGGCTTGTTTTTCCATGTTGTCTGATAATTCGTAGCCGCCGATGCCATCCACAAACCCTGGATAGTTTTCGACTTCGCTGGTGGTTGCAATCAGGCCGCCTGGTTGCAACCCACGGATGACGAGGGGCTCGAGACTTGCGCGGGCGGCGTAGAGCGCGGCGGTCAATCCGGCAGGACCAGAACCAATAATAGCAACTCGTGTATGCATGATTTCCTCGATTCAGATGCACTAAACGCATCTCTCAAAAACATATCAAACCTATGTGTATTCTACCACATCCGGCGAAACCGGGGTGATGCCGACGTTTGGTCCCACACCGTGGGCGGCGACGATCCGTCGTACACGAACGGTGGGCGAATAGCGGCGAATCAATTCGCCTATCATTCGCCCCTACCGTGGGCGGCGACATTTTTTTCATACCGGGCAAATTCAGGCGAATGAATTCGCCCCCATCGCCCCCATCGCCCCCATCGCCGGCATCGCCCCCATCGGATATCCATCGGATATCATTCGCCCCCATCGCCCCCATCGCCGGCAACGCCCCATCGCCCCGCCAATCGTACGGGCGAATCCGGGCGAATTCATTCGCTATATCATTCGCCCCCATCGGATATCATTCGCCCCGCCAATCGGATATCATTCGCCCCGCCAATCGGATATCATTCGCCCCGCCAATCGGATAT
>JBBAWW010000150.1:0-4301 GCA_040397035.1 Roseiflexaceae bacterium | reverse complement strand
AAATTTATAAGTTAGACCTTCGAAACCCACGAGGTACACCTGAGGGGGGCCCGCGCGCGCTCGAAACTATGCTTTATTCACAAGCATGAAACTCTCCTCCTGGCGGCGGTCGCTCCCCTGATGCCGCTAGGCAGTCCCATCAGCGAGCAGGCCGTTTAATACTGTACAAAACATCTGGCCATGCCGCCACCCGGCTAGAACCCGGCCTAGCACGGGGCACAAAAAGGCAAAGCCACCAACACAAAACAAATTAGACTGTCCTTTCGTGACAACGACCTGGCCCGGCCCCCAAACAACTGTATGAAATATCAAACACTTTGTTGCATGACATGACAGCGGTAGCACCTCGTACGGATGTTTACTCTCTCAACGGACCCTACTGGGCAGATCTTGGGAGGCCTCAAATTTGTTATATATCTTTTTATATTTCCACGGTCGGCCCCAAAAACCATGAATCGAAACGTGAGGCACGCAAGATCAAAAACGAAGTACACCTGAGGGGGGCCCGCGCGCGCTCGAAACTATGCTTTTATTCACAAGCATGAAACTCTCTTTGGGGCTGTCCACTCTCTATGTAGACCAAGAAATGAGCAAACCAATAATAAACATCGAAATTGTGAATTGTTTCAGAGTGTCACGGCCCGGCGGGAGGAAGTGGGGCCGCAATGCGAGATTGCATCAAGTTGTGGTATAATTTTGGTATGGTTTGGCTATGAAATTGGTGTGGTGTGGCACGTTTTTAATATGCAATTGGTGTGGCTTTGGTGCGGTTAGGGTGTGGTTTGTGAATGGTTTTGGTATGGTTTGGGTTTGGTTACGGTTGAAATATGCTGCGGTATGGTTTGCCTATGTTTGTGGTTTGGTTGCGGTGTGCTTGTGGTGTGGTTTTGGTATGGTTACGGTAAGTGTTGATTTGGTACGGTGTTGGTATGGTGGGGTATAGTTGTGGTATGGTTTTGGTAAGGTAACCAACCGCATGGTTCTGGTACGGTGTGGGTATGGTTTCGGGACGGTTGCGGCATGGTGCTAATATGGTTACGGCATGGTGTTGGTATGGTTTGGGTTCGGCTGGGTATGGTGTTGGTGTGGCTGTGGCATGGTGTTGGTATGGTGTTGATGTAGTTGTGGAAAGTTTTGGTGTGGGCTCGGTGTAGTTTTGGTTTGAGTTTCGTTCGGTTTGGGCATGGCAGTGTACGGTTGCGGTACAGTGTTCGTGCAGTTTTGCTACAGTTGCGGTATGGTGTTTGTATGGTTTTGGCAAGCCAGCGACTCGGGAAATCAACAGATATACACATTTAGGTGGGGCCCGGGGCCCGTATGCCAGGGATCAACGAAAATACAATTCTGTGGGGCCCGGGAGCCCGTACGCCAGAGACCCCGGGGGGTCATCAATTTTACGCATCTATGTGGGGCACAAGGGCCCGTGGGCCGGGGACCCCGGCGGTGTCGAAAAACATGGACATCTATGTGGGGCCAAGAGACCCGTACATCAAGGACCCCGGGGTGTCAACATGTATACACATTTATTTAAGGCCCGGGGGGCCGTACGCCAAAAACCTCCAAAGGTCTACAAATATGCACACTTATGTGGGCCTGGAGCCTGTACACCAAGGATCTCGGACAGTCAACAAATAGACACACTCGTACGCCAGGGACCCCGGGAAGAAAACAAATATGCACGGACGCAATTATGTGTGACCCGGGGACCCGTGAGCCAAGAAAGCCGGGAGGTCAACAAAAATGAACACATTGATGTATGTGGGGCCCGGGGGCCCGTAAGCTGAGGACCCCGGGAGGTCACCAAATATACACATTTATGTGGCGTCCGGGGGCCCCGTAAGCCAAGGACCCCGGGAGGTCAACGGAAAAAACACATATAATCGGGGCCCCCTGGGGCCCGTACGCCAAAAAAAACCTCCGCATGTCAACAAATATACACATTTATGTGGGGCCCGGGGGCCCGCAAGCAAAGGACCTCGGGAGGCCACCAAGTATGCACAATTATGTGGGGCCCGGGGACCCGTCGGCCATGGACCCCGGGGTGTCAGCAAATAGACACACTCATGTGGGCCTTGGGCCCACACGCCACGTGGGGCACGGGAGCCCGCACGCCAAGGATCCCGGGGAATCAACAGGCCACACAATTATGTTGGGCCCGGGAGCCCGCACGCCAAAAACCCCTGGATGTGAAAAATTTCGGCATTTACGCGGAGCCCGTGGGCCCGTGTGCTAGGGACCCCGGGGGGTCACAAATATGCACATCCCTGTGGGGTCCGGGGGCCCGCAGGCCAAGGACCCCGGTCAGCAACTGTACATGTATGTAAGGCCTGGGGCCCGTGTGCGAGAGGGAGCCCGTGCCCCACGGAGACCCCGGGAGGTACCAAAAATACGCACAGCCACGCGGGGCCCGGGGGCCCGCAAGCCATGGGCCCCGGGAGGTCAACGAATATACACCGTTATGTGGGGCACAGGGGCCCGAACAGTAAAGACCTCGGGGGTTCAGCAAGAAGCTTTCTGGCCAAACCTCGCCCCGGCAAGCCCCGGAAGCACTCAGGGCATCGACTGTCGCATTCCGGAATGAGCCATCGGACACCCAGGCCAAATTGTCCACCAAGCGGCGGGGCCGTGCCGCGGCGGCTATAGCGGCGGCCGCGACCGCAAGATCGACATGTAAAACCGAAGACCCTCCCCGAGGCCCCAGGAGGGTGGGCTTTACGGCCCCGGGGGAATGGTTTTGTCTTGAGAAGGCCCCCGAATCCTAAGATCCACAGGAACACCTCCCGAGCCCTACTGGATCTTATATGTGGGCCGCCGGTGTGTCGTGGCGATTAGCCTAAGGACACGGTGGCCGCACGAGGCACCCTCAGAAACCCTATTCACGAGGACTTCCTCCACCGATGAGGGTACTTCAAATTGTCCTCGCGGCGGGATTCCTTCGCATCGATCCCCCATTTGTGCCGCTTATACTTCTCGTCCGTCGCTGGCCAGGCCTTCTTTTTCCGTTTAGAGGCACCACTTTTCGACGAGCCGCTCTTCGTGCTGCGGCCGCTCCGCCGCTTGAGGCCAGCCGCCAGCCCCATGTCCTGTCGTTGGTGACCTCTGCAATGGCATCCCCCAAAAGACCCACCGCATCGGAAACACTTTCCTGCTAAGTGTCTGGCCAAAGCACTGGCCTTGCTCAACTGCTTCGCCACATCAAGAACGGCCGCAACCTCTTCGCACAAGCTCTTCTTCATTTGCACCGCATCTGCAACTTGCTGCAGCTGCTGACGAGCTTCTTTCGTCAACCGCTTGAGGCACCAAGGTCCGCCACGAACCACTGTCGGCTGAGCAACCCAGGCCTGGCAGAGATGATGTCTCCACCCGTGAAAGCCTTGATCACGATGTCATGGGGAGCTTGCGTGCCGAGGAGCACGTACAACGACACAGCCACGCACCCAAACAGCCACACGGCCACGCGGCCACACGCACACACAAACACGCACACCCATGACATCGCGATTTCGACATCACAAACAGAGACCAACATCCATGGTGGGTGCCACTGCTGTGCGAGAGGCCTCCAAAGCCAAAGCTGTTTCCAGCGACACACGTCGTGCCAGCACCGGCTTCAACACAACACGCCGCAAGCCGGGGTGGCCTCGTAACCACCAGACCGGACGCGACTTCATGTTGCTCTCCCGGTCTTCGATTTCCAAGCCAGTGCTCCCGAAGTAGACCTTGCCCGCCAGATCAGTTCTGTACACCATGAAGCCCACCATCTCTGAGACGGCAATGCTGGGGAACGACGGCCTGGGAGGAACCAATGGTTAACGGTCTGATAAGGGCTGCGGGGAAGCCGGCGATAAAACAGGCATCTCGACAATGGTTTCCCACAACTTGCATGGGACGACCAAGACATATGCATTTATTTCAAGCCGGGTGGCCCGCAAGTCAGGTATCCCAAAGGTCAAACAATATTCACATGCATCCTATGTTATGCAATAATGCTTCTGGGCCAAACATCGGGTTTCCGGGCCGGATTTCGGCGGGATTCTAAGCGGGGAAAATAAAAATCGGCCCTTCGGCAAGCCGAAAGCCGGCCGGAAGGCAGATTTAGAGGCCTTCCCGATTAAAAAGAATCCCGCCAAAATTCGGCCCAAAATTCATTGCATCCATTCAATCATGCATTCACTCATTCATTCATGCATTGCATCCATTCATTCAATCATTCATTCCTCCCTTCATTCATTGCAGTCATTGCATGCATACATTCATTCATTCATTCATTCATTCATTCATTCATTCATTCATTCATTCAT
>JBBAWW010000149.1:1662-4665 GCA_040397035.1 Roseiflexaceae bacterium | reverse complement strand
TATCGAATACCCGGGGCGTTGCCCCGGGCGAGCTCATATCGCCCCTTCAGGGCTGAACCTAGAGCCCCAGCCCTGAAGGGGCGGCATAGGATACCCTAGGGTGGCGCACTCACGTTATAATGCACACAACACACCACACACACGGACGACGCTCATGAGCCTCACCAAATCCAAACAACGCGTCGCCGATCATGGCGAAGTCTTCACCCCGGCCTGGATGGTCGAAGCCATGCTCGATCTGGTCAAAGCCGAGAGCGAGCGCATCGACTCGCGCTTCCTCGAGCCAGCCTGTGGCGATGGCAACTTCCTCGTCCAAGTCCTGCGCCGCAAACTGGCCGCCGTGCAAATCAAGTATGGCGCATCCCACTTTGAACGCACGCACTACGCCCTACTCGGCTTGATGTGCATCTATGGCATCGAGCTGCTGCCCGACAATATCGCCGAATGCCGCGCCAATTTACTGACCATCTTTGCCGAGTACCTGCAACTCACCGCCAGCGATGCCTGCTACCGCGCCGCCTGGGTGGTACTGTCGTGCAACCTCGTCCACGGTGATGCCCTCACCATGCGCGCCCACGACGGCGGCCCGATTACCTTCAGCGAATGGGGCTACCTCGGCAAAGGCAAATACCAACGCCGCGACTTCCGCTATGACACGCTCACCCAATCGTCTGCCTATAGCGCCGAGGGTACCTTGTTTGCGCATCTCGGCAAGCACGAGATATTCACGCCAGACAAAACTTACCCACCCCAGACCATCGCCCAACTGGCCACCCAAGCACCCGAGGAGCTCGTATGAGTACCACCGCCCGCTTTACTCTGCGCGGCCGCAACCCGGACGTGCTCAGCTGCATCGCCAACCTGTCGAACGACGAGGTCTTTACCCCACCCGAGCTGGCCAACCGCATGCTCGACACCCTCGCCGAGACCTGGGCCGCCAGCCACGCCGGCGCCAGCATCTGGGCCGATCCGACGGTGACATTCCTCGACCCGTGCACCAAATCAGGGGTGTTCCTGCGCGAAATCACGCGCCGCCTGATCGACGGCCTGGCCAGCCACATCCCCGACCTGCAGACGCGTGTCGACCACATCCTGACCACACAGGTGTACGGCATCGCCATCACCCGCATCACCAGTCTGCTGGCCCGCCGCAGTCTGTATTGCTCCAAATACGCCAACGGCACCCACTCCATCGTGAAAACATTTGCCAGCGCCGCCGGCAACATCTGGTACGAGCGCCTACAGCATACGTGGGGTGATACCAAATGTGTGCATTGTGGTGCGCCAAAGGTGATTTTAGATCGCGACGAAAGTCTGGAAAACTACGCCTACGCCTTTATTCACGCAGACAATATCAAGACCCACATCGGGCGCATGTTCGGAGGCAAAATGCAATTCGACATCATTATTGGGAACCCGCCGTACCAGATGAAAGGCGGGGCTGGAGGTACGAGTGATTCGTCGATTTATCATCTTTTTGTAGAACAAGCGATAAAACTCGATCCAAAATATCTATCGATGGTTATTCCGTCCCGTTGGTTAGCAGGTGGTAGAGGATTAGATGATTTTCGAAAAGAAATGCTCACGGGAGGACATATTCAAGCACTGGTTGATTTTCCAGATTCTGGTGATGCGTTTCCTGGTGTACAAATAAAAGGTGGCGTCTGTTATTTTCTATGGAACGGATCATATACAGGGACATGCGAAGTCACTCGGATTGCAAATGGTCACGAACATCTACAATTAAATCGTGATTTAGGTGAATTTGATGTTTTTGTACGTGACGAACGTGCACTTAGTATTCTCAAAAAAGTACGCTCAAAAAACGAAAGTTCTATTCTGCCGCTAATATCTGGCGATACACCATTTGGTATTGCCACAAATTTTCAAGACTGGAGTAAAAGTCCAACCGAAAATTCAATACCACTGCACTTAATTGAACGTGGCAAACGTGCTATAGGTTATATAAACCGAGAATTAATACAGAAAAATGTAGTTGCAATTGACAGCTGGAAAGTACTTGTACCAGAAGCGTATGGCGCAGGAGAATCTGTTCCCCATCAAATTCTTGGAAAGCTTATAGTGGCACAACCTCCTTCTGTGTGTACCCAATCGTTTCTAATTATTTCGCCATTAAATTCCGAACAAGAAGCCAGTTCTGTTTCAAGTTATTATCAAACACGCTTTTTCCGGTTCCTCGTTTCATTGCGCAAAATCACCCAACATGCCTTGCGTTCAACCTACACTTGGGTCCCCATGCAGACCTGGGATCGCACATGGACGGATGAAATGCTCTACGAAAAATATGGCATCACCGCCGACGAGCAAGCCTTCATCGAGTCACAAATCAAAGAAATGAAACTCGCAGGAGGCGACGATGACTAGCGCCATCGAAACCATCCTGACGCCCAAACCAGCCGCCCGGCCACGCATTTATGCCTATACCATCGCCGATGCCGCCCATGCCGGCCTACTCAAAGTGGGCCAGACCACCCGTGATGTCAAACAACGGGTGACCGAGCAGCTCAAAACCGCCGCCATCACCAACTACACCATCGAACTCGACGAGCCCGCCGAGCGCCCCGACGGCAGCGTGTTTAGTGACCACGACGTACGGGCGGCCCTCGCCAAAAAAGGCTTTGCCAACCCGCAACTCGAGTGGATGCAGTGCACCATCGCCGACGTCAAAAGCGTGTTGACCGAGCTCCGCACGGGCGTCACCCTAAGTAGCCCACGCCACGCATCATTCCCGCTACGGGCCGAGCAGTTGGCAGCGGTTGCCAAGACCCATGCCTACTTCCATTCCATCTGGCAAGAAGACATGCACGCCGCCCCCCGCTTCCTCTGGAACGCCAAAATGCGCTTCGGCAAAACCTTTACCGCCTACCACCTAGCCAAAAAACTCAAAGCCAAGCGGGTGCTGGTGGTGACCTTCAAACCGGCAGTCGAAGATGCCTGGCAAAACGATCTCGAGTCGCACGTCGACTTCGACGGCTGGCAGTA
>JBBAWW010000149.1:0-1562 GCA_040397035.1 Roseiflexaceae bacterium | reverse complement strand
GCTCTGGCGGGGGTCAACAACGACATCGGCGAGTTGGCGGAGCAAGAAAAAGACTTTTTGCCCATCACTACCCGCGCCTATTTGTACTTGTCGGGCACGCCGTTCAAGGCACTGGCGACGGGTGAATTCATCGAAGAACAAATTTTCAACTAGACCTATACCGACGAGCAACGTGCCAAAGCACAGTATGCAACGCAACACCCAACCGCATACAACCCCTACGGTGCCTTGCCACAGATGCGCCTGCTGACCTACCAGATGCCCGATGAAATCGTGGCCGTGGCCAATGCCGGCGAGTTCGATGAATTCGATTTGAATCTGTTTTTCGAAGCCAAGGGGATCGGACCACTGGCACAATTTCGCAACAAAGACGATGTCCAGAAGTGGTTGGACATCATCCGGGGGGCGTATTTACCGAGTGCCATCGATGCCTTGAAAACTGGCACGCGGCCGCCATTCCCGTATTCAGATGTGCGCCTGCTGCCCTATATGCAACATTCGTTTTGGTTTATGCCGACGGTGGCGGCCTGCGATGCCATGGCCAATCTGCTCAGCGAGCGCCACAACACCTACTGGCACGCCTACACGGTCATCTCGGCCGCCGGCACCAAAGCGGGCATCGGGCTCGATGCGTTGCCGCCGGTGCGGGCCGCCATCAAGGGCGGTTTTGACACCAAGACCATCACGCTGTCGTGTGGCAAATTGACCACCGGGGTGACGGTTGCGCAGTGGTCGGCGATTTTGATGCTCCGCAATCTCAAATCGCCCGAAACCTACTTCCAAGCAGCATTCCGGGTGCAATCACCGTGGTCGGTCAAGAATCCCAACGGCGATAATCCGCACGAAGAAGAAATCCTCAAGCCGGTCTGTTATGTCTTTGACTTTGCGCCGACGCGAGCGTTGCGGCAGTTGTCGGAGTACGGGATTGGGCTGGCCCCCGAGAAATCGAATCCCGAAGAAGCAGTGCGCGACCTGGTGTCGTACCTGCCGGTGTTGGCCTATGATGGCGCCAATATGACCCAAATCGACGCCGGCGGCATCCTCGACATCGCCATGGCGGGCACGTCGGCGACATTGCTGGCCCGCAAGTGGGAATCGGCGGTGCTGGTTAATGTCGACAATGCCACTCTCAGCAAAATCTTGAATAATCCAGAAGCGCTGGCGGCTGTCGAGCGCATCGAAGGTTGGCGGGCGCTGGGCGACAACATCCTCGAGACGATTATCAACAAGAGTGACGCAATCAAAGAAGGCAAAAAGAAAGCCAAAGACGGGGATATGACGCCAAAGGAGAAAGCAGAACTCACCGATGCCGAAAAGGATATGAAATCCAAGCGCAAATTGGTGCAAGAGAAGTTGATTAAATTTGCCACGCGCATCCCGGCGTTCATGTACCTGACCGACTTCCGCGAGAACACGCTTCAGGATGTCATCACCAAAATCGAGCCTGATTTATTCCAGATTGTGACCGGTTTGTCGGTACACGACTTCCATTTATTGGTGAGCCTGAAGGTATTCAACACCGAGCAGATGAATCAAGCGGTGTTTGCCTTCCGGCGCTACGA
>JBBAWW010000148.1:0-4763 GCA_040397035.1 Roseiflexaceae bacterium | reverse complement strand
AAGGATATTACTTAAATGCTTTCCCAAAGATTAAACATGCGAGATAGCACTACCATCGACATCATCGGCAAGCAAGTATTGCCGGCGTTGCGGACGTGGTGGAAATAAAAAATACCCCGTGAAGCACCGTCTGCGACGACATTTCACGGGGTGGTAAAAGTAGCGCCGCAGCAGGCTGCGGCGCTACTCCACCGTCACCGATTTGGCCAAATTACGCGGTTGGTCCACGTCCGCCCCCCGCCGCACCGCCGTGGCATACGCCAACAGCTGCAACGGGATGACGGCCAGGATGGTGGTGAGCAAGGGCGTGCTGGTGGGGATATAAATCACCGCCTCCGATTGTGCGGCCAGCTGGCTATCGCCTTGGCTGGCGATGGCAATCACCCGCCCACCGCGCGCTTTGACCTGCGACACATTTGACAACATTTTGGCATACGACGCATCCTGCGGCGCAATACACACCACCGGCAGGCGGTCGTCGATCAACGCAATCGGGCCATGCTTCATTTCGCCGGCCGGGTAACCTTCGGCATGAATGTAACTGATTTCTTTGAGCTTGAGCGCCCCTTCGAGCGCCACCGGGTAACACATCTGGCGCCCCAAAAAGAGCGCACTACTGGCGTGTTGCAACGATTCGGCCAAGGCCGCATAATCGGTGCCGTCGTTGAGTAGCTCACCCACTTGGCTCGACAACGCCATCAAGGCCCGGATGTGCGGGCGCATCGTGTCAGGGGTCAACGTCCCCCGCGCTTGAGCCACCCGCAAGGCCAGCAGATACAACCCTACCAGCATGGCCGTAAAGGCCTTGGTCGAGGCCACGCCAATCTCGGGGCCGGCATGGAGCATCAGCGAGCCGGCCGTGGCCACTCGCGTCGCTTGGCTACCGACGGCATTGACGATGGCCATGGTGGCAACCCCCGCCGAGCGCGCCAGTTCCATCGCCGCCAAGGTATCAGCCGTTTCGCCACTTTGGGTGATGGCCACCAGCAACATGCGCTCGTCGAGCACCGGTTCGCGGTAGCGAAACTCCGAGGCATAATCGACCTGCACCGGCACACGCGCAATCTGCTCGATCATGTACTTGCCAATCAAGGCCGCATGCCAGGCAGTGCCACAAGCCGTCAACACCAGCGCCGACACGTCGCGTAGGGCGGCATCATCCAAGGTCACGTCGTCGAGGCGCACCGTGCCTGCTTCGAGGTCGACCCGACCACGAAGCACATCGGTCAACACCCGCGGTTGCTCGTGGATTTCTTTGAGCATGAAGTGTTTGTAGGGGCCGCGTTCAATCGATACCGGATCCCAGGCCAGCGCCTGTACCGCCCGCGCCACCGCACTGCCGTCGGGGCGGGTGATTTGGATGCTGGTGGCGGTGATTTCGGCGATATCGCCATCTTCCAAAAAAATCACGCGCCGGGTATGGTCGACGATGGCCGGCACATCCGACGCCACAAACATTTCGTCGTCGCCCACGCCAATCACCACGCCGCCGGCATGCCCGATGCGGGTGGCCACCAACGTGCCGGGTTGGTCGATGCTCAGTGCCACAATCGCATTGCCCCCTTTGAGCAGGGCGGCGGTCTGGCGCAGCGCGTCGACCAATGACCCACAGGCGCGGTAGTAATTGCCCAGCAAGTGGGCGATTACTTCGGTGTCGGTTTGGGACACAAATTGATGGCCACTGGCGATCAGGGTCTGTTTTAATTCGAGATAATTTTCGACAATGCCGTTTTGGATGACCACCACCCGGCCACTGGCATCACGGTGAGGGTGGGCGTTTTGTTCAGTGACATCGCCATGGGTGGCCCAACGGGTATGCCCGATGCCCATATGACCATGCACAGGGGCGCTGGCCAGCACATTGGTGAGCCCAGACAACTTGCCCACACTGCGACGGATGTCGAGGGTGCCGGCGTTGTCGACGGCAATCCCAGCCGAATCATAGCCGCGATATTCCAAGCGCGCCAACCCAGCAACGATCAAAGGAGCAGCCTCACGCGGCCCGACATAGCCTACAATTCCACACATACTTGACTCCTTTTTGCCACACGTTATCGCTAGCCGTTAGTCACGGTATAATAGCCAGGAATCCATCCAACACGAGAACACCAATGACGCATCCTGCAACTGCCCAGCGTATTGCCAGTTTTGGCACCACTATTTTCACCGAAATGAGCGCCTTGGCGTTAGCCCACAACGCGGTGAACCTCGGCCAAGGCTTCCCCGACTTTGCGGGTCCTGACTTTGTCAAAAACGCCGCCGTGGCCGCCGTCCAAGCCGACCTCAATCAATATGCCCCCATGCCCGGCTTACCCAGCCTACGCCAAGCGATTGCGGCCACCTGGGTGGACCGGACCGGGCGCGAAATCGATCCGCTGGCCGAGGTCAGCATTTCCAGCGGCGCCACCGAAGTACTGTGCAACATCATGCTGGCCTTCGTCAATCCGGGCGACGGCGTGGTGATGTTTGAGCCGGCCTACGACGCCTACCAACCCGATGTCATCATGGCCGGTGGTCACGCCATCCCCGTACGCCTCTACCCACCCGACGCCCAGCACAGCGGCTGGCATTATGACGACGCAGCACTCGAGGCCGCCTTTGCGCAACGCCCCAAATTGCTGTTGCTCAACACCCCTCACAACCCCACCGGCAAAGTATTTAGTGCCAGCGAATTACAGCACATAGCAGAACTCTGCCAGACCTACGATGTCATCGCCGTGGTCGATGAAGTCTACGACCGGCTGGTCTATGACCAGCACCAGCACATCCACTTCGGTAGCCTGCCTGGCATGTGGGAGCGCACCTTGACCGTCAACAGCATCGGCAAAACCTTTAGTGTGACGGGATGGAAAATCGGCTGGTGTGTGGCGCCCGCCAATCTCATCAGCGCCGTGCGCGCCACCCACCAATGGGTCACCTTTGCCACCTCCACCCCCATGCAACAGGCCTCAGCGGTGGCACTGACCGAAGCGCGCCACAACGGCTACTACGACCAACTCGTCAGCGAATACAGCGCCCGCCGCATCCAACTCAACGCTATCTTGCGCGCCACCGGCTTACCACTGATCGACGCCGAAGGATCCTACTTTGTCAGCGTCGACGTGGCTCCCCTGGGCGTCAGCGATGTACGGGTCTTTTGTCGGCGCTTGACCAGCGAGCTCGGCGTGGCGGCCATCCCCATCCCAGCCTTTTATTTGGCACCGGGGGCACCAGCCTTGGCCCGCTTCTGTTTCGCCAAAAAAGCCAGCACCTTGCAGGCGGCCGGCGAGCGCTTGACGCGCTTGCACGACATCGATTGGACTAGTTAAGCGTCGGATTGGCAATCAGCGTCAGTAATGATTGCCGCACGCGCTTGATGCGCACATCGAGGCCATTGGGGCGCACATACAAATCTTGGCGCACCGCCACGATATCGCGGCGGATTTGTTCGATCGGATCACGCACTGCACTGGTTGCCGTCACGGCGGCTCGTTGCAGTGCATCGTCCATCAACAAGAGCATTTGCGCCGTCCCGGTCATGTCGTTGCGCGCCAAGGCCGCTTCGGCATCACTGGCATGCGCCAAGGCCCGCGTCAAATAGACGGCGCTCCACAAGGCGGCGGTATCGGCTTTGACGTCGAGGATTTCTTGGCGCGAAATATCACGTACCAACGGTGACGTAAAGGTCGCCGTGGCGGCGGGTAGGGCGGTGGCGACAGTGCCGGCCATCGGGGTCGCCTTGCTCGGAGTTTGCAACACCACCACGCGGTCACGGGGCACCACAAACCACGCCAGCAGCAAGGTCACCATGGCGGTAACAACATGCGGCAACGCGCCTTGCAAAAGGCGTCGTTGCCGCGTTGGTTGGGAATCACCGTGTATATCAGCCATCGATTATTTGTCGATTTGAGCCGTCAACAAAATCGCTTGGGCGATTTCGCGCATTGATTTGCGCGTGTTCATCGATAATTGTTGAATCTTGCGGAAGGCATCTTGTTCTTTGAGGCCTTGGGTATCCATCAACACCCCTTTGGCGCGCTCGACCAATTTGCGCGTTTCCATGGTGTCTTTGAGGTCGCCCAGTTCTTTGTTGATGGTGGTGAATTCGGCAAAGCGCGCCAAGGCGATTTCGATGGCGGGCAACAATTCAGCCTCGCGGAAGGGCTTGACGATATAGTTGACCACGCCAGCGTCGCGGGCACGATCGACCAATTCACGATCCGAATAGGCCGTCAGCAACAATACCGGAGCGATTTTTTCTTCGGTCAATACTTTGGCGGCCTGGATGCCATCAAGCTTGGGCATTTTGATGTCCATGATGACCAAATCAGGACGCAATTCACGGGCCAAATGAATGGCACTCAAGCCATCACCCGCATCACCAACAACCAAATAACCGAGACCCACTAAGGTCTCGCGTAGATTCATCCGTATAATTGATTCATCATCGGCGATCACCAAACGCAATTGATTAACCATTAGCCTAACTCCTCCCACAAACGGGGATGCACGCCGCATATTACATGTCACACTTGACTATAGCACGTATTTCAAAACATGGTCAAGTACAGAATATCCAAAATACGCCAAACAATTTGGATATTTCGTGACAAAATTGGATATTCCTATCACCATACGTTGCATGGTGGAGACGCAGTACGACGCAGCGTGCTGCGGCTCGACTGCGTCTCTACAATTTCACACTTCCTACTTCATGCTTCCTACTTCCTATCACCATGCGTTGCATGGTGGAGACGCAGTACGACGCAGCGTGCTGCGGCTCG
>JBBAWW010000147.1:2195-5073 GCA_040397035.1 Roseiflexaceae bacterium | reverse complement strand
ATGAATGGTGTTCATTGCCAGATGTACTTGTGGCTCACGCGGAGACGCGGAGGGCGCGGAGACTCTCTGTATACTCAATTTTGCATTTATTTGTCTCGCACCGGGCACGCAGAGGACGCAGCGGCGGGTTGTTGATTGATGTGCGCCGATGAATGGTGTTCATTGCCAGATGGGCTGTGGCTCACGCGGAGACGCGGAGGGCGCGGAGAGGTAGCCTACACGCAACGTCATTCCATGACCATGGTGGTGGAATCTCCGTGGTTTGCTATACGATAAATGTAGGCCTATGCGAGATGCCAATTGCGTGCACAGGGCATACTGTATTATCCATTTTCAATTATTCATTGTGACATGAAACTGGATCGCACTGGGCCACGGCCGTTCCCCGCTTTGATAAAATTCTCTGTTGCCACGGACATACCCCATATAATCTGCGCCGACGAATTGGCGCGGGTCGCTGCCCGTATAGGCACACCACGCCGCAAAAAGCTGGGGACTGACTGTGGCCATGGTGTGCGGGTTACGCCAAAACATTTCCCAATATCCCGCCAAAAATTCGCCATCGGTTTGAAACACGTACGGATGTCCGAGGGGCATCCGGCCATCACGCGGTGGTCGCCCGTGATACCACGCCTGATAGCAGTGGTATTCGGCGCGCTTGCCTGCTGCAAAATCAGTCAATTCACTGGCAATCATGCCGGGTAATTCACCGCGGCAGACTGTTGTTTTTTGCATGCGCATTGCAGTGCCATCAAGCATATGCCCGAGCTCGTGTAATAGTGGGCAGACATTGGGAGTGGGCGTAAAAAAGCCTTCGTAGAGGCGTTCGACCTGGAGCATAATCCGATGATCTTCGACGCTATAACACCCCCCACCGACGCCGCCAGCGCGGGCATAACTCTGGGCGTCAGTATAGAGATGGAATTGCGGATTGCTGGCAATTAATGCTGCGAGAATAGCGGGTCGGCGCCAGAAACAGAGCAATAACTGCCCCGCAATAATGGCCCGCATACTCAATGTGGCGGGGATAACGGTACGGGCGCGAAAGAGCACAATTTGTAGTCGGGCATCACTGAGGAGTGCATTGAGTTTTGTGCGGAACTCTCGGCGTTGGATTGGCTCAAGGTGAGGAATTAACGGCAAAAAATGTCCGAGTGCATCGAGCTCTGCCGTCGTGTCAAACACCAACCCCGCAAGAGGTACACGATATCCCGCTCCGTAATAATTGACTAATTCGTGCCAGCGCGTAGCGAGGGTGTGCACGGGAATTTGCCAATGTTGCCCGGTAATAATGGTGTCAGCGGGATAAATATGCGCTCCTATGGTGCATTGCTGGGGTGTTGCGTGTACGGCGCAATGGGCAAGTGGGTGGTATTCGGGTATGCGCATAGTGAATTCTCTTTGTGTGATGCGTGCACCTATTGTAAATAAAAAAGAGATGAGGAATGTGAATTTTTCTTTGTCTAATCTTGACGTAATTAGAGGAAGATTCTCATATCGCAGGACTATAGTGTGAATGTCGGGAAGAGATTAAAGGAGGTCTTGAATGACTACTGTGATGATTGTTGGAATTGTATTGATGGTGGCACGTATCGTACTGCAGATCGGCATATTGTTGGTGGTGATTTGGGCTGGCGTACGCTTGTTCGAACGCTTCCGCACTCCCCGCCCACCACAAAGTGTCCCCGCCCTCGCCCCAGCCATGGTAACCCCAACCGCCGAACTCGCCGTCGCCGCACCCGTAGCTGAAGTAACTGATACAAAGGTAGGAGCATAATATCATGACAAACACGAAACGTGATTGGGTCCGCACGATTGGAATTACTGGCGCGACGTTGCTTACGATCGGCGCATTGACGATGGGTGGCTTGTTTGTTGCCAATGCCACTGGGGTGATTAGCTTGCCTGCAGGACGTGGTGGCCAGATGATGGGTCGTCACGGCGGCCATGGCGGTCAGATGATGGGTCGTCACGGGGGCCGTGGTCAAGGCGGTAAGATGGATGGTGGCCGTGGTGGTATGCTGCAATCTGGTGGCCAAGTCACTACTGCCGATGCCCGAGTATTGCAACACACCCTGCATATGCTCCAACAAGAGCAAGCCTTGGCAAGTGCCTTGGGGGCAAGTAATCCCACCGCCAAAGCGATTGCCGCTAGCCGGGCCACGGATATTGCCACCATCAGCAATTGGCTCAAAACCTGGTACCCCAACGAAACGATTCCGACGGCCCCAAGTGCTAGTGGTACCGTCGTTGAATTACGCCAATTGATGCAACACCACGATTTAAAGATCGATCAAATTGCTACGAATGGGAAATTCGAACATCCCGAGTTGCAGAAGTGGTTGGCTGATTCCCTCAAGCAACGGGCTCGTGATGTCAGTACGTTGTTTGATACTCAAACCTCGTAATCGATGGTAAATCCCACAAGCTCCCCCACTATGTGTCGCGCATGGCGGGGGAGCTTGTTATTGACACGGTAGATTAGACGAGAAATATTTTTGCTGGGATACGACCACACCATTGTTCGCCAGTTTGGGTTGCCTCAGATGGGATGACTATTTTATGGAACCCAACGCGCAATCCTACGCTTCCTCCCGTTGCTGTTTTTTGCCATGAAAAGTAATTCAAATATTTTTGAACGATATTTGGCGACAAAAAAAGGTACTATACTCTGCTCCTCGGTTGCTGTTTTTTGGCCATGAAAAGTAATTCAAATAATTTTGAATGATATTTAGCGACAAAAAAAGGCACCATACCCCGCTCGCCAGCTCCGTGTGATTTTTGGCCATGAAAAGTAATTCAAACTTTTTTGAACGATATTTGGCGACAAAAAAAGGCACCATACCCCGCTCGCCAGCTCCGTGTGATTTTTGGCCAT
>JBBAWW010000147.1:0-2095 GCA_040397035.1 Roseiflexaceae bacterium | reverse complement strand
GAAAAGTAATTCAAATATTTTTGAACGATATTTGGCGGCAAAAAAACACCAACATACCCCCGCGCAATTTCCAGTTCTCCGGTGCTTGCAACATTGAACAAGTGCACGCTACGTATCGCCTAGGAGTACAGCTGCTGGAGGAAATTGCTACGGCGGGAATGGGGTATGGCATGACGAGATGCTGTCGTTAGCCGAGGTGGATTTTGGGTTGGATGCTCACCCGCCATTGTTCGGCGACTTGGGCTGCTTCAATGAGGAGTGCTTCTTTCCATGGGCGGGCCATTAATTGGAATCCCACTGGCAATCCTGCTTTGGTATAGCCAGCAGGGATGCTAATCGATGGTAAGCCACTCAAATTGGCGGCAAAGGCAAAGCGCATGATTTCGAAGGTGCTACTGAGATCACTCATTCCTTGGTGTATTGTCGCCGCATCAATCACAGGGGCAACGAGCCCGGCAGTCGGCGTGGCAATCATATCGACGGTCGTAAATAATTGGCGGAGTGTTGCAGTGAAGCTTGCCCGGGTGCGTTGGGCGTGTGCAATATCTGCGGCAGTGAATTCACGTGACAATGCAAGTGATAAGCGTGTTTCGTCGCTTAAGCGATGTCTATTCTGGGTGAGCTGGTTGCCGAGCCCATTGAGCATTTCGCTGGTAATGATGATGGTGTGGGCCACACGCGCCGCTTCGAGCCCGGGCACGGTGATTTCGCGTAATTCAGCGCCGGCAGAGCGATAATAGTGCAACATACTGCGACAGTGCGAAACGATCTCGGTATCGGCATGTTCAAACCATGCCGGCATATAGCCAATCGTCATACCCCGTAAATCCCGTCGCTCCAAGTTTGGCGCCACCGGCAGGGGTTGGTTATGCGTGGCGGGGTCGGCAGGATCACTGCCTGCCATGCAGACGTAGGCGCTGGCGATTTCGGTAGGGTAGGGGGCAATCGGTCCGGGATGCGACATGCTCCAGACGACCCCTGCACTGCCGTGTGACGATATTCGTCCATAGGTGGCTTTGAGCCCCACCATCCCACAAAACGCTGCTGGGATGCGGATTGAGCCACCGCCATCCGCACCAAGCGCAATCAATGCGAGTCCGCTGGCGGTGGCAGATGCGCCACCACCCGAGCTTCCCCCAGCGGTATGATTGGTCTGGTAGGGGTTACGGGCGGGACCGTGGGCCCGGCTAGTGCCAACCACCCCAAGGCCGATTTCGTGCATTTGCCCCTTGCCAATGATGAGTGCCCCAGCCGCACGCAAGCGGGCTACTGGCGTGGCATCGGCGCTGGCCGGTGTTGCGCCGAGGAACGACGTACCGCCACCGGTGCGGTAATTGGCTACCGAAAATTCATCTTTGATTGATACCGGAATCCCATCAAGTAGTCCCAATGGTTGGCCTGCGGCATAGCGGGCCGTGGCCGCCGCGGCATCACGAAGCAACGCGCTATCATCATTGGCAATAAATGCATTGAGTAATTGATAGTCAGGATGATTGCGTCGGGCAATAGCGGCTTCGGCAACGGCGAGGGGTGTCATGGTGCCGGCGCGGAACGCGTTGTGTAAATCATTTATCGATGCCCACGGCGACACCACTGCCCGCGTTGCCATGTTGACGGTGTGGGGTTCGGCAACCCGTGCGGCCGACCAGCTACTGTGCATATCAGGTTCCGCTAAAGGCACGCTACTATCTATTTGCTGGCGATAGGCGGTGACACCGGCACTCGTGAGTAATCCCGGTGCGAGCAATCGCCGGGTGTGCGGGTTTTCGAGCAAAAAACGCAATAATTTGAGTGGTACGCCACGCAAACGAGGAAGTTTTACCGATTTGAGATCGTACATCAATATTCCTTGTTTTGTTCACTAATCTATTCCTTCACGTTATACCATGAATGACAGGTGAATTTACCGCTATTGTGCCAAAAAGAGTGATTGTTGCGCATTTTAATCAAACTTCAATCTTTGCGCATGGTTACTGCGACAACGGTAATTGGCATGTCACCTATTCACCATCGCCGTCGCCTCGATGTTTTTCACAACCATATACAATACCTACGCCAAAACACCTCACCCCTAGCGTCATTCCATGCCGGTTGC
>JBBAWW010000146.1:0-5273 GCA_040397035.1 Roseiflexaceae bacterium | reverse complement strand
CGACAGCCGTGGGTATGAATTGAAGTCGTTCCCATTACGCTACTCCTTTGTATACAAAAAACGGGGGGGACTTATGCGTGCAGTCCCCACCAATGACGATAAAAATCCGCGGCGCGGTCGATTTCGCTGAGAGCAATCCATTCGTCGGCAGTGTGGGCTTGGGCAATCGAGCCCGGGCCATACACCACACAACAATCGGCCAAATCACCGTAGGCATAGGCGTTGGTGCCATAGGGTGCACTGGTGGCGGTGGTGTGATGAAAATCCGCAACGGTCTGTACCCACGGGTGGTTGGGATCTTGATAAAAGGCATCACCATAGGTGGCTGGGGTGACCGTCACGGGTAACGGGCTGGCGGCTTCGACCAAGGCAATAATCGCTGCCGCCACGTCGTCAACCACTTCACCATCAATGACGCGTCGATCGATACCAATCTGGCAGGCATCGGGCACAATATTGAGCCCGCGCCCCCCGTTAATGAGCGACACCGTCAAGGTGCCATGTCCCAACCCAGTGGCGGGGAGCTGTTGCAGGCGCTGATGCTCTGCATCGAGTGCCAAAATCACTTGAGCCATGGCGCTAATAGCATTTTTGCCTAAATGGGGTTGGGCAGTGTGGGCGGCTTCGCCATGGACGGTAATAAATTGACGCACTAGGCCTTTGTGGCCATAAACAGGGCGGCATTCGGTGGGCTCGGCCACAATCATTTGCAAGGGGCGCCATTGGCGTTGTTTGACCCAGCGTGCCAGGGCGGCAGCCCCAAACCCACCTTCTTCTTCGTCGACACTAGCGGCAATCATAATGGTATAGGGGAGTTTTGTACCACTCGCAATATGCGACTCGAGCAGACCAAGGGCAATAGCGAGGCTGGCTTTGGTGTCGACGGCGCCTCGGCCATACAGACGCCCATCACGAATCTCGCCAGCAAAGGGGTCGATGGTCATCTGCTCGACACCCACAGTATCCATATGGACATCGAGTAACAACACCTCGGGGGATTCGCCATACCAGATGCCATACACATTATCGCGTTTGGGCAACACCGGATCATAGATTATTTCATCAGCTTCGAGTGTTTGAAAAGCCTGCGCCACCACGGTGGTCATGGCGCCCTCGCCAGGAGTGAGCGCTTTGGAGCCAGCGTGGTTAGGGGTGACACTAGGGGTTTGCACGAGCCGTTGTAACCATGTCAAGATTGCAGTATTCATTGATTCCTCACCAATCCAATTCAGTATCAATTCAAGGCATCGAGGGCACGTACCATCATCACTACGGCGCGCACGGCACGCTCGACCACCGGCAGACTCATCGCCTCGACGGTATCACTCGGCAATCCTTGCAACGGCACATAGCCTTGTTCATCGAGGCAGGTAAATTCAATCGCACGAAAATTCCGCTTGAGCAATGGGCGGATCACACTCGGGTTACGACTCACACGGGCATCCACACCCGCTGTCTTGCGCACTTCTGTGGCCAATTCCAACAATAATGGATCCGTCACACCACCCACATTCCCCGTCGGAATGGTATAACACAATGTGCCACGCCCAATCCCTGATAGCACCACAAAAAAAGTCGTTTGTGGATCAAACGGATAGCGCTGAATCAAATCATCAATGCCCGCATATGTTTGCGACGCACCCGTCGATACTCCCCATACTTCGGTATGGCGCAATCCATCAAGTTCATCAACAATCCGTGCCGTGGCAGCCAACGCCCCCGCATGGCTGACTGCGCCCCATGTCACGCGCCGTCGTTGGGCATAAGACTCGATAATCGCAGCCACCACCAAGTACCCGCTACAAACCCATAACAGCCAGCCGAATTGCAATTGAGCCAGTGGTAATAAATTTACAAGTGGTACGGGGTCAAGCAGCGTCACGAGTAATAACGCCCCTTGCACGGCAATAACCACCACATGGTGCCACGGCCGATTAAATCGATCAACCACTGCGCTGGTGTCGAGTGGGGCAATCATCACCACCCGCCGCCGCGGCGCTTGGGGTGATTTGCGGATCGCAATCACATTGGGAATATTCATCCGCTTCCCAACAATCAATGGCATATCACGATATTGTATCCACAATGCCAGCACCAACAATATACCAACAATTACCAGTGCACTCGTAAGTGAAAAAACCACCACCACATTTGCGGCAACACTGAATAATGCCAAAAACATCGTCGTTGCAATAGTTTGGATTTGGGCATCAAACGAATCCGTCCAGGTCAATAAACCTGCTTTTCGCCAAATACTCGACATGTACGCCGCCGTCCGGAGCTCACCCATTGAACCAGCCCGCCGCACGCCAATGTTTTCGGCAACTTCACGGACAACCTCTGACAGCAATAGGCGGTGATGACCAAAAGTCAACCCTTCGGTATTTCGTTTGGCTAATAATACTCCCAACAAGTCAGTATCTGATGTCTGGTTAGGTGCATTGGGTGAATTCACTGGCATCGTATTTCTCGTTGTGTCATACGCAATTACTATACCCTAATTTCACCACAAGGTGATGGCAAGGTAACGATACAACACCTGCGGCAATAGATACACAATCGCACATGGTATGTCTTTGTGCACCATACACCATGTGGGGCATCACTGCCCCACATTATACGCATCTCCACTTTTGCTGATTTGGACAGGAGCGCTAGCGCAGTGGAATAACCAAATAATCATCTGGCACAAAAAAGCTTCCTTCGGTCACCCCGGTAGGAGCACTCATGCGCACCGCTTTAGCGATATCAGACCACTCCATGGTGCCCCGTAGTCCTTGTTGGTACAACGCGATAATTTGGGTGACTTGAGCGGCACTTTCATGGACGAATTCGAGTCGCACATGGCGGACGCCCGCACTAAGCCACGCCGGCATATGTTTACTGCCTTCTTGGGCTTCGGCACCAAACACCGTATTGCGACAACCCACATCGGCGATGACGGGGTGCTCACGACCATTGCGATCACGCAACGCCACTTGATGAGATTCACAGGGGCGACCACAGTCTTTGTAGCTCGTTCCCGTCGACAAAAAGCGACAAAAGACACAATGCTCGGTATGGAATACCGGCAAATGATGATAGGCAATGATTTCAATCGATTGATTGCCCAGCTGTGTCACCATGTCGGCGATTTGCATGGCATTACAATCGTGGGTCGGGGCGAGGCGCTGAATGCCGGCATCGAGTAACAACTGCGCCGACAATACATTGGCGGCATTGAGGCTGAAATCACCGATTAAATCCGTTACCCCTGCCGCTTGTAATTGTGCCATCGTCCCTGCACCCCGCACCACAATCGGGCAATTGAGCTTGGCCAAAAAGTCAATAATTCGTTCTTCACCTGGCTTAATCACCCGCGGACTAGCCACTTGCACGACGAGTTCCGCTGATTTGACCTGATCGACGGCCGTTTTGAGGCCATACAGTTCGAGGTAATCGAGCGTAATACTGGCAGGACGGGCCGCAATGGCTGCCGGTAATTGCCAGGCATTGCGTACCATCACATGCAATTGGGGCGTCATGGTTGGGTTATGGTGGTTCTGTACATGGGCCTGTGCCATCTCGAGCTGATCGAGCGGGTCGTTGGTGGCATGGACGGTCACTGCAGCTTGTACCACTTCGAGTTGGGCGACTGCTTCGCGGCGGAGCTGATTGAGTGCCGAAATTGGCATACAAATTGGCGCATCGCCATGGTACTGAATGTGGTGGAGTTGGTAGACGCTACTGCCGAGGCGCCCAAGTTGCTGTACCAAGATATCGTGGGTCAACGGGCGCGCACCAGGTTCAGCCACCGGAGCCTCAATCACCACTTGTACCTCTGGATGATTGACGAGGCGCCACATCAGACGTAACGGCTGGTCGGGCATGGTTTCGATTAAAATTTGTACGAGCTGACGGGCAACGGGTTGGGCTGGCTCGAGGTACGGTTTGACTTGTTTGGCGACATCGACGTCGTGCGAGCGCCACACCCAATCCCCCGCGCGAATCCGTTCGGGTGCAATCGCAACTCGCCCAAACGTCAGTCGTTGGCGACCATCAGGGAGATTGTCGATGGCAAAAATCCGCCCGCCTTCTTCGGCTTGTTCGGGACTGCGCCAATCGGCGGCATCAAACACCAAGCCATCGCCTAGTTTGAGTGGCACGTCATTGGGGGTGATGACGATCTGCTTACCATGGATGGCGGCCACATGCCCTACCAACACGCCGCGGTGGCGCGGGGCACGGCCACTCACGACTGTTTGGTGGTTGGTGCCACTCACAAACGACGGTGCGAGGCCACGTGAATAGACCTGCTCGAGCAGGAGTTTTTCGCTTTGCGGGACCGGCGCGGTCAACCCCGCCATGGCCGCATCGACAGCCGCCCGATAGGCGCGCGTCGTCAGTGCCACATAATCGGCATCTTTGTAGCGCCCTTCAATTTTCAGCGAAGAAATGCCCATTGTGACAATTTGCGGCACGAGGTCAATCGCCATCAAATCACCCGGTGACAGCAAATAACGCGCATCACCGAGGGGCGTTTCTACACCATCAACCATTAATTCGTAGGGCAAGCGACAGGCTTGGGCACACTGGCCACGGTTGGCACTGCGCCCACCCCAGGCTTCCGACGAAAAGCATTGCCCCGAGTACGACACGCACAACGCCCCATGCACAAACATTTCGAGTTCGACATCCGTTTGGGCTTTGATGGCGCTGATTTCTTCCAGTGATAATTCACGCGCCAACACGACGCGGTTAATCCCGAGGCGGCGGGCAAATTCCACCCCTGCGGCATTGGTGATGCTCATCTGTGTGCTGCCATGCACCTCGAGGGTGGGAGCGATTTGTTTGGCGAGTTTAGCCATGCCAATGTCTTGCACGATAATGGCATCGACACCCGCGGCGGCAATCGCGGCAATGGCACGACTCGCTTCGGCCAACTCATGCCCAAATATTAGTGTATTAAAGGTCACATAGCCCCGCACACCACGCCGGTGCAAGGTTTGCATCACGTTGGGGAGCTCTTCGAGGGTAAATCCCACTTTGGCACGAGCCGTAAAGTGGGTTAACCCAAAGTACACCGCATCGGCGCCTGCTTCAATGGCGGCGTCGAGTTGGGGCCAATATCCAGCCGGGCTCATGATTTCGGGACGAAGTGTTTTATTCATAGGGGTATTATACTTCCTATCACCATGCGTTGCATGGTGGAGACGCAGTACGATGCAGCAGGCTGCGTCTCCACTGCGTCTCTACTTTATACTTTATACCATGCGTTGCATGGTGGAGACGCA
>JBBAWW010000145.1:0-5291 GCA_040397035.1 Roseiflexaceae bacterium | reverse complement strand
CGCATCACTTTGTGCGTTGAGTGTGTCAAATCACCGCTAGACTAGCAATCAGAGTAGCACGGACAATATTGCCCAGCGTGATGATGAACGATTAACACCAGCGCTTCGTCAATTGTTGGCTGAAGTGACGGCTGTTATTGCGCCAGTGTTTGTCGCACTCGGTCAACGTTTTGTCGTCCAGCCGATTCATGCGGACCTGCATGGTTACAATCTGATGTGGCATGCAGGGCAACTAGGCGTTTTTGATTTTGACGATGCCGGTATGGGCTGGCCAATCCAAGATCTTGCGATTACTTGTTATTACCTGCGTGACATCGAGGGTGCTGAGGAGCAGGTGTTGGCTGGGTACCGCAGTGTAAATGCAATCCCAGCCGTCAGTAGTGCGGAATTTGAGGCGTTGTTGATGGCACGTGGGATTGTGTTGCTCAATGATTTAATCGTGTTGCAAAGCCATGAAGAACAGGCGTTTGTGCCGGAATTTTGTCGACGTATGGAGCTCCGGCTCCGGTATTTTCTTGATACCGGTACATTTCGATTATTGCAATAACTGCATCAAAAAGCACTGTCCTCTGGTCGGACGGTGCTTTTTTGTCGCGACATGTATATACGTTGATTGCTCATCTAGTGGTAGTATCGATCAATACAAAAGTTGTTGTCATCCAAGTGGCGTCCATGAAAACTCCTTTGCTGATGCGGACTTACGCACGCATGTCGTGGCGACGTTTTTCATGGACGTCAACGATCAATCAACATAAAGAGTATACTTTGGACATTGTTGATAATCTTAGGAATACGAGGAAGTAACGGACATGCAGGATATTTATGCGCTGGTGCGTTTTGCTAAGCCGTATTGGAAGTCGGCGGTGGTGGCCTTTCTGTTGTTGACGGCATTGGTGTTTCTCGATTTGGCGATTCCTCGTTTAATTGAATACATCATAGACGTAGGCATTGCCAATCACAACCAAGACGTGGTGGTACAAACCGGACTCATCATGGTGGGGATTTCGCTGGCGAGTGTGCTTGTTGCGGTTGGCAACAATTTGACGTCGATTCAGGTCGGTGAAGGGGTGGCCCGCGACCTGCGTGAGGCATTGTTCACCAAAATCCAGTCTTTGTCGTTTGCTGACCTCGATCGCATGCGCACCGGGCAGTTGTTGGTGCGACTCACCAGCGACACGGCGGCAGTACAGCGCTACTTTCAGATTAACCTGCGCATCGGTACCCGCGCACCGATGATGATGATTGGTAGCCTGATTTTGATGTTTAGCACCAGTCAAGCATTGGCGTTGCAACTTTTGCCACTGCTGTTGGTAACGGGCGTGATTATCGTGTTTTTTGTGTCGCGCATGGAGCCATTCTACCGTACGATGCAACAGAAACTCGATATTCTCAATACGGTATTGCAAGAAAATGTCGCTGGCGCACGCCTCATCAAGGCTTTTGTGCGGGCAGATGCACAGGCAGAGCGATTTCTGACCACCAATGAAGATTTCGCAGATACATCGATCTCAGTCATGCAGTTTATGGCATTGATGATGCCTATTTTGACCATTTGTATCAATATTGGCATGGTACTGGTCATCTGGTCGGGTGGATTGAGTGTGTCACGCGCAGAAATGACGGTTGGGCAGATTATCGCCTTTACCAACTATCTGCTGACCACCATGACTCCACTCGTGATGATGACCATGCTGTCGAATACTTGGGCAAGTGGGGTTGCATCGGCACGTCGTGTCAACGAAGTCTTTGATACGCAGCCCTCGGTCACGAATCGTACGGATGCGCCGCCCTTGGCGATACAGACCGCGGGGCAGATCGAGTTCACTCAAGTACGCTTTGTGTATAATCTCGAAAATGCGGAGGCAGTGCTTGATGGCATTGATTTGACGATAGCGCCCGGCCAAACGGTGGCGATTTTGGGGGCGACTGGTGCCGGCAAAACATCGCTGGTGCATCTCGTGCCGCGTTTTTATGATGTCACAGCGGGGAGCGTACGGATCGACGGTGTCGATGTGCGTGACGTAGCACATATATCATTGTTGCAACAGATCGCGATTGTACCGCAAGAAACGATTTTGTTTTCGGGTACGGTGCGAGAAAACATCAGCTATGGTGCGCCAAATGCCAGCGAAGAAGCCATCGTCGCTGCTGCCCAGGCAGCCCAGGCGCATGATTTTGTGACCAAACTGCCGAATGGATACGATACCCACATCGAAGAGCGCGGTGTCAATCTGTCGGGTGGTCAAAAACAGCGCATTGCGATTGCCCGCGCTCTTTTGACGCAGCCGCGTATTTTAATTCTCGACGACAGCACGAGTGCAGTGGATGTAGAAACTGAAACACACATCCAAGCGGCGCTGGCAGCCATGGCACATCAGCAAACCACACTCATCGTGGCGCAACGCATTAGCACGGTGCTCAACGCAGACAAAATCATTGTGCTTGACCAAGGGCGGATCGTAGCCGAGGGAACACACCGCGAGCTGATGCAACAGAGTGAGATTTACCAAGAAATTTATGCCAGCCAGCTCGGTGATGGTGTCAAGGAAAATGGGTTGGCTGGTCGGGAATAAGATATTACGTATGTGTAACGATGGAAATGGATAGCAACAATGACGCATTCTTCGCCACAACGAGACGTACACACAAGTGCCCGTGCCACCATGCAAGGTCGGCATCCGATGGCGATTGGGCGTATCGAAAAAGCCATCGATGCCCGCACCGCGTTACGGCGCTTGGTGGCGTATCTACTCCCGTTTCGTAGGGGGTTGATTGGTGCATTAGTACTGGTCGTTATCTATACTTTGTTGGGTTTGCTCGGTCCCTATCTGATCGGTATGGCAATCGACAAATACATTATTCCGCATCGTGTTGCCGAACTCCCCTATATTGCAGGATTAATGCTAGTCAGCTACTTGTGCAACAACATCTTTCAGGTGTGGGCGGGACGCGTGATGGCCAGCGTATCACAACGGGCTCTACAAATGTTGCGGCAGGACTTGTTTACGCATCTGCAGCGCTTACCGATGCAGTTTTTTGATCGAAATCCCGCAGGCCAACTGATGAGTCGCCTGACCAACGACATCGATGCCATCAATCAGGCGGTATCACAGAACGTGACGTCGCTGATTGCCAGCGCATTGTCGTTGGTTGGTATTTTGGTGGCGATGTTTGCGCTTGATTTGTGGTTGGCATTGTCAGCGTTGCTGGTGGTACCAATCATGTTTTGGTTTACCCGCTTTGTGGCTACGTATACACGACGTGGCTTTCGTGATTTACAGCGGAGCATGGGTGACCTGAATGCCGTGATGGAAGAGGCAATTAGCGGCCAAAAAGTAGTCAAGGCCTTTGGTCGCAATGAATCCGTGCTGGCAACCTTTCGCCAGCAAAACCAAGCCACGTACACTGCCGGCGTCACTGCCAACAACTACGCACTACTGCTGATGCCGCTGACCAGTGTGTTGGGAAATTTCTTTATCATCGTGTTGGCTGGTCTCGGTGGCTGGTTGGCGTTGCGTGGGTTGGTGACGGTAGGGGTAATTGCTACCTTTATCATCTATGCGCAAAACTTTATCAATCCGCTTCGGCAAATCGCCAACATGTACAACGCTATCCAAGGAGCGCTGGCTGGTGCAGAACGCGTCTTTGAAATCATCGATACCCCTGCCGAAGTCGATGTAGCCGTGCCGACTGCGACTCCGATTGTGCTCCGTGGACATGTGGCCTTTGCGGGTGTGCAGTTTGCCTATGATCCAGGGACGCCGATTATCAAAAACATGTCGCTGGTGGCCAAGCCGGGCGAGATGTTTGCCTTGGTTGGACCGACAGGTGCAGGCAAAACTACCATCATCAACTTGTTGAGTCGTTTTTATGAAATCAGTGGCGGGAGCATTCATATCGACGGCATCGATATTCAAGATATTCCCAAATCGAGTTTGCGTAGTCAGCTGGGCTTGGTATTACAAGATACCTTTATGTTTGCAGATACTGTCCTCGAAAACATTCGCTTTGGTCGGCTCGATGCCAGTGACGAAGAATGTATCCGCGCTGCAGAAATGGCCGATGCTGATCACTTTATTCGGTTGTTGCCCCATGGATACGCCACGAAACTGTCGGAACGCGCCAGCAATTTGAGCCAAGGTCAGCGCCAGTTGTTGGCGATTGCGCGTGCGATTTTGGCCGATCCGCGGATTTTGATTCTCGACGAGGCGACGAGCAGTATCGACACCCGCACCGAAGTGCGCATCCAGCGTGCGTTGTTGCGCCTGATGGAAGGGCGCACGAGCTTTGTGATTGCGCATCGTTTGAGTACTATCCGTGACGCCAATCAGGTGTTGGTCATCAACGGCGGCGAGATTGTCGAACAAGGCAACCATGCCGAGTTGCTTGCACAACGCGGGTTGTATCACCATTTGTATATGAGTCAGTTCAAAGGGCAGAGTATATAACACTTGATTGCGTGCGGAGGATGCACATCCTCCGCAGGCAATGTTAGGCGTCTTGGCCGTATTGGCTGCGTTCGAGTTGTTGTTCAATCAATTGTTGATCGATCCGATGATAAATTTGCATAGTCACAAGGTGCACATAAAACAGCCCACAAAAAAAGAGCCACGTGAAAATCACCCCACCAACCCAGGCATTACTGCCGCCAATCTCCAAAACCCAAGGAATAGCGCCAGCAATCGTAATCGGGATGATATATAGCGGTAGGCTCCACAACCGTGCTTTGGCGTAATATTTCCATGCCTTACTGCGGAAGGCTTCCCGCAGTGGGTAGCCACTCAGACAGCGTTCGGCGCCACTGTCGTCGACATAGACGAGGCGACCGATGGCCGACACTCCACTCAAAAACATCACTAACCACCAAAGGCCTAAACCGAGCCCAAACAGCCACAACACGCTGGCTTGGGATTCATCAGCGCGTTGCATGACCAATGTTAACCCACCACAAAAAAAGAGCAGCATGGTAACCATGGTAGGTAACACATAAAAAACAAAATCAATCAGTACGGCAAATAACCCCATCAACCAACGGGTTGTCCAGTCAACCAGTGGTGGTAACGGGGTGGCATAGCCTTTGCGGGTGTTTTCGAGATGCGAGATAATAAATCCCGCCCCAATCGGATAACCAAACAGGGTCATCCCATACAATCCCGCCACGGCCACTGCCCGCCACCACCGTTTATCCGCATGGATAACCCCAAGCGATTCACGTAACATAAAATAACATCCTTTGATCAATACCTACGCCAAAACACCTCACCCCTAGCGTCATTCCATGCCGGTTGCGA
>JBBAWW010000144.1:0-5381 GCA_040397035.1 Roseiflexaceae bacterium | reverse complement strand
GCACGGATGTTGAAGTCGATGTCCGGCAAGGGCTCGATGCCAAGGTTCGCTTTGCCCTTGTTGGCATCGACACAGGCCACCAGTTTGAGGAATAGCCGCAGTTTGGCTACTTCGGTGGCTTCTTTCATGATGTCGACGCCGTACAAATTGTTGAGGATGATGTTTTTGTAGATGTAGTATTGCTGATTGGGGTGCTTGTCGCTCCGCATATCTGCGAGGATAGTGCCAAAGTCGTCGCGGGTCTGTGGTTGCTCGACCACTGCCGCCTCCATGCGATTGAGGCATTCGGCATAGAGCGGCTCGAGAATGTTGAGCGCCGCAAACAAAAACGCCCCCGAACCACAGGTAGGGTCGAGGATGGTCAATTGATGCAACGCATTATAGAAATGTCGGATTAGCTGGGTATTGGTGGTACGCGCCAGCACGTCTTGGCAAAACTGACGAATATTGAGGTTGTGGGTAATCAAATCGTTGATATGCCTGATTTCCCCACTTGCAATGCTCTGCATGAGTTCTGTGTAACGTTGGCGGCGGGCCACCACTTCACGCCAGATTTCGGTGGGGTTGGCATAAGCCGCCGCGGCTGGTTTGTTCCATTCGCCACGGAGGGTGACATCGCTAATCCCCAGCGCAATGTGTGCGGGTAATTCGAGCGCACAGCCATGTGTGACGGCCGGGTAGATGTAGGTGTCGCCACTGGCGCGAAGCAATTCCCAGGCCTCGCCCCAGATGTCAGCGCCACCCGCACGGGCAGTTGCGTCAAACAAAAAGGGAATAATCGTGTTTTTGGCGATATATTCGGTGATGTCTTCTTTGGTGTAGTACGCCCCCATTTGCGCCCGGTCATTGATATATTTTTCAAAAATATAACCGATGACATCGGGATTGACTTCGCGTCCTGACGCCGCGGGATTGCTGTCGAGATGCCAATCGTATTCATCAAAAAAGCCGAAAATTTGCGCAAATGCGGCATCATCAATTGTGATATCGGGGTAGCGTTGTTCGAGCTCGTGCACATCAAACAAGCCCCCATTGAGGTAGGGAATCCGCCCGAGTTCGCTTTGCACCTGCTCGCGGCTTTTTTTGCCGCCCAGCCCAGCATGGAACAACACCAGCAAGAAATCACGGTAGAACGAATAAAACTGATTGCTACCGCGGATTGTTTGTGATTGCTGGAGCTTGCTGGCCAGGTAGTTGGGGTTGTCGTCGAGGAAGCGCTTCTTTTGGATGAAATAACAAAACATCAAGCGGTTGAGCATCAACGACGCATACCAATCGCGGTGTACATCATCGGTGATATTGTGGATGTGGGTGCGGAACGATTGATGTTCTTTGCGAAAGCGCTCATAAAACTTTTTGGTGACTTTTTCGCTGTTTTGGCTGAGTTGCCCTGTGACACGGTCAATCACATCGACGATGGTAATATTGCCTTCTTCATCAAGATTGAAGAAAAGCCCCCGTGCTCGTTGATAGAGCGCTTCGATGTCTTGGCCGTGATGATGCGCTATTTCGACAATCCGGGTTGGTTTGTCGGCTTGGCGCACAGGGATTAGCCAGCGTTGATTGCGGTGACCATCCACAAAAATAATCAGATGTTCGTGCGCTTGCCGCGAAAACTGACTGTCGATGCTCCGGCGAGTTTGATAATCAGGTATTGCCGCCACATCACAGCACACGATTTTGAAGCCCTCTTTCTGGGCAATTGCCGTGAGTGGGTAGGGCGTGTTGTCGATGAGCACAGCATAGCGGCTGGTGTCGTTGTTCCAGCCCATATCAATGAACAATGATTTGAGGTCATTGGTGGCAATATAATCAGCAAATTGACTACGGGTAATACGGGTCATTGGAGTTACTCCTGTGCCATGATGCTCATCGAGCAGATGAGTTGCGGTTCGGATTGGTCAGTCTGATCATCGTTGCGGATGACCAGTTTATCTTCTTCGTGGAGTACAAGTACCATCATAACAATTGTTTCGTCGTCTGCGCCCGTTTTGAATTGGCGTTTGAGGCTTTCTTGGGCGGATTCACGCATAGGGAATTGATAGATATCGTTGATTGCGGCATTGATTTCGGGGCGAACAAATAAGGTATTGTCCGTTTTTGCTTGGTAGGCACTCAAAAAATTGTAGAGGCGATATTTGATGCCCGAACGTTTGCCGAGGGTGCCTGTCATCGTTTGCATTTGTTGTTGCATGATGCCAATGCTCTGTTTGACCAAGTCAAAATGATGCTCTGGTCGCTCAACCCGTGGGGTATGCGGTGTCGCATGTAAGGCATTGAGGATGGTGTATTGCGATTGGCTCACAATGCTTCCGTTATCTGCCAACCACGTAAGCACATCAGTATCATCGGCGGTGCGTCCATAGGTGATGACCCCCGGAGTGGCGGTACTGTTTGTGCGTAGTTTACCGGTGTAACTCCAATTGGGTATGCTGGTAATCCGTTTCAATAAATCAGGGTTGGCATCGACGGCGGTGCGCCAGATTTGTAGGGCATACGACGCCAAGTCGATTTCGCTGTCGGCATTGTCACCATCGAGGATTCCCGATTTTTCGTTGTAGAGGTCGGCAATATTGACGGGGTCACCATCAAAAAAGACTTCATCGGTGCCGATGACTTCGGCATTGGCTTTGATGCGGGTGGCGAGGCGGGCGCGCAGATTGATAATCTGCTCGATGCCTTCAGCCGGCAAGAACGAATAACTGAGAATCGTATCGGATTTTTGGCCGATACGGTCGACCCGCCCTGCCCGTTGGATGAGGCGAATCAACGCCCACGGTAAGTCGTAGTTGACGACGATATGGGCATCTTGGAGGTTTTGGCCTTCGCTGAGGACATCGGTTGCGACTAGCACCCGTAATTCACTGTCGCTGGCGAGTTGTTTGCCCCGCGGACTAAAGCGCGTCGCCAACTTGGTTGGCTCGGCATCATCACCCGTCACACTTGCGCTGTGGCTGATGCCACGGCGGGCTAATTGCTCACCGAGGTAGCGCGCCGTATCGGCATACTGCGTAAAAATAAGCACTTTATCGTGGGGATGGGTGTGGCGCAAGAGCTGTTCGAGTTGATTGAGTTTTTGGTCACGCTGGGCGTCCCAGCGCTGGGCGGTGGTGAGGATGGTCAGTATGTGTTTGGCATCACGGGCGAGATCTTTGCGTAGCGCTGGTCCAAAAAAATCACTGGGCAAATTATCGGCGTTACGGATCGTGGTGTCATTCATTTGGTAGATGGTTTTGGCACGTTCCATATAATCAGCCAGCGTATAGGGGGTTGCGGTGGGTAACCCAGTTACAAAGCTGTCACTATCTTGGTCTTCGTTTACTTCATCGATATCACTAAATACATTGGTGCCAATCGGGATCGGTTGATTGGATTCAATCGCATACAGAAAGAGGCAGTTGCGGAGCAGATGCCGTTCGAGTGACAACAAAAAGGCATGACCGCTACTTTCGAGGCGCTTGAACAAATTGGTGCGGCTAAAGCCTTTGAGGCGTTTACCCGCTCGTGACAGATTGTCGAGGAGTGTTTGTTGTGCTTTGCTGGCGCGTTTTTTGCTGGCATCGAGCACATAATTACTGAGCCCATAACGAGGCAAATCGAGCTCTTCGATGATGGTAATTACATCATTGCTAAATAATTTGGCGTATTGGTCTTGTTGATCATCAGCCCGAAAGTGAAAAGTGACGGCTTTGGGGCGACGTTCGGGGAAGTATGAACGGGTGCCATCGGGGAACACGAGGTAATACCGCCCATTGCTGTCATCACGGGTAGCGTAGTGGTTTTTGATGAAGCTCCGCGTTCGACGCACGAGATAGAGCCGCATTAATTCTTGCCAATCTTCAAAATACTCACTAGTTTCGAAGGCGCGAATACTTCGCATCGAGAATTCGGCATGGCGAGCCGCAAATTGAATCGGGCCGCCGAGTGCTTGGATGCGATGTTCGGGACGAATCCCCAAATCGGTTTCTTCGCTGACAAATAATTTGAGTTGATTGGCCAAATCGGTGAAGCTTTTGTTGTAGGGCGTTGCTGACAACAACATCACTTTACTTTCGTTTTCGGTGATGTATTCTTTGATGGCGCGGTAGCGTTTGCCTTCGTCGTTGCGCAGATTATGACTTTCGTCAATGATAATCAAGCGGAAGCGCCGCAATTCAGGCAAGATACTTGTGACCATGCTCTGCGAAACAACTTTGGCGCGCAGGCTATAGTCGTGGGCGTACCCTTCCCACATATCAACGAGGTTTTTGGGACAGAGAATCAACGTCTCCATATCGAAATCTTCTTGGAAGATGCGTGCCACCGCGGTAGCGGTAATGGTTTTGCCCAATCCAACTACATCCCCGATGATGACGCCGTTGCGCTTGTTGAGGTGATGGGCGGCGAGAGTTACGGCTTCGCGTTGGAACTTAAACAACATATCGTTGAGTTTTTTGGGAATTTTGAAATCGCTGTTCCGTGCTTCGCGGGATAAATGATAGGCTATTTTGAGGTAAATCTCATAGGGAGTTGGCTCTTGGCCAACCCACGAATCTTTGAGGACCGCAAGTAATTCGGCTGTAATATCGATACACCGCGTATCTTCCCACCGTTTATTGAACCATTTGGCCAGATCAGTGGCGTTTTGGGTATCGGTGATATCGACGTTTAATTCGCCTTGGCTCGCCAATCCATGCATGGTGAGGTTGCTACTGCCGAGAAATGCGACTTGTGGAACTATGTGAGAAGGTAAATAGCTGAGATACAATTTGGCGTGTAGTGTGGTGCGTAAATAGAGTTTAATGACTACTTTTTGGGTTTCGATTTGGCGGATTAGTGTGGCTACTGTGGCTTTATAGGCACTATCTGGGACACCTTGGACCAATTGGCGCCGGAACTCTTGGGCTAAATTAGTTTTTTGGCGTTTGGCAAAGGCATCGTCAATTGGTTTGGATTCGGCAGTAGATTCGCGTACTTCTTCGTGGGGAGCTTTTTGCATACCAATCAAAATCCGGGCAGTTCGGTGCTGGGCCACTTCGTTTTCGCTAATCAAAGCCCCAGGTAAATTGTCGATATCTGCGGCAATGGCATTCCAGCCACGAATGTTGAAATACCCCACACAAAAATCGGCCCGGACTGCACCAGTGAGGTGGCTTTTGATGCCGTTGAGCATGATGTGCGAAATATTGTCGTATATGGTTGGCATATGCGCACTCCGTAATAATGTCGTGATGCTATTACTGTAGCATAATTTCATTGTTACGTACGATGTATTGCCTGTTGTGTGCCGATGGATACGGGGGCGAATGGGGCGAATATATATGGCGGATGGGCGGATGGGCGAATCGGGGCGAATATATATGGTGGATGGGCGAATCGGGGCGAATATATATGGCGGATGG
>JBBAWW010000143.1:0-5513 GCA_040397035.1 Roseiflexaceae bacterium | reverse complement strand
TCAGCGCCCACGCAAATGTGTGCACTGGCAATCAGCACAGGATTCATTTACCCACCCGTTGTCGCACTTGAATTGACAATCCGCTATTGTAAAAACCAAAGGCTGCCTGTTAAATCAAAGCCCCTCTCACATTGGCATGTGTGGGAGGGGTTATTCGCGTTCATCGACATGTAGGGTGTGGAGCAAGCGGTGGGTGATGGGGGCGAGCACGATGCCGGCAATGGCAATGAAAAAAATTCCCGAAAAAAGGGCATAAAAACTGGCAAATAATTTGCCTACGGTGCTATCGACATGGTCAACTGGTCCCATCCCGCTGAGAATCATGGCGGCATTGATGGTGGCATCTATCCAGCTGAAGTGTGCGGTGACGTGATAGCCGATAATTCCCAGCGCCCAAGCGATGCTAATCAAGAAGATGGCCACGGCAATATGGCGAAGCATGCGTTGGACAAAGCGTTGGCGTGAAATAACTGGTGTTTGGTGGTGTTCATAAAATGGCATAAATTCCTCATGTGTACGTCCTGCTTTATATGCTACTACGAATAGTGGGGAGTGGTTTTTTCATGCTGATTTATACATTCCATACGAAATCTTCATCAAATCTTGATATTTCTCGGGAACGAACGGCCACTGAGGGTGGTCTAGATAGGGAAGATTACAAAACAAGGAATATATCAATCATGAAGATTAAATCACTCGCCATCATCGCTGTTAGCACGGTATTGTTGCTCGCTGGTATTAGCGTCACCGGAGCCAATCCTATCGCTGTCCACACTGCCGCCACCAATGATGTCACTACCCTTGCTGCCCCGCCCCGTCGCCCCCAACCCCAGCCGACCCGCGTGCCTCCTGCCCCACAGCTCCAATCCATCCGCATCCAATGTGGTGTCGGACAAGTCAACAACGTTGATCCCATCGTGATGCCGGGCATGGCTGGCATGAGCCATTACCACCAATTCTTTGGGAATCGCAGTACCGACGAAAACACCACTACGGCCTCGTTGCGTGCCAATCGCCCCAGCACCTGCCGTAACCGCGCTGATTTTTCGGCCTATTGGGCCCCGCAATTGTGGCAGGGCAGCACCGCCATCGTCCCCACCAGCATAACCATACTGTACGCCAAGACGGTCACGAGTGCCGTCGTCGCCCACCCCGCTGGGTTGGTCTTGATTGCCGGTAATTCCAAGGCCGTCGAAGCGCAAGATTTGTCGGTTGTGTCATGGTATTGTGGTAATAACGTCCAAAACGCTACGGCCACACCACAGGCGTGTAACGACAACCAAGATTTGGTCGGCTTGATCCGCTTCCCCGAATGTTGGAACGGCAAAGACCTCGATTCTGCTGACCACAAGAGTCACGTGACCTACGCCGTCAATGGTGTCTGTGCCACCGGAACGGTCGCTTTGCCCCAAATCCAGATGCACATCCACTACCCCGCCCAACCCAATGTGAGCACCTTGGCGATGTCGTCCGGCTCGATCTACTCGCTCCACGCCGACTTCATGAATGGCTGGAACCAACGCGGCTTCGAAGGTCAAGTGGCGCAACGCTTGCGCTAATCATGGGTGAAGACGCCGCAGGCTGCGTCTCTACTGTTGATCTTGGTAACCACGCATCGGGGGCAAATGCCTCCGGTGCGTAGTTTTATTATTTCCCACCCCGTCATTCCATGCCGGTTGCCTCGGCAACCGTAGCGTGGAATCTCCGCGGCTTGCCGTCGGGTGATTGCAATTGCCCCCATGCAATTTATTGAAAGCCGCAGCAGGCTGCGGATAATTCAAAGCCGCAGCAGGCTGTGGATAATTGAAAGCCGCAGCAGGCTGTGGCTCTACTCTGCTACACTACAGGTAATAAATTACCGTGAGTGACGTTTTGTATGACACACCTCAATGAATCCCAACAAACAGCGGTGACGCATGGTGACGGCCATGCCTTAGTGCTGGCAGGCGCTGGTACGGGCAAAACCACCACCCTCCTCGCCCGCGCCAAAGAACTATTGCGCCGGGGCGTACGTCCCGACGAATTAATCCTGGTGACGTTTACCCGTCGGGCCACCCGCGAAATCCGTGAGCGGCTGACCTATGATCTCGGCGATACGTCGAGCCAAATCCGCGTCGGTACATTCCATCGCATCTGCCTCGATTTGATGCGCCTCGAGCCCGACGCCTTTGATATGCGGGCCTTTACCGTCATCGACGAAGACGACCGCGAGCAATTGATGCGCCTGGCCCGGGGTGCAGTGCTCCCCAATGACCAAAGCGATAAATCAAATCTATTGCCCAAAGCCAGCCAGCTGGTGCAATGGTATTCGTATGCCCGCAACGCCAACATCCCGATTAGTGTCTATCTGCAAACCCAAAAATTATTTGAAGACGCCCAACTTGCCTTGGTGATCAAGGTTTATACCGAATACGACCAGCGCAAAGCCAACGCCCGCTACCTCGATTATGACGATATTTTGTGGCGCTGTGCGGCGATTTTGACCCAACGCAAAGATATCCGCGACCGGATTGTGTCACGCTTTCGCCACGTACTGGTCGACGAAATCCAAGACACCAGCAAATTGCAGTGGCTATTGCTCCACGCCTTACGCCAAAAAGCGCAGCTGTTTTGTGTGGGAGATGACGCCCAGAGCATCTATGCCTTCCGCGGGGCTGATTTCGCCACCGTGCACCATTTCGATCAGCTGGTCAAAGGAGGCACCGTTTATCGCCTGACCGACAACTATCGCTCAACCCAAGAAATCCTCGACATCAGCAATTGGCTGCTCGCCCAATCCCCTTTGCCCTATAACAAAAAACTGGCCGCCGTACGGGGTATGGGCCCCACGCCCCTGCTCGTCGAATGCGACGACGATTTGGGGCAAGGGCAGTGGGTGGCGGGCGACATTCAACGCCGGCGCGCCACCGGTGTGCCATGGCAAAGCATGACGGTGCTGGTGCGCACCGCCTATGCCGCCCGGGCCATCGAAGCGTCCTTGATCGAAAAAGCGATTCCCTATGTGTTTATGGGTGGTACCAGTTTGCTCAAAGCAGCCCATGTGCGCGATTTGTTGGCGTTGTTGCGGGTAGTGATTAATCAGCGTGACGAAGTGGCCTGGATGCGCTATCTGACGTTGTTCAAAGGCATCGGCGATCGCACGGCCGAACGTTGGATTCAACAAATCGCGGCTTGTAGCGATTTGTCGCAAGTCACGACGTTTTTGTATCGGGCCAAACCCGAACCCCAAGGTCCTGCCATGCCGATATTGCATGTCTGTGCGAGCGAACAAACGCCAGTTGCGATTGTCCAAGCAGCGCTCGAAGGGCTGACACCCCTGCTTGCCGTCAAATATCAATTTGAGCAGTGGGAACAGCGCGTGCGTGACTTGGAATTGTTGGTGCGGGTGGCAGCGCGCTTCCGGAGCCTCGATACGTTTGTTGAAGAGTTCGTGCTTGACCCGTTGCACGCCAGTCAGTTCAATCCCCCCGACGACGCCGTGGTGATTTCCACCGTACATGCCGCCAAAGGCACCGAATGTGACGTGGTCTATTTGGCGCGTGCCGACATCGGCCAATACCCGCACAGCATGGCCAAAGACGACGCCGAGGTCGAAGAAGAGCGCCGCGTGTTGTATGTGGCCTTGACTCGCGCCAAAGATGAACTCATCATCGTGCGCTCGCCCGAGCTCATCGGGACCTGGGGCGTGCATTACACCTTCATCGATACCTTGCCGGCCGGCCTGACCAACCGCGTGGCTGCCGGCAATCGCCGCCGTGAGGCCTGGCGCGATCTGCTCATGTCAGGGGGCGTGATTCCCGACATCGAGGAATAAATCATTACACTTGGCCAAAGGTATACTCGTGGTATTCGGCCACTTTGGTAAATCCGAGGCTGGTATAGAGCGCGATTGCGGCGGCGTTGTGGGCACTGACATTGAGCCCAATATGGCGGATGCCAGCGGCCTGTAATTGCCCCAGCAAATGCGCACACACGCTCCGGCCGTAGCCTTGGCCCCGCAGGCTGGGCAGGGTGGTGACGTTGCCGAGGGCTGCCACCCCTTCGCTCGTCGAGACCACGTGGATGCCGGCGGTGGCGACAATCCCTTCGCCTTCGCGAATCCCCGCATAAAACCCAGTCTGGAGCATGCGCGGGTCAAACCAATTGCCTGGGTAGGCCGCGGCGTATACGCGTTCGAGGGCAGGGATATCGGCAGGGCTGAGCAATGTAGCCCGCTGGTCGACTGCGGCTGCGGCCGCCTGACCGTCGCTCAGTCCCATTTTGAAATAATGACCGTGGTGATGGGCCTGATAGTGCGGTGTGAATGCGGCCACGGCATGGGCATCGACATGAGAATAAAACGTGCGTGGCAAGACAGTGCTCAGTGCCTGCAAAAACGTTGCATGATCGTCACGAGCAGGATTGGTATGACTCAACAGTACCGGCAAATCGCCCGGCATATAGATCAAGGCCAGCTGGGTAATCTGACCAGCGTCGTGCCAGCCGTACCAGACGGTATGTGGCCAAAAAAATCATCGAGATCGCCGATTTCGTAGACGTGCAATAATGGATTGTGCATGGCATAGGCCCGGATGGTGGCTTTGTCGTGCACAGCAATAAGCTGTGGCATAGATTCCTCCCTAGGCACCGATGCCTGTATTGTAGCAGGCGCGATGGCGCTGACACGCCACTCCCCAAGGAACCACGAAATGCTCACCTTGTATCTGATTTCGACCACGCTTTTGATTCTGGTCCCTGGCCCCAACATGCTGATGATGATTGCCTTGGCGAGTAGCCAAGGGGCGCGGGCTGGTCGCATCGCCGCGTTGGGCTTGATGAGTGGCGTGCTGGTGCATACGTTGGTGGCCACCACGGGTGGATCGTTGCTGTTTGCCCAGTGGCCGAGTGGCGTGTATGCTATTCGCCTGCTGGGCAGTCTCTATTTGATTTACATGGGTGGTCGGCTGGTGTGGGCGCAGTTGTGGGGGCAGTCGCGGGCGGTGGTGGGAGTAGAAGTAACACGCACGCCGTATATGCAGGGACTGGTAGCGAGCATCACCAATACCAAAACGCTGGTATTGTTCGTCAGTTTTTTACCACAATTTATGGATGTACAAAAAAATATTGCTGTTCAATTCATCGTACTCGGTGCCATTTATGCCGGCTTGACGCTGGCGATCTACGGGTTGATTGGTAGCTTGGCTGGCTGAGCCGGTGCGGTGTTGCAGCGCCCGTTGGTGCAACGAGGACTACAGATCATGGCGGGGTGTGTCATCGCCGGGCTGGGGCTGTGGGGGGTGTGGTAGGGGGGTAGTTGGTAAAAATAACAAATGACTACGGCGGTGACGATGAGTCGCCGCTTTTTTGTGCCAAAAATTACACGGCAGATTGTCAATTCAAGTGCGACAACGGGTGGGTAAATGAATCCTGTGCTGATTGCCAGTGCACACATTTGCGTGGGCGCTGATTTATCGCATGCAGCGCTGCGGCGAGTTGTGCATCCGATATCGTCGCAAAATCGGTCTTTTTGGGGA
>JBBAWW010000142.1:0-5528 GCA_040397035.1 Roseiflexaceae bacterium | reverse complement strand
CCGATGAATGGCTACTCGTGCGAGATGTTGTATGTCTCACGCGGAGATACGGAGATGCGGAGGTATACGACAGTAGTAGTGGCGCCATGGAATATTACAGGGCGCCATATAATGACGCCTCTACTGTCTGGCGATAAATCGCCAGACTTGCCGTCACCATCTGCTGCGCCCCAAATTGGGTGAGCGCCCATTGCTGCGCTGCCTGTGCCATGACGGCGCGGCGGGCATCGTCGTGCCACAATGCGTCGATGACCGTTGCGAGTGCAGTGGGATCGTCAGGGGGCACGACCAATCCCGTTATGTCGTGTTGATTGACAAAACTGGTCGCTGTACCTACCTCGCACGAAATCGCTGGCAAGCCGGCCTGCAACGCCGCCAACAACGCCAATCCAAAGGCCTCGGAGCGCAAATGCGACGGAAATACAAAGAGTTTGGCGACTGCCTGCAAGGCCCGGACATCAGCATCGGGCAATGATCCCAACCAGCGCACCCGCGCACTGACCCCGAGGGATGTAGCAAGTGCGTGTAGATTGGCGGCTTCGGGACCATCGCCTACCAGCGCCAAGGTGATAGTGGGGGGCAGTTGGGCTAAAGCCGCAATCAAGACGTGCAATCCTTTGTAGTAACGCAAGCGCCCTACCCAGAGTAGACATGATTGCGGGAATTCAGCCTGCCAATGCGCCACCCGGCCTGCATCCGGAGTGGGGGCGGGGGTCATCCCCAGCGGGATGACCTGACATTTGGCGATAAAGGGCTGCAACCACGGCGACGAATCACGGTATTGCGGGCTGGTCACGATAATCCGCTTTGCTTGCCGCAGGGTATGGCGCAATAGGGGCGCATACAACAGCAACAAACGCTTTTGGCGAATCACATCGCTCTGATAGGTCACCACCAACGGGATGTGCGGGAAGAGTGCCGCCACCGCGTCGCCCGTAGGCCACGGCATCTGTAGGTGAATGAGGTCGGGACGAAGCTGGCGTACAATAGACCAGAACCCCAACGAAATCGGTGATGAGGCAATATCAATCTGCCGTGCGACCCGATAAACCATCACGCCGTTGATTTGTTCTTGGGTGGGCAAACGTTGCCCAGCCGGCTGACACACCACTACTGATACGCGGATGCCCTGAGCGGCCACGCCTTCGGCCAGGGTCTGTAGATGTGATTCAATGCCACCCATTACGGGTGCGTAGTCTTTGTAGAGATAGACAATATGCACGAGAAACGTCACAGTCATGACAAAAGATGATTTGGCTCCATTATACGACCCACGTAACAAACTCAATGACCTCAGTAGCAAAGAATGGACCTATGCGCTCGGATCGGTGCTGATGACGCGCTACCCGGCGCGGGGCGCGGCCAGTATGGCCCACCATTTACGCAAAGCCCACCCCTCACCCAAACCACCCCAATTAATGGTCGAATTATTACGCTTTTTTACCAAAAAAAATGGTCGCGTGCTCGACCCGTTCTGTGGCGCTGGCAGTAGCCTGATCGCCTGTGCCCTCGAAGGACGCCACGGCGAAGGGCTTGATTTGGCGCCGGCCTATGCCCAGCTCTACCACGATGTGACCAATTACTTGCAATTGCCACTGCTGCCGTACCATATCGCTGATGCCTGTGACCCACAAAGTTATGCTCGATTTGGCGAACACGCATTTGATTTCGTGATTGCTGACCCGCCCTATAGCTCGATGCTGGCGCGCCAACGGACTGGTCACCGCTACAAAAAAGGCAACGATGCGGCCACACCGTTTAGCGACGATGTGGCCGATTTGGGGAATATGCCGGTGGAGCAGTTTTATCCGGCTCTGATAACCGCCCTCACCAATTGTATGCAGGTACTACGCCATCATGGCCATATGGCGGTGTTTATCAAGGATTTACAACCCACTGCGACGCATCACAACATGTTGCATGCGGATGTGGTCAATGCAATGGCGGCCATCCCGCAGTTGCGCTTCCGGGGCTATCGGATCTGGCATGACGCCAACATCAACCACTTCCCGTTTGGCTATCCACATACGTTTGTGGCCAATCAGACCCACCAGTTTATTTTGATTTTCCGTAAGGAATGAGCCTGTGCATACGCTCTTTCATGCCTTGCAACACGATTTGGTACGCCATGCCCGTGAATTGTTGGGGTAATTATTCACCGCGGTGGCTGGAGTTTTTTTAACAGAAAATGATTACGCCACGACGGGAATAGCTGGCTTGCATATTCACCGCTGTGGCAGGGATTTTTTTACCAAAAAGAAAAATAATCAGGCCAGTTGTAATTGCTGCTGCATGACGCGGGTGAGTTCGTAGATGGTCATGTGGGGGTGGAATACACCCAAAATCTGGGTGGCAATGGCCGGGTTGTTGCTGGCGTACGTCTTGAATTGCTGGAGCATGGCGTCAAATACTTCACCACGAAAGAGTTGGCGCTCGTGGCGCCATCGGTCATTGAGGGCGAGCACGATTTGGGCATCGGCAAAGGCCCCTTGCCCAAACAAAATCCCACAATAGATGTCGATGCTATACATGATGTCGCTCAGACCACCGATACGCGCGAGGATTTCGACACTGACACACAGCTCACGGGCAGCCTCGCGAATCTGCATGGTCAAGACATTGAGGACCGCCAAGCGGATATGCGAATGGGCGATTTCGGATAATTGGGCATTGGCGGTGTATTCGTGGAGCACATCGGTCAGCTGTTGGCGAGCCAAGTCATAATCACCCACCGTAATCAAAATCAGCCCATACAAGCGCATCGATTCGGTCATCCAGTTGGTGCGCGGGGATTTGCGAAATACCTCAAGCGCCTTGTTGATGTATTCGTGTGCCTCGCGTAACTGCCCCATACAAAAATACAAGTAGGCGGTGTAATCGTAGGTATGGGCCAACCACGGCCATAAGTTGGTTCGCTCGAAATAACGAGCCGCTTGGAATAAATCGTCACGCAACAGCGCAAATTGGGCATCGTCGGCGGTTCTGACACTATGGAATACCACCAGGCTTTGGACCAATGCTATGCGGGCCCGCAAATAGCCATCGGTATCGGCACACTGCGCATATGCCAAATGTTGGGCAGACAGATGCGCCAAACCACGCTCATGGTACAGAACCGTCATGGTTAAACGTAATTCGGTGTAGAGTGGATGCCCCGGTTGCACAAATGTAAACGCTTGCTCACCGAGCATGATAGTAGGCACCACCAAGCCATGGCGGATGAAATGCTCGTGCCACAGGCACAACAGCGTGATGGCCTGCATCGGCATGCCGGTCTGCAATAGCGCGCGCCCCAGATCAAGCACATGCCCCAAATCGAGGTGATAGGCTAAATGGCGGTGGACCGATAATGGGTGTACTTCGTCGTAGTCATCACAGGTAAAGGCATGATAGAGGCACCACAACACGTCACGCATCAGCGCCACGGTGTGATTGACGGTGAGATAATCACGCACCCACTTACGGAGCACCCAGACAATGTTAGCCCGCCGTAGCCCAACCTTCTATGCCCAGACCCAAACGGCACTTGCTGTTACCAGCACTCCCAGCAACACCGCCACCGCCTCCCGAACCGCCACCGCTTACCTATTGCCACCCACCAACACACCCGCAGCGACTGCGTACCCAGTCCCATAGACGAGAGTGCCATGCAATGACGCCCCGAACAATCCGTAAAGGGCGTCATAAAATGACGCCCCGACGCAGAGACAGGGCGCCCCACGACGTAAGGGCGATTATGCTACGGCGCACATGCACTGATTGTCGCTACGCATGCATACCAAGGCGCCGTAGCCAATCGCCTAGGCGCTCCGCGCCCGCTGGGCAAGCAGGAAGAAGGGCGCTCCGCGACGTAAGGGCGATTATGCTACGGCGCACATGCACTAATTGTCGCTACACATGCATACCAAGGCGCCGTAGCCAATCGCCTAGGCGCTCCGCGCCCGCTGGGCAAGCAGGAAGAAGGGCGCTCCGCGCCCGCTGGGGAAGCACAAAGAAAGGGCGTCATAAAATGACACCCCGACGAATGACGCCCCGACGCAGAAACATCCGTGCCCTCTCCGCGCCTCTCTCTGCGCCCTCTGCGTGCTCTGTGCGAGATAAAGAAGATATCAGATTATTCCATATTGCCAAACTGCAATTCATCGTGCAATACCCGTACCGCCGTGATGACCTCATCGTCGGGCACCACAAACGACAAATACGAGCCGACAATCGCCCGCGAAATCACAATTGGGTGAATCTGCGCCTTACCCAGCGCCAATACCGCTTTGGGTGCCAACGATCCGCCATGCGAGGCGCTAATCACCGACACCAGCGCCACCGATGGCGTTTTGGTGATTTGATAGCCCCCTTGGAAGGCATCGACAAAAATCTCGTGGCTATACGTCGCATCAGGTTGGCGCACTAGCACCATCAAGGTGCGCTCGAGCTCACTCTGGTGCGCCAACAACATTTCGATGCCTGCCCGCGACAAGCGAGTAGTAACCGCACTCGCATGCTCCGATGTCCAGGCATCGTGGACTGCCGGCAATGGACTGGCCGAGGCCGATACCAACGACAAACCACGGGTCGAAATAATCGCCCCGGCGGCATGCTGCGGACTAGGGCTGGCAATCACGCGCGTGCCGGGTTTTTCGGGGGACAAAATATTGGCGATGCGCAACGGAATCCCGTGCACTACCAAGGGCATCAAGGTGCGCAAATGCAAGATTTCGGAGCCAGACAACGTCGCCATTTCGGCGGCCTCGGTATACGACAATTCGGGCAAGGGCACAGCATGGGCGACGATTTTGGGGTCGGCAGTCAAAATTCCATCTACGTCGGTCCACAAACAAACTTCGTCGACCTCCAGCGCCGCACCAACCAAGGCCGCCGTATAGTCGCCACCGCCACGCCCCAGCGTCGTCACCACCCCACCACGGGTGGCACCGGTATAACCGGTAATCACCGGCACGATTCCCGCTTGCATAGTTGGCAATAGGCGTTCCCGGATGCGTACCATGGTGTCATCAAAATAAGGACGTGCCGAGCCAAAATGATCGTCGGTAATAATCAAATCAGTGGCATCGATCATCTGTGCCGGTACACCGTTTTGGCGCAGTACCACGGCCACGAGGTGGGCCGCAAAGCGCTCGCCCAAACTGGCAATCGAGTCAATCCCCCGCGCCGAGTATTCACCAAGCGTCGACATAGCCCGGGTCATGCGGTCGAGGTGTTTAAGCAGTTCTGACAATTTCTGGAACAACATTTCGCGTTCCCAGTCGTCGGTCACCATTTTTTCGGCGATTTGACGATGGCGATTCCATAATTCACGGCGCACCACATCGGTTTCTTGTTCGCCACCATGCGCAGAGGCGCGGGCAGCCCGCAACAGCGCATCGGTAATCCCCGGCAACGCACTACACACCACGGCAGGGGTATCATTGGTGCGGTGCAATTCACGCACAATCCGCACAGATTCACGCATTCGGGTCACATCGGCAAAGGCAATAGCGCCAAATTTTACTACCCGCATAGACCACCTCGTA
>JBBAWW010000141.1:0-5716 GCA_040397035.1 Roseiflexaceae bacterium | reverse complement strand
TGGGGGTGCTGGTATTCGTGGGGGTGGGAGTATTCGTGGGGGTGCTGGTATTCGTGGGGGTGGCGGTGTTCGTGGGGGTGCTGGTATTCGTGGGGGTGGGAGTATTCGTATCAGTACTAGTGGAGGTAAGTGTCAAGGTATTTGTGTGGGTATTTGAAGAAGTTGGGGTGTTAGTCGGGGTTTTGGTTGCGGTACTACTTGGTGTTGGGGTAATGCTTGGTGTTGGGGTAATGCTTGGTGTTGGGGTAATGCTTGGTGTTGGGGTAATAGTTTGAGTGGCCAAAGCACCCTGGCAACCGCGCAGTCTCCCGCTATATTGACCATTGGGACAAATTGTGTTGTTCCAATTCACACTGTTCAAATTCGCGTTAGTCAAATTCGCACCGCCCAAATTCGCACCGCTCAAATTCGCGTTAGTCAAATTCGCGTTAGTCAAATTCGCGTTAGTCAAATTCGCGTTAGTCAAATTCGCGTTAGTCAAATTCGTATTGCTCAAGTCCGCACCGCTCAAATTCGCATTTTTCAAAAAAGAAAACATCAAAATTGTGTTGTTTTTAAATTTGGCATTCGCAAAATTCGTATTTAGAAGATATGACTTATATAAAATGACATTATTAAAAGTAACACCGGATAAATTCGCACCAGAGAAGTTGATACCTTCATAATTTTTATTACTAAAACTAAATACGGTATTGCCAACGATAGTGAGATTGGTACCGGAGAGATTAGCGTATGGACCAAACCAATAGCCATTAATATTCGACCAAGAGCCGCCCGGCATTTGACTAGGAACACCATAAGTCCCCCCAGAGGATATTCCAGTTAAGTTGGTATTGGTAAAAACGCTACCGGTAAGATTCGCACCGGTAAGATTCGCACCGGTAAGATTCGCATCGGTAAGATCGACATTGGTGAGATCCGCACCGGTAAGATTCACACCGGTAAGATTCGCATCGGTAAGATTCGCATTGGTGAGATTCGCACCGGTAAGATTCACACCGGTAAGCTTCGCACCGGTAAGATTCGCATTGGTGAGATCGGCATTGGTCAGATCGACATTGGTGAGAATAAAAAAGGAGAGATCTACACCGGAGAGATTGGCACCGGAGAGATTGGCAGTTGGACCAATCAAATAACCGTTACTTAATTTCCAATCAGTGGGAAGGATGATTTCCGAATAACTGCCATTGTTTCCAGAGATTACTGCAGTTAATGTGGCACTAGTGAAATTGGCACCAAAGAGAAACGCACTAGTGAGCGTGGCACCGGTGAGATTCGCGCCGGTGAAATCGGTATTATAGAGATTCACGCCGGTAAGATTCGCGCCGCTGAGATTGGCACCGGAGAGATTGGCATAATCGATTGCGACACCGAAATAGGCAATGTCGGGATCGGTATCGCTGAGATCGGCACTGGAGAGGTTGGCACCAGTGAGATTCGCGCCAACGAGATAGGTACGATTAAACGTGGCACCGGTGAGATTCGCGCCAGTGAGATCGGCATTGGAGAGATCGGCATTGGAGAGATCGGCACCGGTGAGATTGGCACTGATGAGGTTGGCGCTGATGAGGTTGGCGCTGGAGAGATTGGCACTGGAGAGGTTGGCACTGGAGAGGTTGGCACTGGAGAGATCGGCACCGCCGAGATTCGCGGTTGGGCCAATCAGATAGCCGCCAATTAATTGCCAATTGGTGGGTAGTGCGCTGGGTATACCCGTAATTCCAACTGAATATACATTGGTAAGGGTGGCACCAGAAAGATTGGCACCGGTGAGATTGGCACTGGCGAGATTGGCACTGGCGAGATTGGCACCGGTGAGATTGGCACCGGTGAGATTGGCACTGTTGAGATTGGCACCGCTGAGATTGGCACTGGTGAGATTGGCACTGGTGAGATTGGCACCAAAGAGATTGGCGGTTGAGCCAACCAGATAGCCACCTATTAATTGCCAACCGGATGGAAGCGTAGGTGTACCCGTAATTCCACCTGAAGATACATTGCCGAGATCGGCACCGGAAAAATTGGCACCGGTGAGATTGGCACTGGCTAGATTGGCACTGATGAGATTGGCACCGGTGAGATTGGCGTTGGCGAGATCGGCGTTGGTGAGATCGGCACCGGCGAGAGTGGCACCGCTGAGATTGGCACCAGTGAGATTACACCCACTCAAATCCACTCTTGCCCCACGGGCACTACAGTTACTACTCAGTGCCAATGCGTGTGGCGTAGGGGTGAGGAACGTGCCAAATACCAGTATTGCCACCACACCAATAATAATCATTACTCGTTGCATGATAGTACTTCCTTTTGCAAAAAATAAAATACTAGCCCGCAGTATTCTATTTAATAAAAAATTTACAAATCAATAATACCATATATTATGTTTTATATGTAAATTATTTTTACAAATAAAAATATCGTTTTTGCAAATAACACTCTATCATAATATATCTTTATTATCAGTATTTTAGTTATTTTACAACTATCGTTTATTTTTGAAGTTACATGGTTTTTGCTGGTTAAATATTTGACAGTATTGCAATTTTGCCCGTTTTAAATCACAATTCCAGCGAATGTCATTCCATGTCGGTTGCTACGGCAACCGGGGCGCCATTGCATGACGCCCATACGACGTAGGAAGTATGAAGTCGGGAGTATGAAGTGAAGTCGGAAGTATGAAGTGAAGTCGGACTAATGTTCGGGACGCTCAGCCAACCAATCCGCCATGGTCGCCACCCGCGCGGGGTGGGCTTGTGAGCGCGCCAAAAAGCCTACGCCGTGTTGGGGCATCGGGTCTTGATCAGTCGGTTGATAGCGCAAATCGACGCTCCAGCGCACGTGGTTGGAATTGTTTGGCGTGCTCATATGCACACAACGATCGTTGAACAAAATCGCCGTGCCGGCACTGACCGGCAAGGGTACCGCCGCCCGCTTGGCCTTGACCAATAGCTCGTCCGAAATTTCGTAGTAGCCGGTGCCCGAATAATCTTCTTGATGAAAATCGTACACCTGGGCTTTGTGGGTGCGCGGCCACACCTGCAAACAACCGTTCTCGAGTGTGGCATCGACCAGCGGAATCCAGACCGTAATCACCGGATTGGAGTTGGCGTCAGGCCAATAACTCTTGTCTTGGTGCCACGGCACCGCGCCAGCCGCCACTTTGGGGACTTTGGGGCGCACGTTATAGACCGGATTAGAAAAAATTTCGGGACCGATTAGTGACTCGACTGCATTGAGGATTTTGGGATTGGTCATCAGCTCAAAATACCCGGGGATGCGATCGCGCCAACTGCGGCCATATTTGAGAAACTCGGCGTCGGTCAGATGCCCAAATATTTTGGCCAAACGTAATTCAAATGGTTCAGCCGTATAGGTCTCTGTAATGAGCCCATCGGCAGCAAGTTCGTCAACAATTTGGTCTACTTTGATGCGCATGGCCTGTCGCGCAGGCTCGAGCTCGGCGTCACTCAGCAGGGCCGGCAAAATCGCGTAGCCTTCACGATCGTAAAAGGCTTTGGTGGCGTCATCAAGCGTGCCAATCTCGGTGGCGGCATGGAACGGTAGTGGGATACGGTAAGTCATCGTCGACTCCTACAGAATTGTTTGGTGTGGCGGACGTTAATCGTATCATAACATAGAGTGCCTATCACACGGTATTGCGCGTATCAATAGACTACAAGCCACATTCAGGTTAGAATAGGTAAGGAACAACTATCTCGCTATTTTCGTCTGTTATTTGTCTCCTTGAGGCACATACACGTGATAATGCTGGATTATCTGCGCCTGCTGCTCAGGGGTATTTATTTCATATCGCAATAAAAGGAAGTGTCACCATGTCGATGTCTCGCCGCGAACTAAATCGCCTGCTTGTGTATGGGTTTGGCAGTGCCCTATTGGCTGCCTGTGGCAACGAAGGCAGTATCATTGGGGACGACCCGCTCCGGGGCGCAGCGGCTACCGCCACCCGTAGCAAAACCATGACCGCCAGCAAGACCCTCACCCCTAGCAAAACTCTCACCCCTAGCAAAACACGTACCAATACCCGCACATCAACCGCGAGCAAAACCCTTACCGCAAGCAAAACCCTTACACCCAGTGTCACCGCCCAAGCGCTCCAAGCACTGGGATTTGAGTATTTCCCTGATTTGGTGAGTACCCGCAGTGACGCCACCTATCTGTATGTCGAGTCGCGTGGCTTGCCACGCCACAATATGATGGTAGGCATTACCAGCTGGCAACGGCAGGTACCGTTGGCACAACCCTACTACGGTAGCAAAGCGTGGCAAATCCCCTTGCACCCCACGCCAGCCGTCAATCCCATCTCAGCCCGCACTGCCTTGTATAGCGGCGCCATTGCGCTGGCCGTCAACGGCGTACCGATTTTCAATGCCCTCAACAATCGCGGCGACGATGCTTTTTTGGCGGGTGAGCTCGACCAATGGGGTGGCCATTCGGGCAAAGCCGACGACTACCACTACCACATCGCCCCGCTCCACTTGCAAGCATTGATTGGCGCCGACAAACCCATCGCCTACGCCCTCGATGGCTATGCCATCTATGGGTTGCTTGAAGTCAACGGCAGCAAGCCCACCGGGCTCGACAGCTTTAATGGGCACATCGGACCCAACGGCATCTATCACTACCATGCCTCAAACACCTACCCCTATATCAATGGCGGAATGTATGGCAAGGTGACGGTGGTGAGCGACCAAATCGAACCACAACCCATCCTCAAACCGGTGCGTACTCCCCAAGACCCGCTCGCAGGCGCCGTCATCACCGGGTTTGAGCGGGCCAGTGCCACACAGTTTAGTCTGACCTACACCCTCAACGGGTCGACCTACACCGTGTCGTATACCCAGAACACGTCGACAGTGGCGATGCACTTCCACGATCAAGACGGCGACCGCGCTGTGTCGTATACGCTGCAATCAGACCAGATTCCGGCCACACCATTACCGACCGTGGCCACGACAGTCCAACCCACCAGCGCTACCCAAGCGACCGCCACCAAAACTGCCACCAAATCCGCCACACCTGTTGCGGCCAGCGCCACGCCTGTCACCAGCACCGGCACGTTTACGCTGAGTAGCCCGGTCGTGGCCAACGGTGGCGCCTTGCCGGTGACTTATACCTGTGATGGCGCATCACAATCACCACCGCTGGCCTGGAGTAATACCCCTGCCGGCACCAAGAGTTTTGCGCTGATCATGCACCACGTGGCGCCAGACACCACCCACTGGTATTGGACGGTCTACAACATTCCGGCCACCACCACCGCCATCCCCGCCAATAACACCACCATTGGCACCTATGGGAGCAATAGTGTCAACCCCAATTTGGCCTATGCACCACCCTGCTCACAAGGACCGGGGCTCAAAACCTATATTTTCACCTTGTATGCCTTGTCGGCCGCGCCGGTGTTTGCGGCGGGCGCCAGTGTCACCCGTGACAGCCTGCTGGCCGCCATCGCCGACCGCACCCTCGCATCGTCGGCCCTGACCGTGACCTATACGCGGTAAATAAAAATACAATATTCGCATGCGAATGCAGTGTCACAGACGGAATTGAAAACCATAAAGAGAGACGTAGACTGCTACGTCTCTCTTTATGAAGTAATAGTGCCAAAATATAATTGTGTAAACAAACATTACCTTACAACAATACCTGCGCCAAAACACCTCATCCCTAGCGTCATTCCATGCCGGTTGCGATG
>JBBAWW010000140.1:0-5988 GCA_040397035.1 Roseiflexaceae bacterium | reverse complement strand
TTGGGCACCACGCGGCCGTCACGCAGGCGCATCCGTGGACCATACGTGTTAAAAATCCGCACGATGCGTGTTTCGACGCCATGAGTACGGTGATACGCCATTGCCATCGCTTCTGCGAAGCGCTTGGCTTCGTCGTAGACACCGCGGGGACCTATGGGATTGACGTGACCATAATAACCCTCGGATTGGGGATGAATCTGGGGATCACCATACACTTCAGACGTCGATGCCAACAAAAAACGCGCTTTTTTTTCTTTGGCAAGCCCGAGGACTTTGTGCGTCCCAAGTGCACCTACTTTGAGGGTCTGGATGGGTAATTCGAGGTAATCAACCGGCGATGCGGGTGAAGCAAAATGCAACACGGCATCGAGTGCACCATCGATATAGATGTAATCAGTCACATCGTGCTTCATAAATCGGAAGCGTTCGTGCCCAAACAGGTGGCCAATATTGTCGGCACTGCCCGTAATCAAGTTGTCCATGGCAATGACCGTATGCCCCTCGGCCAAAAAACGTTCGCTCAAATGCGAGCCGAGGAACCCAGCCCCACCGGTAATTAATACACGCATTACACTTAACCTTTATGTCAACTACAACACTCTGCAAACAGTAGCCCTATGGGAGTCCACATCTAGTAGGCTCCTCGTCCCGACAACACGGTGGGAATTGTCTGCGCCACAATGCGCAAATCCATCAGCAACGACCAATGTTCGACGTAATAAATATCGAGGCGCACCATTTCTTCGAATGTGGTATCACTGCGCCCCGACACTTGCCACAACCCAGTCAAGCCTGGTTTGGCGGCCAAGCGGCGCAAATGCCACGCTTGATAGCGGGCAACTTCGTCGGGGGTAGCGGGACGTGGTCCCACCCAACTCATTTCGCCCTGCACGATATTCCACAACTGAGGCAATTCATCGAGGCTGGTGCGGCGCAACAATTGCCCCACTCGCGTGCGACGAGGGTCGTTGCGAATTTTGAAAATAGGTCCATCGGCTTCGTTTTGGGGAATCAATTCGGCTTTGCGGGCCTCGGCGTCTTCGACCATGGTCCGGAATTTATAGACTTTGAAGTGACGTCCGTTGGCACCGACTCGTGTTTGCGCAAAGACAATCGACCCTGGCGAGTCGATTTTGATGGCGATGGCGATGATTGCGGATAACACCAACACCAATGGACTGACGATAATCGTTAATACCAAATCCAAGGCACGCTTCATAATCATATTGAGGCCTTGAATCGAAACGTCACGCAGACCAATCAACGGCAGTCCATCAAATTCACCGATATCGACCTTATCAAAACTGAGTTCAAATAAATCAGGCACCATGCGAAAATCGACATTGACATGGCGACAGGCATCAATGATTTGTGGCAAGCGATGATGGTCAAAAAACGGCAATGCAATAATCACATGGTCGACGGCATGCTCGCGCAATACCTCGGCTAATGCAGCAATTGTCCCCAAATGATGGAAGTGCAATGGTTGGGCGGTGTTTTCGAGACCACTATCATCACGATCTGCCACATAACCAACCAACGTATAGCCTAAATGCGGTCGCGCCACCACCCCCGCCATTACCGAGTGACTGATGTCACTATCACCGATAACGAGATAGCGCTCGCGGTCGAGTCCCCGTGACCAGCGTAAGCGGCGCACCAACACGATGACCAACCGCACAATACTCAGCGACACCATCACCAATACAAAGGCAAAGGCAATCACCAAGCGCGAGTAATAGAGCGGGCGATACGAAAAGACTACGATGACCAATAAGGCCGCCGCAGTCGTCGTACTATTAAAAATAATCCGCAAGTTGGCCGTCCAACCTGCATTGGCAGGCAAACGATACATACCACGAATTGCAAATTGGACTTGGACAAGTAATAGCAACAGCACGCCAATCGGCGCAAAGGCGCTCCACGAGACGTAAAACTCGCTCGGCACCTCGCGCACTAACGCGCCAACCACCCCAGGCCAAACCACAAGATACCGCAACGCATACGCCATGCCCATACTCGCCAAAATGACGATGCTATCAAGGGCAAAAAACAACATCCACGACGCATTTTTGCGCGCCACCGGAGGTAATTTAATTGCAGGAGATGGTTGTACCACGCCGGGCTCCTTCATATTAGCCCATCATATGCCACGCCTATGGCACATAATCCTCTGTCCACACCAGCGAGGCTTTTTCGATATAGACGGTTTGCCCAATCTCGATGCCTTGTTTGAGCAACTCAGTACTAATCCCAGTGGCTTCGAGTACGCGTTGCAAGCGCCCAAGTGACTCAGACTGTGCAAAATTGGTCATCGACACGAGGCGCTCAATTCGGCGCCCACGCACACGCCAACCATGGGTTACTGCTTCGACCGTAAAGCGATAATCGAGCTCTGTTGATACGGGCCATTCCAATGTTTCGACCCGCGGTGTGCGGTCGAAATCAAGCGGATTGGCGTCGAGGATCAAGGCAGCCTTGCGAATCAACGGTTCGATACCGGCACGTGTGGCGGCCGAAATTTCAAACACTTCGCGCCCTTCGGCTACGAATCGTGCTTTGTATTCTTCGATAAAAATCGTCGCATCAGGAAGATCGCATTTATTGAGCACAATCAATTGCGGACGCTCGGCTAATTCGGGGCGATACAAACGCAATTCTTCGTTGATTTTGCAGTAATCTTGCCACGGGTCACGCCCATCGACTGCGGCCACGTCGATGATGTGGAGCAATACGCGGGTGCGTTCGACATGCCGCAAGAAACTATGACCTAAGCCCACACCTCGGTGCGCACCTTCGACCAAGCCAGGAATGTCGGCCACGACGAAGGTTTCTTCGCCATACGACACCACACCCAAATTGGGCTTCAGGGTCGTAAATGGGTACGCGGCGATTTTGGGACGCGCGGCACTCATGGAGGCAATCAATGACGATTTACCGGCATTAGGGAAGCCCACCAACCCCACATCAGCAAGCAACTTCAACTCGAGATTGATTTCGAGCTTCTGGCCAGGTTCACCCAGTTCGGCAATACGTGGCGCTTGGTTAGTCGAGGTGGTGAAGTGCAAATTCCCGAGGCCACCTTTGCCACCGCGTGATGCCAACAAGCGTTGGCCATGCGCCACCAAGTCGACCGTACACGACACACCATCGATGGTGGCCTGTACTTGTGTACCCGGGGGGACTTTGATGGTCACATCGCGACCATCGGCACCATGCCGGCGGGCCGTGCCACCATTGCTCCCAGATACCGCTTCGAAGCGGTTTTTTTCGCGGAATTGGAGCAACGTGTTGATACTTGCATCCGCCAACAAATAGATATGACCACCGCGGCCACCATCGCCGCCATCAGGGCCACCGTGTGGCACGTACTTCTCGCGACGCATCGTCGCCATTCCATCGCCACCGGTCCCGGCTTGCAGGAAGATGGTTGCTTGATCGTAAAAGTCACCTGACATACCCACCACTTATTTCGATAAAAATGCCAGCGCAGACGGCGCTGGCATAAAAGGCACCGAACAGACGGCCCCGCCGCCATACCAATTAGCTTACGACTTCGGTTCTTCCTTGGGTTCAGCCGGTTTATCTTCTTCTTTGACGGCGGTACGGAAGGATTTAATGCTCCCACCCAACGCCGCGGCAATCCCGGTAATCCGACTAGCACCAAACACCAAAATGATAATCACCAAAATTATCAACAACTCAGGTACGCCGAGGTTCATGATGAAGCTCCTTCACAGTTGACCACAAAATCAACAATCACACGACTATTATACCCTACCAAGCGTGCATGTCAACGCCGAACCACCATACGATAGACCACAATGATAACCACCACAAGAATCAATACCTCAGGAATACCAATATTCATAAAAAATTCTTTCATTCACCGCTAACGCCGAGCCACAGCACGGTATACCGCAAGGGTACGCCGGGCCGTTTCTTGCCACGAAAAGCGCGCCGCTTGGATAGGACCACGCGCTGCCAAATCCTCGCGCAGTGCCGCATCACTCAGCACTTGGCGCATCGCCAGCACCCAACCATCCACATCATGCGGGTCAACTTGATACCCTGCGTCGCCCGTTACTTCGGGCAAACAACTCGCATTACTGACAATCACCGGCGTGCCACAGGCCATCGCCTCGAGCGGGGGCATCCCAAAGCCTTCGTACAACGACGGGAATACAAACGCCGTGGCAGCCCCGTACCACAAATGCTGCTCTTCTTGGGGGATATAGCCCACAAACCGCAATTTGTCACCCAAATTCAAGCGCTCTGCTTGCGCCAAAATCGGCTCGTACAACCAACCGCGCCCGCCACCAATCAGCAATGGCGCATCGACTTCGTGGGCGATCTGGGCATAGGCATCAAGCAAACGGGGGATGTTTTTGCGGGGCTCGAGCGTCCCCAAATAAAACAAATAACGCTCGGGTAAACCGTTGCGCTGACGGAAGGCGGCGAGCTCGGCTGGGGTTGATGGCCGAAAGCGGGCATCACAGGCATCATACGTCACCGTAATCCGCTCAGCCGGCACCTTGAGGTGCGTCACCATTTCTTGTTTGGCGTATTCCGACACGGTAAACAAATGCGCCGCCCGTTTGGCAGACACCTCGATGGCCCAGCGCGTATACATCCGGTTAATCCGCCGGAAGGTCTGGGGGAACAACATCGCGCTCAAATCGTGAATCGTTACTACCGATGGCACACCCGCCAACAACGGCATCACATTGAGTACCCCATGATAGACATCGGCACCATGCGCCGCCAACAACGGCGGTGCAAGGAGCTGCTCCCATGGAATCCGCACTCGTGGGTTAATTGTGGGGAATCGACTCGGGCGCACCGTGAAATTGGCAGGCAATCCGAGTGCCGCCGCATCGACACCACGCGTGGTATAGACGGTATAGCGGTTGGTGGTATCAATTTTGCCGAGATGCTCTAACAACGCTTCAACGTAGTGCGATACCCCCGCCCGGCGGAAGTTTGCGGTGTGCGCTAACAAGTGCGCATTAATTGCCACATGCATCGTCAGCGCTCCTATGGTTGTGTGGTTGGCAACGGTTGGAATTGTGCAATCGGACCAATCGTCTGACTGGGCCAATACACCACCCAGGCCTGCCCAATCACGCGGTCAAACGGCAAGCTACCCCATTCACGCGAGTCACTACTATTTTCACGGTTATCACCCAACACAAACAAGCTATTGTGTGCCACCGTAATCGGCCCCGTCGCACATTCATCGCCTTGGTGACAATAGGTTGGCGATCCTTGCAGATAGGGCTCAACCAACTGCTGGCCATTGACAAATACCATGGCATCACGGAATTCAATCGTATCGCCAGGCAAGCCAATCACCCGTTTGATGTAATCTCTGCTGGGATCGTTCGGGTATTCAAACACCACGACCTCACCATAGGTGGGCATCCCGATGGGATAGACAATTCTTGGTGGTAAATTTTTCCCAAGTGCCCGTTGCGGCGCATTCAAATCAAAGTGCAAATTGGCTAATTTATTGACCAAAATAAACTGCCCCGAATGCAGGTTGGGCTCCATGCTTTGGCCTTCGATGAGGAAGTTTTGCACCACTCCCCGCACCAAAAAAAACAAAATCACCACAAATATAACCATTTCCGCCAATTCGCGAATATAGCGGAGCTCGCTCGTAGGCTTGGTCGGCAGACTCGCCGTCTGCGTCGTACTTAATTCCAACATTTGCCGATCGGCGTCACGCTGTTCCCATGGTTGCATAGCTATATATCCTCATGCTACATACTTCCCCTATCATAACACGATTAATCGACAGAATCAGTAAGATTGTCGTTTCTCGCACCGCATATGCAACGGTCGCAGTCTCGGATTTTTCATTATGGCCACCGAAAGGACATCAACGAGATATGCGTACGTACCGCACATCGCATCGCTTTGTAGCATGAAAATTACTTGATATAATCACAATACCTACGCCAATCTAGGCGGCTCGTTGGTGGT
>JBBAWW010000139.1:0-6028 GCA_040397035.1 Roseiflexaceae bacterium | reverse complement strand
AGGATGCGTTGTTCGATGAGTGGGGCCACCCGATTGGGGATGATGATCTTCATTTTATTCCTTGTGCAATGGTTTGACCAGGGACGAGATTCAAGACGTCACACACCACACCCCGTAACGCCAGCTCTGCACTGAACTGCGCTGGGGTGCCCGGTAAACCAGGGAACGTACTATGGTGAATCGGCAACACTGCCGCTGACTTCAGAAGTTGCATGGCATAGGCCGCTTCATACGGCCCCATGGTATACACATCACCGATGGGAATCATGGCCACGTCGGGATGATATAAATCCGCAATAATCGCCATGTCGGCCATCACATTGGTGTCACCCGCAGCATAGACGGTGATGTCGTTGTCGACGCGCAGTACATAGCCCACTTCGCTGCCAAACATGCGTGGGCCAACCGATGTGGGCCAGCTATTGCTGTGCTGGGCGTTGACCATGGTAATCCGCACATCATTGATGCGCACGGTGCCACCCTTGTTGAGGGCGATAATCGATTCGTTGGCAACGTTTTGGTAGGTCAGCCATTCCACCGCATCGTACTGACAGACCACTTGGGCCTGGGTGTCATAATAGAGCGCCGCCGTGTCGACACAGTGGTCGGTATGGCCATGGGTAAGCATAATGATGTCAACACCAAGTTCACGCAGTTTGGCGTGCCATTCGGGCGGACAGGCCGGGTTGTTTTCGATCCAGGCATCAATCAAGATGCGGGTGCCGGCAGTGGTTTTGAGATAAATGGTGGAATGGCCTAGCCAAGTAATTTGCATTTATGGGCTCCTATTGCGCCAACGCGGGGCGGAATTGCTGTTGATCGATACTTGCTTCGATGGTAGCCGCCATGCGCAACAAATTGACATCATCACGAAAGCGCCCCACTACTTGCATGCCTACCGGCAATCCTGTGGCCGTCATCCCCACTGGCAGCGAGATTGCAGGGTGGGTAGTCATGGTGATATAGGCACACGACATCATCCAATCGACGTAGGTAGCCAATTGTTGGTCGTTGATTTGGGTGACATAGGGTTGGGTCACATCAAAAGGGAGCACTTGGGTGGTAGGACCAATCACCAAATCATAGCGTTGCATGAATTGTTGCATCGCCAAAAACACTTGGAGTTGCAGGCGCTGACCATGAGCAATTTGCGGTCCAGTCAAGGCCCGCCCTGCTTCGATGTTCCAAATCACGGTATCTTTGAGCAGGTGACGGTGGGTATCGAGCAAGGGACCATTACCGGTCTCGAAGCCGAGGGCGCGTAGGATCTGGAATGATTCACGGGCACCAGTGAAGTCGGGGCAGACATCTTCGACGATACAGCCCAGCTCGACGAGGCGTTGGCGTTGTTGGGACAGTACTGCCACCAAGGCCGGCTCCATCGGCAAATCGCCCCAATTGAGCGACCACGCCACCCGTTTGCCTTTGAGTGATAGTGCATCAAAATCACGCAAGCCGCGGGTATCGACGGGCACGGATTGGGGCGCACGGGGGTCATACACGGCCAATGCCGACAACATCAATGCCAGATCGGCCACATTGCGGGCCATCGGGCCGTCGACGGCTAGTGGTGACCACGAATCAGGATTGGCAACTACGCCTGGCGAGGGACGAAAGCCGACCACGCCACAAAACGCTGCTGGGTTGCGCAGTGACCCACCCATATCGCTACCATCGGCGAGGGGCACCATGCCACACGCCAAAGCCGCCGCCGCCCCACCACTACTACCACCGCTGGTGCGGGTCAGGTCGTGGGGATTGCGGGTGGCTCCAAAGATGGGATTGAAGGTTTGTGAGCCAGCCCCAAATTCGGGCACATTGCTTTTGCCGATGGTGACGCAGCCGGCGGCTTTGAGGTTGTACACCACCACCGAGTCGTGCTCGGCGATGCGGTCAGCATGAATGGGCGAACCGCTGGTAAAGCGCAAGCCTTTGGCGGCAGTGAGGTCTTTGTGGACGATAGGAATACCCGCCAGCGGGCCGAGGTCGACCCCGCGGGCCAACAAGGCATCGATATGCCCGGCATGTGCCATGGCACCCTCGGCATCGAGGGTGATAATGGCGTTGACGGCGGGGTTGGTGCGGGCGATTTGGGCTAGATGGGCGCTGAGTAATTCTTGGGCCGAAATCTGGCCACTGACAATCGCGGCTCGCTGTTGGCGCGCCGTGGCAAAAACGATATCGTGCATTAGACATCCCCTACAAAGCGCTGCGCAGCGTCGAATTCACGGCGGGCTTGGGCCCGCATCTCGTCGTCACATAGCACATCGATGGCTGTCATCGCCATGGCGACGGCTCCGTCGACAATGGCTTGATGACCCTTGGCGGTTATCGTGGCATCGGCGACCGCAGTAGAATGCCAACCCGCTTCGGTGCCACAAATCTCGAGGTAGGCACAAATCGCTGGCACATGATGACTCACGTTGCCTAGATCGGTCGAGCCGGCACCGGAGCGGGCTTGGGGCTTATTCACGTCGCGCCCCACGTTTTTCAAATTTGCCGCAAATGCCTGACCCAAGGCCCGATTGGGCACCATGTTGAGGTAAGCGGGCATGTATTCGTGCCATTCGACGGTACACCCCGTCGCCAAGGCACCGGCTTCGGCACAAGCGATGACCCGTTTGAACAACTCTTCGGTATAGGCGATATCGGCGGCCCGGATGCGGAAACGAGCGGCCGTCATGGCAGGAATCACGTTGGGAGCGGTACCACCGTGGGTGATAATGCCGTGGATGCGGGCATCGCCACGAATCTGTTGGCGGAGCAAGCCCACACTCGAAAACATCACAATCAAGGCGTCGAGGGCATTGACCCCTTCGTGGGGGTTGGCAGCGGCATGGGCTGATTTACCCCGGAAGGTCAGTTCGAGCCCTTTGGCGACCAGTGATGAATCGTAATCGATGCGATCTTCGGTCATGGGGTGAATCATGATGGCGGCATCGAGGTTATCAAAGTGACCGGCCCGAATCATGTGGATTTTGCCACCGGCATTGGGCACGGCAGATTCTTCGGCGGGGGTGCCCAGCAATACCACGCTCCCCGGTAAGCGATGAGTGACCCGCGTTAATCCCATGGCGGCGCCGAGCGCAGCAGTGGCGATAATGTTGTGGCCACAGCCTTGGCCTACTTCAGGCAAGGCGTCGTATTCGGCAATAATAGCGATGCGCGGGCCCGGTTTGCCACCAGGCAGATCAGCCACAAAGGCGGTGGGCATACCAGCGACGCCTCGTTGGATGGTGGCACCGTATTCGGCCATGACATCGGTAAGTTTTTCTGAGGCTTGGAACTCTTGCAAGCCGAGTTCGGGGTTGTGATACATCCAATCGCTGATACCAATCAAGGTGGCGAGGTTTTGTTCGATTTCACGACGGACGAGGTCTTTGAGTTCGGTGCGTAAATCAGTCATGCGGTCCCCCTCAGATAAACGGTGCTAGTAATATATTACCGTGAATTCCGCAACAATTGGGAAATCCGGGGTGGTATCACGCATTTTATGATAAAAACAGGTGCTGACAATGGCGAAGTGCCCATTCGCCCACCAAAATCGCCTCGGCAGCATCGTGACGGAGTTGATTGAAGTGGTTGGGGGCTTTGGCATCGGCGATAGTTTGCGAGGCGTGTTGTTGGGCGGCACGTTTGGCTTGGCTGCCACTGCGTTGCTCACGGGCATAGAGCAAATCTTGGCGCCAGCGCTCGGCGGGGATTTGGCAGTAAGGGATACGGTGGAAGTCAGCGGCTTTTTGCCATGGCTCAGCCACCGAACCACCACCTTCGACGACCACCAAGGCCAAATCGGGTTGGGCGGCGATCAAGGTGGCGGCGCCACGACGTAACCGTGCCAAGGCGCCATAATTATGGGAACGATACCATTGTAAAGTAGCGGTGGGAATGTCAAATAAGGCATAACCAACACGCAAACCAGCATCTACTGCAAGGATATACATATATCAGGTGCTTTTCAGAAATAGCTGACACAAATCACGACAAACCCAACTCATCTATGCTATACTATAACAGAATGTTCAGCACGTCTCGTACGTGCCCGTCTTCGATAGGTTTTGTTTGTCAAAGTGGGTATCCCCCACTTTTCGTATTCTTAAACGGATTCACGAGGGTGACCAGATGAGAACTGAATTTTTCGCAGCCATCTCAGCCATAGCAGCCGAGCGCGGGATTCCCCGCGAGCGCATCATCGAGCAAGTCGAAAAGGCCCTTGCGGCTGCGTATCGGCGTTCACTCGGCGACCGTCCTCCAGTAATGGATGTACGCGTCGAAATCGACCCCGTCAAAGGTGACCCCCACGTCTATTCCGAGCTATTGGTGGTCGACGAAGTCGAAGACCCGCGGTTCGAGATTAGTATTGAAGACGCCCGCAAAGTCGACCCGAGCATTCAACAGCTCGACAAGATTATGGTCGAAACCACGCCCCGCGATTTTGGTCGGATTGCCGCCCAAACGGCCAAGCAAGTAATTTTGCAAGGCATCCGCGATGTGGAGCGCGACAACGTGTATGTAGAATTCAACGAACGGCGTGGCGAACTGATGATTGGCCAAGTCCAGCGCAATGTCAATGGCAACATTATCATTGATTTGGGCAAGGCTGAGGCAATTCTGCCCAAAGATCAACAAGTAGCCAGTGATAATTATCGGCCGGGGACACGGCTCAAGGTGATTTTGAAAGATATTCGCCGTGAGGATCGTGGCACGCGTTTGGTGGTATCACGCACTGAAGTTGATTTGATTCGGCGGATTTTCGAGATGGAAGTCCCCGAGATTTTGGCCGGTACGGTCGAAATCAAAAGCATTTCACGCGAGCCCGGGATTCGCACCAAATGTGCCGTGGCAGCCCGCCAAGAGGGCATCGACCCTGTAGGCGCCTGTGTGGGCATCCGCGGTGTGCGCATCCAAAACATCGTCAACGAATTGAACGGTGAAAAAATCGACGTGGTGCAATGGTCGCCCGACATCAAAGAGTTCATTGCCAATGCCTTGTCGCCGGCCCAAGTCGTCGAAGTACGCATCCTCGAGCTCGAAAAAGCCGTGGTGATTGTCCCTGACAAGCAATTGTCATTGGCCATCGGCAAAGAAGGCCAAAACGTCCGGTTGGCAGCCAAGCTAACCAAATGGAAGATTGACATCAAGAGTTCTAGCACGCTGATGGACGAAGTACGCGAAGCGAGCGATGCCCGCCACGCTGCTGACACCGAAAGCATGCTCCTCGATATTGCCCTCACCAACGCCAAAGTCGAAGACCGTTTGGTGTCAGCCAGAGCGATGATTGTGTATCGCGATGTAGAGTATGGACCGATTGGACAAGAGTACATCGGACAGTTGCTCCAAATCCGGGTCACCCCCTACAAGTTATTTTTGTATGCCAATGACCGCTTGATTGCGTCATATATGATTCCTGATGACGATGACATCGATTATTCCGTTGGCAATGAATGAGTCATACCGTGACACGTCCAAAGCACATCCCCCAACGCATCTGTATCGTCTGTCGTAGTGTTAACCCCAAACGGGGTTTGGTACGACTGGTGCGCACTGCCACAGGGGGAGTTCACATCGACGTCACCGGGAAGCAAAATGGTCGTGGAGCATATGTCTGTCAGCAGGTAACCTGTTGGCATACCTTGGTAGAGCGCAACATCATTGTGGGCGCATTGCGTCTCACCACACTAACAGAAGAGGATCGGGCAGCACTTGTGTCCTTTGCACGGACAATCGATACATCAGCGTAATGTCGTCGCATACGTCATTACCTGTCGCTACGCCCTGATGGAGGATATACATGCAAAAGTTCGCCCGTTCATTATTCATGTTGCATTTTTTTGCGAGCAGTGACGAAAAATCCCAAGGTGGCGCTGCTGGTGAAGAAAAAGAACCAATCAAACGTGCCCCAGCAGACCCCGCCACTGCGCGTCCTGCCGGTGATCGCCCCCAAGGCGACCGCCCACCGCGTCCCGCTGGCGACCGCCCCTACACCCCCCCCCCCCCGGGGGATCGCCCCGCGGGCGACCGCCCCCAC
>JBBAWW010000138.1:0-6330 GCA_040397035.1 Roseiflexaceae bacterium | reverse complement strand
TATACACAAACTAATTTGTGAGTTTATTTTCAGCATATCCGCTGTACCAGATGTGGGTACAGCGCACATTAACTCATGCGTTGCACCCACCACCACAGCAACGCCAGCAGACAAAGGCCGGCAATCACCACGAGGATGGTGGGGAATTCGAGTGCGGGCGCTGGTGCTGATGTAGGTACATTTGTCGCGCTCGTGCCATAGTTTGTGCTGGAGTCAATTTCTTCGACTTCCACCCATTCACCGGCATCAGCCACCAGCACCGCTGCCGCCGCGTCTGTGGTGGCGGTGGGGAGCTGGGTATAGACGGCGCGCCAATCAAACTGCGGGTGCTGCTGGTGGTGGTACCACAAGCGCAATCCCGCCATCAGATGCCCTACATTGCCGCGACTAGTTTTCAACAAAAAACATGCGCATCGCGGTCGAGTCGCAGCCCCATATCACCCAATTGCGCCTCCACCATGTCGGTGAGCATGGTGCCATCCACAGCCCGCATCGGCACCGTCTGCCACGGCATGGTGGTCAGTGGCAGGGTCTGCGCCACCGCCACACAGCGTAATTGGCCTTGGCGCACTGCTGGCAAGAGTTCTTGCCACCAGATATCGATGGTGTCGGCCAATTGCGGCGTATCACAATTATCAAACGCCAACAACGGTGGCGCCGGCAATTCGAGTAGCGCCCGTTGCCAATACGCCGGTTGTTGGGCAAAGGCAGCGGCTACGGTGGCACGCACTGCCGCAATATCGGGGAAGTCGGCGAGGTCGATGTAGTAGGCCCGCATGGTATCGTGATCAAACAGCGCCCCAGCAGCATGCACAAAGTGATACAACAACGACGAACGTCCACTCTGACGCGCCCCAATCAGTAACGCCGGCGTGCGTTGCTCGAGAACTTGACAGAGCTGGTTGAGTTCACTCCAGCGCCCCACAAAATATTCGTGATTGCGGAGCATTTCTGCGGCAAATGGTGGCATTGACAACATCCATCATGCAAGACGTCTGACAACAAAATTGTACGATATAATACCCTGTGTACGCCACAGGTGGTGGCATACGCAGGGAGCAACCAATGACATCCAATCAAATAGAAGCCAGTGTGGCGACGTTTTTTTTCAGTTTATTGATTATTAGTGGCGTTATGTATACCCTCAGCATCCGCTTTCACTTCGAGTTTCCGTGGATGTTGATGCCACTCGGTGCCCTGATTATCACTGGTGCGCTTATTTGGCGGGCTCGCGCTCGCCGCGATGTAGCGCCAAAAGATCCCCAACCACCGCAAACCCCGTAGCCACGCCACCCGCACCCGCCCCGATGATGGTCACATCACCTAGCAAATCGGTGGTATAGGTCAAGGCATTGGTGGCACCCGCCGCACCCGCCAAGGGGTGGGTCACGGACAAACGCATCGGTTGCACCGAAGCAACCACACCCGTGGGGGTACGGCGCACTTCGGCGATCAGCTTCCAGCGTTCGCCGGCCGCTTTGGCGGCACGCACATCGGCAGCCGTGATACCCGTGATGCCTTTGCAGGCCACGTCACTAGGGCGCAAACCGGCATCCATCAAGACATTCGCCAAAATCGCCGCTTTACCGGCCGCATCGTGGCCTTCGACATCGCCGGTGGGGTCGGCTTCGGCATAGCCGAGGCGCTGGGCATCGGTCAAGGCGTCAGCATAATCCAGCCCTTGTTCCATCTGGGTCAAAATATAATTGGTGGTGCCGTTGACAATCCCGCGCACCATGCTGACGTCGCAGCCTTGCAGGCTACTCCAGCCCAAGCGCAACGACGGCGTGCCAGCCATCACGGTGCCTTCAATCCCCAAAAAGAGTCCTTTTTGGGCGGCTAAGGCCCGCAATTCCTTGAGGTGCAAGGCGGCAGGACCTTTGTTGGCGGTGACCACATGCAAGCCCCGATTGAGGGCTGCGTTGATATGGCTGGTGGCTGGCTCGCCACTGTCGAGGTTGGTGGGGCTGAGTTCGACCATCACGTCGGCCGCCCGCGTGGCAATCATCGTTACTGCATCGTCACTCACGGCCTCGGCGAGGGTGGTCAGCGAGCCTTGACCAATGGCGGTCAATAAACTGGCGGCATCGAAGCCGTTGGCGGCATAGGCACTACCACGGCGGGCAGTGGCTACACCCACAATTTTGATATCGGCGCCGGTGCTGGCAGCGATGCGCGCGCCATGGTCACGAATGATTTGGGCAAATCCTTGCCCGGCGGCGCCAAACCCTACCAACAACACACGGTATACTGTCATGGACGTTCCTTTTTATACAAATAGCGCATGATACAACTCACACCACACAATCCCTATGAGATTATACTAGAGCACCCGTTCATGGCCGCAGCTGGCAGCCTCGGCTTTGGCGTGCATACTGCCCCCACCATCCACCAGGTGCAACCCGCCGCCCTAATCACGCCTAGTATCACCATGGCCGGGCGCAGTCCTAACGGACCCAACACCCTGCACGAACACCGCGGCGGCTTGTTGTATGCCGAGCCGTGGCACGACCCGGGCGTGCAATGGGTGGGACGACGTGCCACGCCCATCTGGGCCACTTGGACCACCCCCGTCGTGGTGTCGTTGGCTGGCGATGATGCCGAGGTAGTCCAGGCCATCCGTGAGCTTGACCAAGTCGAGGGGGTGGCGGGGTTCGAAGTAGCCCTCGCGCCCAGTCAACTCAGTTGCGAGGCCTTACTCCAACAAATGCGGCGGGCTGCCACGTTGCCGCTGTTTATCAAAATCCCTTTGGCCGACCCACACCTGTTGTTGCCGCTCGTCGCACAGTGTGCGGCAGCCAACATCGATGCCCTCACGTTATGTGGGGCACCGCGGGTTGCCACCGGCGGCTACCTCAGCCCGGCCTTCTTCCCGTTGGTGTTGTACGCCTGCCAGACCATTGCACCCCATACCACGTTACCCATCATGGCGTGTGGTGGCATCAACGATTACGCCAGTGCCAGCGCCTGTCTCAACGCCGGCGCCACTGCCATCCAGATCGGTAGTCTACTATTGCGCGACCCCGATGCCATCCACGGGATGCGAGCTCAAACGCGAATCTGACCTTCGCCTTGCACCACCCATTTGTAGGTGGTTAATTCACGTAGGCCCATCGGTCCGCGCACATGGAGTTTTTGGGTGCTAATCGCGATTTCAGCACCCAAGCCCAGTTGACCACCGTCGTTGAAGCGGGTCGAGACATTGACCATCACAGCGGTGGCATCGACATGATGCACAAAATGCGCGATGGCGGTGGGGTTTTCGCTGATAATCACTTCGGTATGGCCGCCATGTTCGCCGATATGCGTAATCGCCTCGTCGATATCGGCCACGATATGCATCGTGGCTATCAGCGCCATGTATTCGGTGTCGTAGTCGTCGTCGCCCATGGCGACGATACGGTCATCGGCGATGGCAGCGCTGGCGAGGAGCTGGAGTACTTCGGGATCGCAACGTAGTTCCACCCCTTGGGCCAGCAAGGCCGCCGCCACCAGTGGCACCATCTGGGGGGCGGCGACGCGTTCGATGAGCACCACGTCGAGTGAATTACAGACACTAGGGCGTTGCACGCGCCCATTGACGACGATGTCGCGCACGTAATCGGGGTTGGCAGTGTGATCGATGTAGGCATGCACAATCCCGATGCCTCCTACAATCACGGGCATGGTGGCGTGCTCGACACAAAACCGGTGCAAGGCAGCCCCGCCACGGGGAATCACCACATCGACATATTTGTCGAGCTTGAGCAGTTGTTCGACCAAGCCCCGATCGGGGTCGGCAATTACCTGCAAGGTATCGGCGGGTAATTCTGCTGCCACCAAGGCTCGTTGCAATAGCGCCACGATGGCGGCACACGAAGCAGCGATTTCTTTGCCACCACGCAGGATAGCGGCATTACCCGATTTGAGGCACAGCGTCGCCACATCAAAGGTCACATTGGGGCGGGCTTCATAAATCACCGCCACTACGCCCAATGGTACGCGTACTTTGTGCCAGCGCAGATTGTTGGGCAATACCCCTTGTGCAAATATTTCGCCCACCGGGTCAGGTAGGGCAATCACAGTGGCAATGTCGGTGGCGATGGCCTGTAGGCGTTGGGGGGTGAGCAGCATGCGGTCAAGCAAGGCAGGGCGCAAACCAGCGGCTTGGGCGTGTTGCATGTCGATGGCATTGGCGGCCAAAATCGCTGTTTGCTCAGCGGGGTCGTTGAGGTACTCGGCGATTTTGGCTAAGGCCAGATTGCGCTGGGCGGTGGTTGAGGTGGCAATGGTGCGGGAGGCAGCCCGGGCCCGTTTGGCCATGGCAAGGATGTCAATCGTGGTCATCATTCTCTCACTTCAGCACGGGCAATCAACACCATATCATCACGGTGAATCGCTTCGGAACCATAATCGTAGCCCAACAAATCGGCAATTGCCGGCGAGCGTTTGCCCATAATCCGGCGCAAATCGACGGCGGCGTATTGGGTCAAACCGCGGGCGATTTCGCTTTCGCCATGATAAATACGCACCGTCTGACCACGCTCAAAATCCCCCTCGACCGCCGTAATCCCCGCCGGGAGCAGGCTTTTGCCGTGGGTGGTGATTGCCGTAGCGGCACCGTTGTCGACACTGAGTTTACTATTGCGGGCTGTTTCCGCCAAAATCCAGCGTTTGCGCCCTTCGAGATGATTACTTTTGGCGGGGAAACGGGTCCCGATGGCATCGCCACTCGTTACCCGGGTGATGACGTCAGCGAGGGCGCCGGGGGCAATCACGACAGCGACACCGCTTTTGGTGGCCAGGTCAGCGGCTTGGATTTTGGTAATCATGCCACCCGTACCCCGACTACTGCCCGTCCCACCCGCCAACGCATAGATGGCGGGGGTAATGTGATGGACGGTGGGGATGAGGGTGGCGGTAGGGTTACTGCGGGGATCTGCGGTATACAGACCATCGATGTCAGTGACGATGATCAGCAAATCAGCGTCAACCAGATTGGCAACCAACGCCGACAGATTATCGTTGTCACCGACCTTGATTTCATCAACGGCGACGGCATCGTTTTCATTGATAATCGGCAACACGCCATGCACAAAACAAGTGAGCAAGGTATTGCGGGCATTGAGATAACGATTGCGGTCACTCAAATCGGCTTTAGTAAGCAAGGTTTGCCCCACAGGGACACCGTACAGTTCAAACAGTTGTTGGTACAAATGCATGATATAGCTTTGGCCGACGGCGGCCAGCATTTGTTTTTGGGCGATGTCACGCGAGCGCGTTTGCAATGCCAAGCGCTCACGGCCGGCAGCTACGGCGCCAGAGGTGACGAGGATGACCTCGTGGTCTGATTGGCGCAGTTGCGCCAATTGGCGCACAAAATCGACCATGCGCGGGCGATGTAAGCGCTCGCTGCCCGCCGTTAGTACATTGGTTCCGAGCTTCACCACCACGCGCATGGATTTACCTTATGTATTCATGCCTCAAAGTTATGGCTTACTGCACCAATCGATAGCCGACGCCCCATTCTGTCAACAACAAGCGTGGTGACCGGCCAGCGTTGGGCTCGATTTTGCGGCGCAAATGCCACATATAGACCTTGAGGTAATCTTGATCGTGTTGTGAATCCTCACCCCACACTGCGCGTAGCAATGTATCGTGTGGCACGACACTGCCTACATTATCTGCTAATACCGATAATAATGCATATTCGGTGGGCGTCAAATCGACATTGTTGCCATTGACCGCTACTTTGTGGGATTGGGTGTCAATAATAATCTCGCCTTGACCGACCACACGTACTGATTGGGAGGCATTGCTCCGGCGCAACAAGGCGCGCACCCGTGCCAATAATTCGTCCATGTCAAATGGTTTGAGCATGTAATCATCGGCACCACAATCAAGTCCTATCACCACATCGCGTGATTGCGTACGGGCCGTAAGCATCAATACTGGCACCATATTAGCATCTTGGCGAATGCGCTGACAGACATCGCGCCCATCCATTTCGGGCATCATGACATCGAGCACCACTAGATCGGGAGGAGCTACCACAACTTGATTCAGACATTCGGCACCATTACTGGCTTCACGCACAACATATCCCGCATTACTAAACAATAAGTTTAATAATTTGCGTAGACCCGGTTCGTCGTCGACTACCAAGATACTTTGTTGTTGTGTCACCACGTTACTCCTGAATCTAATTATTCTGCATTGGAATGATATAAATACCACTCATCAATCGCTCAAATTATCGGTGAATATGCAAGTTTTATTGGTAGTACTAATGTACCACCAATACCTACGCCAAAACACCTCACCCCTAGCGTCATTCCATGCCGGTTGCGA
>JBBAWW010000137.1:3969-6345 GCA_040397035.1 Roseiflexaceae bacterium | reverse complement strand
ATCGCAACCGGCATGGAATGACGCTAGGGGTGAGGTGTTTTGGCGTAGGTATTGATTGTGTGCGCTACAATTCTTCACACCGCGGTGTGTTCTATCTGGCCGATCCGTTCGGGGGCCGGCGGATGCGAATAATACCAAGCGGCGTAGAGCGGGTCGGGGGTGAGGGTGCTGGCGTTTTCGCGGAACAACACCACCAATGCGCCAATCATATCGGCCGCCGTCGTATGCGCCACCGCAAAGGCATCGGCTTCGAATTCATGGCGGCGGGACCAATATGCCGATAGCGGCTCAAAAAACAAGGTAAACACCGGACTAATCAGCACAAACAACACCAATGCCAGCGCCGTGCCACTGCTCGTAACCCCCAAGCCCGCAAAAAACCATGGTGCGTGTAGCAACCATGCCAACACCCCAAACCCCACCAGCGACATCCCCAACGACGCCGCAATCATTTTGGGGATGTGGCGGAGTTTGAAGTGGCCTAATTCGTGCGCCAACACCGCTTCGACTTGGCCAGGGGTCAACTGGGCCAGTAAGGTGTCATAAAACACGATGCGTTTTTTGTTGCCCAGCCCGGTGAAATAGGCGTTGCCATGCCCCGACCGCCGAGATGCATCCATCACAAACAAGCCACTGCTGGCAAATCCCACCCGCGCCAACAAGGCCTCGATGCGGGGTACCAGTTCGGCATCGATGAGTGGGGTGAATTTATTGAACAACGGCGCAATGAACGTGGGGTAGGCCCAGACTGCAATCAATTGGAAGGCACTCAGCGCGCCCCAGCCATAGACCCACCAATAACTCCCCAGCGCTTCCATCATCCACAACACCAGCGCCACCAGCGGCGTGCCGATCAGCAATGCCAGCACTGCCGATTTGAGCAAATCAGTCACAAACATGGCGGGGGTGGTTTTGTTGAAGCCAAAGCGGGCTTCTAACCCAAAGGTGCGATAGAGTGCAATCGGGATTCCTACCGCACTACTCAGCACCATCCAGACCACAATCAACAGCACGCCGCTCCACAATGGACTCCAGCCCAACGCGAGGCTCTGTTGATTGAGCCAATCGAGGCCACCACCCAGCGTCCAACCCAGCAGGACCACGCTATCGAGCACAGCGTCGACCATCGCCACCCGACATTTGGCGCTGGTATAATCAGCAGCTTTGTGATGCTCGGCGAGGCTTAGTCGCGCCGCAAATGCCGCCGGTACCGTGGCGCGGTGCGTTGCCACATGGCTCATTTGGCGCCACAACAACCACAAGCGGACGAGCGTCGCGAGGATGGTTATTCCCACAAATATCAGCATAAATAATGGCATGGTGGTGTGCTTTCTGGTGGATTTCACTTGTCACAATCATACCATTTTCATGTGGCGACGACATCAGCACGACAAAAACCCCTCCCCCACACAGGATGCGTGGGGGAGGGATGCAAGAATCACGTATCGTCACAACTTGGATTGGGCGACCGTCTCGTCGTGTTCGAACACCGAGCCGGGCTGCCAGGGCGTCCCGACAATGGGCAACAACCAGCGATCGAGCCCGTACCAACCGGCGTTGCGCCATGCGAGGATCAACAGGACGGCAGGAATTGCCAAGATGGGATTGGTGCTGACCGTCCCAGCCAACAAAAAGTTGGTGTTCATCATGACCCCGAAGAAGGCTGCCACGCCGGTCAAACCACCCACAATCAAGCCGATACCCACCAGACATTCCCCAAAGGCAACCATGTAACTAAACATCGTGGCATTGGGAAGTACGACACTCTTGAGAAAGTCTGCATACCACCCTTGCACAGAGGGATGTTCACCGCTAGCAAGCTTCAACGCACCATTCACAAAACCCGTTAATCCAGCACCCGCCTTGGCGCCAACCCATACCCCGTTGGGATCAGTGACCTTGTGATATCCGGCATTTATCCACTGATAGCCCACCCAGAGGCGCACTACCAACCACAAAATACTGGCCCGTGGATCTGCAAAGAGGAAATGGGCGAGACGCGACTCGCGTAACTGAACGGGGCTCGTAATACGCTGATTCATACCCTGCTCCTTCCGGCTATCCTGGCGATTTTCCACTCGTGTGATTTTTATCACATCTGCGGTACGTGCTAACCATACCACGTTAATTATTTTTGTCAATAGTAATATATAATTTTTTTACTAAAATATATCGATTTTTATCGTTTTAATATGTTTTCAAATTTAATTCATAAAACTCATATGAATCAATTAAAACATAGATTTATGTATTAATTAGAAATAGAAAAATAGAAAATAGAAAATGGACAAAAGCGATTAACCCAGCCACTATACCCCATGCCCATTTGGGGCATAAATCATAAACCCGGGGCCTTGCCCAGGGCGATTTCATCGT
>JBBAWW010000137.1:0-3869 GCA_040397035.1 Roseiflexaceae bacterium | reverse complement strand
GCCCCTTCAGGGCAGAATAATGATATGCTCAGCCCCAAAGGGGCGATATGGTATACCCTAGGGTGGCGCCCCCATCGGGGAGCCATCCCCCACCCCCATGCCCCTTTGGGGCATAAATCATAAACCCGGGGCGTTGCCCCGGGCGATTTCATCGTGCCCCTTCAGGGCAGAATAATGATATGCTCAGCCCCAAAGGGGCGATATGGTATAACCTAGGGCTTCGCCCTAGGTTGGCGCCCCCATCGGGGCGCCATGCCCACCCAGCCCTGAAGGGGCGGCATGCGACAGCCCCAGCCCTGACGGGGCGGCATGAATTCACAGCCCGTGCAAGGTCATCAATCCACATCCGTAGGCCTTCTCGGGGCCGATGCCATCGACCAACACTTGGGCAAACAAGTCCGGATCGTCAACCACCAAGGTACCGCTAAAACGCGTCGGCACGAAGCGAATCACGCCACTGGCCGCACGATTACCCACCATCAATGGCTCGGCGTGCAGGTCGAGCGACAGCGGCGCCGAATCGTCGAGTACCACCTGGCAGCCGGCAGCGCGGATTTTTTCTATCAGCCATTGTTGTTGCAATTCGTCCGTATCGAGTCCCACCCGCACGCTGTTTTTGGTATTGATGTCGATTTTTTTGGCAGGGAAGGCCACTAGGGCAAACAACAATTGCTTTTTGACGGGGATGGCTTGGAATTTTTGCCATATCGTATCAATCTGTTTGATTGGCACCGCCGCATATTCAGGGGGCAAGACGCTAATATCGGCATGGTGGATGCTTTGGACGAGTAGCGTCCAGACCGCGCCATTGCGATCGATACGGTAGAGGATTTTGTTGATGTTGCGTTCAGCATTGACATGGTGAAACAAGTACATGACCCGGCGATGCATGGCCTGACAATCGAGCAAGTCGCGTTGCACCTCGGGATGGGCCAGATTGAGCGTAATCACGGTATGCACGACTTGCGTAATCGGCGCAAATACCACGGGCAAGGCGTCATCATCGGGCGCAATCACGAGTTGGGGGGCATCCGCCGGGCGGGGGAGTTTTTTGCGCCGCGGTACAATGCCATGTTCGTTCGCCATCACACATCCCTCTATTCTCTGCCATTATCCCACGAGCATACAGATGCGAATATCTCGTTACCATCGCCCCACCCGAGTGGGGAAAGTGTGTTGTGTGCCTTATACCGTCGTATCAATGAATTGTAACTGAATATTATCAATATACACTCGTTTTGTAAAAAATACCAATCCTATTCAGCTGCTATAAGCCATCACCGCGTCATGCCCATGCGGAATACCACGATAATCAACGCCACAGAATAGGCTACAATAGCCACATCCAACCCCAACACCGCTAGGAGCTTCCGCATGACTGAGCTCAGCTACCGCGACCTGATTGGGCGCTTGACCGACCTGACCCGTTTGGCCACGCCGCCGTCCCCCGACGAGCGCACCGGCACGTTCTCGAGTTACGATCGCCGTTCACGCTACAACGCCAGCACCGACCAATACGCAGACTGGGACGCCAACGACGACGGCACCGGCGTCATCCGCCACGAAGATGGCTATGCGGTGGTCTTTGCAGCCAACGGCCCGGGGGTGATTTGGCGGGTCTGGGCGGCCTTTGCCGACATGGGCCACATCCAGATTTTCATCGACGACGCCGCCACACCGGTGGTCGACATGCCCTTCCGCGACTTTTTCGAACGCCACCCCGCCAACCTCAATCCGCTCGGCATCACCAATCTGCCTGAACTCACCCCCACCTTGTCACGGGGGCGCAACCGCTTCATCCCCATCCCCTACCAGCGCTCCTGCAAAATCCGCATGGCGCCGGGCTGGGGGCTGTACTACCACTTCACCTATACCCGCTTCGGCGCTGATACCCAAGTGCCCAGCTATACCGGCGCCCTGAGCAGTACCGAATGGATGGCGCTGGCCCAGGCCGACCGCGACTTGGCGCAACGGGGCTACCGCTTGCCGGTAAGCGCCCACAGCCAGACCGATCAGACCACCGTCACGATTCCGGCAGGTGCCAGCGTCACGCTGTGTGAGCTGACGGGGGCGCGCGCCATCGCAGGACTACAACTGGCTATCGCCGAGCTGACCGACGCCAACGCCGCCAGTGTGCTGGCCAACCTACACCTAACCATCTATTGGGACGACGAGACCACGCCCAGCGTCGATGTGCCACTCGGGCATTTTTTTGGCAGTGCCCCCGGCCTCAATTATTACCGCACCTTGCCGATGGGGATGACCACCGGCTTTCTGTATAGTCATTGGTATATGCCTTTTGTAAAAAACGCCCGGGTCGCGGTGGTGAATCAGAGCACCCAGGCCTACACGGTGCGACTAGTGGTAGCCCACGCCCCCGTAACCGGTGACGGGACCCAAATCCTGCACTTCCATGCCCAATGGCATGGCGATAGCGACAATCAGCGCCAAATCGCCGAGGGGCGCGCCATCGATTGGCCCATCATCGAACTAACCGGGCGCGGGCGGTTTTGTGGCGTGCATCTGCACATCAACAATCGTTGGCAGAGCCCGGCCCAGCCCGCTCCCAGTTGGTGGTATGGCGCCTGGGACAAGAAAAACATCGATTGGTGGTGGGGCGAAGGCGACGAGAAATTCTTCGTCGACGGCGAGCAATTCCCCTCGACCTTTGGCACCGGCTCCGAAGATTATATAGGCTATGCCTGGGCCGCCGAGCCACCCTTCCCGGTGTTCGACAGTGCCTATGCGGCCCAGTCGTGTGTGCCCATCGACGGCAACGGCGAGACCTCGGTGGTGCGAGTGCACATCTGTGACGACGTGCCGTTCCAGCGCAACTTTGAGGCCTGCATCGAAAAATACAAGCCCAATCAATGGGGCGACGGCAATATCTGTGAATACGACGTAGTGGTCTATTGGTACCAGGTGTAATCAGATAGATGGTGCCAGCGGGTTCATGCTGTTACTCTATTGACATTCTTTATTAGGGTGATACAATAACTATCCATCCTAGTAGAGGAGGTGGTATGGGCTACGATTTCGTTTGCTTTAGCGACGGTACTAAGGCAACCAAGTCGGCCGTTGGATTTTGTGTGGCGCAAATCAAAGTGTTGCTGAAGTCTCCCGAACAATTGCCAGTCGTACTGCATTTGATTGAGCTCAGCGAACGCAACCAAGGGACGTCCTTTGCGACCTTTAGTCGATTGCACATCAAGCAACTACTGGACTTAGGGATCCTCGAACGTGGCACGGCGGGGTACACGGTCAACGCAGTGTTTCGCAACGTATTACTCGAAGCGAACCGCCAAAACAACATGTACGACATCATTTTCGACAAAGTGATGTACGACAAATCCCCCGAAAAGCCCCAAGAGGAACCAGAGGCGGGGCCGTTCGACAAACCCGAAGGCCTGCCAATGTTTGTATTTGGCGACCAGCCATTATTCGAGAAGTTGCAGTTCCAGTTGGAGTTCTACGATTCGCAGAGCCTGACCTACAGCAACATCGAGTACAAACCCGACCACGAATTCGCCATCCCCGACGGTGTGCGGTCATTTATACAGTCGTTACCCGCAGCGTAACGACCATGCATGACCCCCGCAATTCTCTCGTGATGAGGGGATTGCGGGGGTGGTTTTTTTGGGGGAGGTGGGGATTATTTCCGCATACCAAGCATTTTGAGAGTAGTATATGAACGTTTGTATCCTTGTTTTCTCGCAATAGCAATAATTTGATTGGCTGCGTCCAAAAATTCTCCAATCCATGGTGACGACATGTTGTACACATGCGGTGCCACCTCGGTAAAAAGTGTCATACAACAATACCTACGCCAATTTAAGCTGTGTGCTGGTTTTTACGAAAGATGTACTATA
>JBBAWW010000136.1:5056-6360 GCA_040397035.1 Roseiflexaceae bacterium | reverse complement strand
GTTCGCTGGTATCGGGCTCAGCGGGGAGCTGGGCAATCATCTGTTGTTGGCGCATGTAATCGGCAACTTTGGGGAAGTGGCCAATGGCGCCATCGGCACTCATACCGGCGTCGACGAGTTGTTCGTAGGCTGCCAGTACGGCGGTGACCGATTCGGCGGTTTCGCTGGCAATCAGATTATTGAGTAGGCGGATTTGATAGTCTTGGGAAGGTCCAAGCATTTGCCCGCCGGGGATGTCTTTGAATGATGCCGAAATCCGGCGCATACAGCGCATCGCCTCGCCTGAGATGGGCAGTGTGGGCATGATGCGTGAGAGGGTTGAGCGGTAGGCCCGCAACAAAAAACTGGCTTCGATGCTGTCGCCTTCGGCTTGCTTGACCGCCAAGGCCGCCAGCATGGGGGCGTAGAGTGCGCCTTCGTTCATGGCACGTCCCACGGCGTGGCGTAATTGATCGCGAATCTGGATGAGTTCGAGTGGGGTTGAGCCGCCTTGCAAACGCAAGTATTCTACGAGTTGTTCGGCATTGAGAATGGCGGTAGTACCGCCACGCGCCGCAATATATCCCATATGAGTCCCCTTGATGGTATATCTGGTTATTTCAATGAAATCTGGCAGGTGCGCGGTAGTGCGATGCACTTGCCGTGTGTATCAATGCAGACAATGTCGATACCCAGCGGGAAGTGGACGCGGGTGGCGTTAATGTGAGTGACAAAATCAGCCACGACGCCATGCACGCCTACATCGCAATGGCCGTCGATGCCTGGGCCTTGTAGCCGCCACGTCGGTTCGCTGTCATTAATCTCAGGCACGGCAATAAACGCGGTGCAGCTTTGTTCGGGGAAGGTCAGCGTGCCCGGGTTGAGTTCGTGCAAAAGCGCACTACTTGCACTGTCCCACAAATAGACGAACTGGGCGTTGGCGGCATCGCTGAGCCGACAATTACTGCGCAGTTGAACCCAGCGATTGATGTCGCTCTGCGCATCAATCCATGTATTATTAGCCGCTTGGGCAAAGCGCGTTTCTTGGTCGAGCAATGACAAACAGCTCGTCAACGCAAAGCGATTGGCAAGCATGGGCTGGTCGTCAATGGTAATCGTGGGAATCTGGGTGAACATGCTGGGCTCGGGAATTTGACCAATGGTGCCAGGCCGCGCCATACAATCAAGCAGCACGCGAAAGGTGGCCGTACAAAATGTCTCAAAAAGGCTGGGTGGCTGAAACGTCGTTGTCATAGGGCTCCCTTAAAACACATCAAATTCGACTTTGGTGCTATTGGCTGCGGCAAACTGACGTTGTTGGCTGG
>JBBAWW010000136.1:0-4956 GCA_040397035.1 Roseiflexaceae bacterium | reverse complement strand
ACCGCATAGGTAAATGCGCCCATTTCGTGCAGATTGAGATAGAAACCACTGGCCATGAACATATCATAGCCGATACCACCAGCACCGGCGGCGGCACCCATGGCGATGGCGGTGGAGAAATTGATTTCGAAGCGCAAAAACGTCCACGATAACAAGGCCGTCGCCGATGAGGGTAGGACGGCTTGAAAGACGATTTGCCACCAATTAGCCCCACTGGCCTTGAGGGCTTCGATGGTGCCGTTATCAATTTCTTCGAACGACTCCGAATAGGCTTTGATGAGATAGCCCGCCGAGTGGAAGGTCATACCAAGCACGGCGGCGACGCTCCCGAGTCCTGCCGACACCGCAAAAATAAGCACCCACAATACGGTTGGCACGGCTCTGACGAACGCAGTAAGTCCTTTGATGATAATAGTTACCCAGCGGGGCGCTAAGTTTTGGGCGGCGAGGAGCGCTAATCCTAACGCAATTGCGGCCCCAAAAATAGTCGTTAAAAACCCTAGCCCGACGGTGATAAATAGATTGTGAATCATGACATCAAAGGTGATGTTTTTGAGATAGGGTGATAGCAGTAACGCTGAAAAATTACTGCCAAGCATGTCAACGCCGGCCCAAAAATCGACGCCACGAGTGTCGAATGTCGTAAAGGCGTAGACCGTGATAACGACTAGACTAATGATGGTAATGCGCAAAATAAGAGTTGCGGCATTCCAGGGGCGTACGATAATTGTGGTGGTTGGTTGCATTACAATACTGCCCTTCGGATCCAATTCGAAACGGCTTCGATGGCCAATACACTAAGTACAATCACGACAATTACCAGACTGGCGGCATGGTAATTGAGGCTTTTGTAGTAAATATCAAAGGAATAGCCAATCCCGGTGCCGGTGAGAATCCCAACTAATGTTGCACTGCGGATGTTGGTTTCGATCATAAACAGCACCCAGCTCACCAGCTGTGGTAGACACGAAGGGATGACGGATTGGGCAATAATGGTGAAATAACTCGCGCCGGTGGCGCGCAAGGCTTCGACTGAATCAGTACTGACCTCGTCGATGGTTTCGATGAGTACCCGTACCATGAAGCCAAAGGTGACGAAAAACAAGGCAAAATAGCCGGTAAATGAACTTTGCCCAAACGAAAACAGCAAAATCAGTGCCCAAGCCGATACGTCAATATTGCGAAACACCGTAGCGATACCTCGGGCAAACACGCTAAACCAGACGTTGATGCGGGTGGTTTGGGCGCCGAAAATAGCCACAAAAAAGGCAAAAAATGATGCAACTGTGGCTGATGCTACCGACATCAAAATGGTGTCGCTTAATTTGGCCAATATTGCGGGGAGTTTTTTGATTGCTGCCGCATCTGGATAAAAATTCGCCGTGGCCCAACGGACTGCTTTGGGAATAGAGGTGAATCCTTTGGCCACGTTGTATTCAGTGAAAATAATTGTGGCATACGTCAGCACAATCAACACCATTACAAACAGCCCAAACGAGAGTCTTTTTTGGGTGAAAAAATCAAGCTTGTGCATATTGTTCACCAAAATCAAGAATCAGTTCACCTGCTTCAGAGCCATAGACTTCATGAATGATGGTGGGTGTGAGGGCGTCTGGCGCTGCATCACAGACGATTTTGCCGCTATTGATGCCGATGATGCGTTGGGCATAGCGCATAGCGACGTCGACTTGGTGCAAGTTGACGATAATGGTAATTCCGAGGCGTTGATTGATATCTTTGAGTGTGTCCATGATGATTTTGGCGGCACTCGGATCGAGTGAGGCAATTGGTTCATCACACAGCAGTAATTTCGGATTTTGGATGAGGGCGCGGGCAATACCGACCCGTTGTTTTTGGCCACCGCTGAGCTGATCACAGCGTTTGTACATATGGTCGCTAAGTCCAAGGTTTTGCAAAATCTCGACAGCTTGTTGTTTTTCGGCGTTGCTATACCAGCCCATGACACCAGCAGCAGTTGATTTGTAGCCCAAACGTCCGTGCAAGACGTTTTCGATGACACTCAAGCGATTAACGAGGTTGTAGTGTTGAAAAATCATGCCGATTTGGGTGCGGTGGGCACGGAGTTGGGTTGCATTGAATGATTTGGTTGATGCATCCGCAAACACCACATCGCCACTTGACATGGGGATCATATGATTGATGCAGCGTAACAAGGTGGATTTGCCGGCGCCTGATGGCCCGATAATAGCCACAAATTCACCGGTTTCTACGGTGAAATCAATGGAGTCGAGGGCATATTTATCAGTGCCATAGCGTTTGCTGAGTTGATCGATTTTGAGTAACGGCATTTGTCCACCTTTAGTTGCAAATAATTGCCTGCGCTGTCATTTGACAGCGCAGGCTGGTGATTGGGGTTATTTTGACAATTCGCGAATCGGATCAAAGAATGAATCTTCTACGATGATGAAGCGTTCTTCTTTGGTCTTCTTGAAGATGGGCTTGTAACCGGCTTCGATTTCGGCCTTGGTGGCAAAAATCTTGGGGTTGTTGGCGGTGGCATCTGAGGTCAAAGCATCTTGGAGCTTCTTGATTTCTTCGGCGGTCAACGTGTTGCCGTTGGCGGCGAATGGTGAGTTGAGGACGGGGGTAACGGAGATGATGACGAATTCTTTGCCGGGGAACTTGTCGAATGGCTCGTCAGCCTTTTCCTTGACCTTGTAGCTGGCACCGGCCATGTTGTCTTCGCCTGCGCTCAAGTCGACATAGTTGGCGACACAGCTGTCACAGAAGGCCGCGACATCGCTCTTGCCGGAGATGAGGTTGACGGCTGAACCTTGGTGTGAACCACCGAATTGCACGTCGCTAAAGAACTTGTCGGCGCCGCCTTCGAGCAAATCGTCGGCCTTGAGTTCTTTCCACTTGTCTTGGGTGCTAAAGAATTTCACGACGTTTTTCGCGGGGACCTTGAAACCTGAGGTTGAGCTGTTTGATACGAACGAGAATTTTTTGCCTTGGATGTTTTCGATGCTGTAGGCGCCGTCTTTCATGTAGTCGGCTTCACTACCTTTGTTGACGGCCAACCAGCTGTGGTAGATGGCATCTTTGGCCGTACCCGATGCGCCGCTGGTGATGACCAATGGGACGACGTTGGCGTTCTTGTTCTTGGCTTCGATGTAGGCTGTGGGGCCATAGAATGCCAAATCGCCGTTGTCGTTGGCCAATGCTTCGACTGCAATGATGTAGTCGGTGGTCAATTTGTGTTCGACGGGGCGGCCGAGGGTTTCGCTGACCAAGGCGCCAATGGCGTCACGGGCGGCAGCAATGTCGGCGCCTGATTCATTGGGCAACCATACGATGATGACGGGCTTGGTATTGGCAACGGGGGCCTCGGTAGCAACTGGGGCTTCGGTAGCGGCTGGGGCTTCGGTAGCGGCTGGGGCGACTTCGGGGGCGGCGGTTGGTTCAGCGGCGGGTGCTTGGGCGCCACAGGCAACCAACAACGACAACATGACAATAAAACCAAAAACCTTACGCATGACATCTCCTCGTATCGAAACGTGTCAGCAGATACTATTCTGTGACTGCTTGTACTTTAGAGGGGCTATGTAAAAATTGTGTCAAAACGATGCAAGGCTTGGTTTAACGTTCGGCGTAGGAATTGGTCAACACCTGATTGTCTTTGTGTTGTCGAATTACTAAAAATAGTACACCGACAGGCGAAATTCCTGTCGGTGCGAGTGGGTGTTTTTTGTGGATCGAATGCTTAGATAAATTTGTGCGTGATCTGGGTAAGCTGTGCAGCCGGTACGCCAATCTGCGTTAAATAATTCACCGTGCTGCCATACGTTTTTTTAATATAAGTCAATACGTTCCCCATTGTATCGCTTTGGATGCCAATGATTTGTTCGTAAGTGGCTTCATCGATATGCGCTGGTCGGTCGCGACGCAATTCTGGTAGCAACGGCGTAATATGGTCGGCGGTGGCCACATAATCGGCGATGATGTGTGTGTGCGGGACCTCCACCAAATCGAGCAGCAGTGCCGCAATGATGCCGGTGCGGTCTTTGCCAACCCGACAATGAAAAAACGTGCCATTGGGGGCATCGGCGAGCTGTGTAAATGTCTGTTGAATGGGGGCGCGACTGGTTTCGAGCAAATGAATATAAAAATCATCGAGGCGAGCGATGACGTTGCTGGTGTTGTGTGATGATTGAAATAACGGAATCGCCATGTAGGTGATATCAGACTGGGTTGCGAGTGGATTTGGCGCCACACGTTGCTCGTGGTCATGACGTAAATCAATCACCGTCGTGATTTGGTGCGTGGCAAAATACCCCAAATCTGATGTGGTGACGCGGTGTGGTGAATCCCCCCGCCAAAAGACATTGGGGCGGGTAGTACGTCCGTCATGGGTGACAAACCCCCCTAGATCGCGTAAATTATGCATCCCGGGCACGTGATGTATGTGTGTCATTGCACTTCCTTTCCTCAATATTAGTATCTCACAGCCACGTGCGTTTGTTGGACGTCGCATGTTAAATATTGAGGATAGTTGGACAATACCTACGCCAATCTAGGCGGCTCGTTGGTTGTGGGGCGGTGCATTGATACGCCAAAGTGCTAAAATTGTGCGATCAATCTGCGATTTTAATTTGTTGTGCAGTTTCGGCGGAAGTAATTTTAAATCACCCGTGTGTTTTGGTGCAACAGTAACCGCAGTCGTTATTTTCCGCGAACGTATAGTGCACAGGGTCCGCAACGGGTGCGGAGTCGCTCCCCCTTTCTCCGTCATTCCATGACCACGATCGTGAAATCTCCTACCGAGTGCACACTCCGCCGCGTGCCTATGCGGTGGCAAGTCCCGGGAGATTCCACGCTACGGTTGCCATCGCAACTGGCATGGAATGACGCTAGGGGTGAGGTGTTTTGGCGTAGGTATTGTTAATATAGTCCGCACCAGAATCAAGACTAAATACTCCAGTAGGTCTTTCAAAT
>JBBAWW010000135.1:0-6988 GCA_040397035.1 Roseiflexaceae bacterium | reverse complement strand
TCGCGAAACGACTGCAAGCGGCTCATCAGCAAAATCCCCAAGGCAAACATGGCCGTAAAGATGACACCAATGGCGGTATCTTCACGCAATGTGCTTTTGCGGGCCATCCAGCCGATGCCAAGTGCTGTCATAATCCCGGCCGCCAAGGCACCCCCTACGAGGCTCCAGCCATTCATATAGGCGATGACGACGCCCGGTAAGGCGGTATGAGCCAAGGCATCGCCGATAAATGCCATGCGCCGGAGCACCACGTAGCTGCCGATAATTCCACAGGTGGCGGCAATCAACAGCGACGCCAGCAAGGCGTTTTGCATGAATTGATAGGCAAACGGGGCGGCTAGCCATTGCCAAAGCTCACTCATATGTTTCCTCTACCGTAGCTTGGTGATTGATGACGGCACCTGCACGCAGACTGATGATGAGGTCGAATTCTTGACTGAGGCGCGATAAATCGTGGGTGGCTACAATGGCGGTACGGCCTAATTGCTGTAGTTCGTCAAGGATGGTGCAAATCAACAGGCGCGTTTCGGGGTCGACATTGTTGAATGGCTCGTCGAGCAATAACAACTCGGCTGCTTGGACAATCGCCCGTGCGAGTAGGGCCCGTTGTTGTTGACCTCCCGACAAATCGCTTATCCGGCGGTCCGCTACGGCTCCTAAGCCAAGGCGGTGCAAGGTCTGATCGACGAGGATGTCGTCGTAACGCCGTGGGTTGGTAAACCAGCCGAGGTGCACATAACGCCCGGCCATCACAAAGCGGCGCACGGTGATAGGGAAGCGCCAATCGATTTCACCCCGTTGGGGCAAATAGGCCACGCGGTGATGGCAGGCACGTACTGGCCTGCCATAAATCGCCACACTGCCGGTGTGGTATGGTTGCAGTCCTGCCAGTGTCTTGAGCAGGGTGCTTTTGCCGGCACCATTGGACCCAATCAGCGCCGCTCGAATTCCGGCCGGAATGTCGAGTGCGGCGCAATTGAGTGCGTCACCTTGGCTGGTGTCATAGATGACCCGCAGGTCGCGAATATTGACGGCGTCGGCACCCGGAATTGAATCAACGTGATGCCGGCCACTGTAATGGAAAATCATGCCTATTTTGTCCCTGTGAGTGCCGTACAATCGTGCGCACATTATAGCGCATCATCTCGATATAGGTGGCACCCTCACTATTTGCATCGCCCATGGCATCGGTATAGAGTGGCGGCGCAATTGTGACACCTGCTGCTTGGGCGATTTGTTGCATTACCTTGGGATTGCTCATATTTTCCACAAAAATAGCCGGCACACCGCTCGCTTTGATATCCGTAATGAGACGGATCAAACTACGCGCATCAGGGTCACTACTTTCAGTGGTCACCGATCCTAATCCAGTCCCTACAATCGTAAACCCATAGCGTGCCGCAAAATAACCAAATGTATCATGGCTGGTGACCAGTTTGCGTTGGGTAGCGGGGATGGTGGCAATTTGGGTTTGGATGTCGCTATCGAGCGCTTGGAGCTCCGCAATATAGCGCTCGGCATTGGCAGTGATGACCGCTTGTTGGCTGGGCATGGCGGTAATCAACCCATCGCGAATCGCTTGCGCCATGATGATGGCATTGGCGACATCGTGCCAGATGTGAGGGTCTACTTCAGCACCGGCTTGGAGTGGAGTCACGCCGTTACTTGCGGTAATCCGAGTCGCGTTACTCCCCGATGCGGCATATAAATCGGCAAACCATGGCTCAAAGCCTACCCCAAGCTCGATAACCGCCGTGGCATTGACCAAGGCCACCCCGTTGGCGGGCGTCGGCTCAAAGACATGGGCGTCACCATTGATGGGTACCAAACTAGTTACGGTGGCGGTGTCGCCCGCAATGGCTTGCGCTATGTCGGCGAGTACACTAAATGTCGTAATAATTGTAGGCGTGCTTGATATGCGCGCTGCGCTACTCCCACACCCCGTCAATAGTGCGATGATGAACCCAAGTAATAGCATATGGCGCGGTGTTGACATTCTCATAGTGCTCCTAATTGATAGTGACTTCCAATTGAAATGATAGCAACTATCAATTAGATTGTCAAATCGCACGATGAGGGGCTGCACAACCACCCCATCGGATTGGTCGCAATCCTACTGCATGCCCGCTTGCGTGGATCTGTTTGGGGGGGATTATTGCGTGAGCTGAGTGATGACCAAGCCGGTTATCTGTGGCCCGTGCCGGAGCATCCAGCCGCTATCAGCGGCGCGGGCGCCAAGCATCACAATACGTACCATGCTTGCTTCGTCGGCCCAGACCACCATCCCCGAGGCCCCACTATGGCCGAACGATGTGGGCGCAAATTGTGGGCTGACCCAGTGCGGTGCTTTGGTACCACGTAATTCAGGGCCGAGTCCCCACGGACTAGGATTCCACCACAACGGGGGCATGAATCCCCCATTGAGTCCGCGTGTGTGGTCGCTGCGGGCTTCTTCACGCAGGGCTGGTGTCAAAAAATCACTGTGGGGCAAAAACGCATCCACCAATGCTAATGCGCCAGCAGCATCGGTACACAGACCGCCCCAGGGCAAGGCGAGACTCCGCCAAAAGGGACTGTTGAATGTTTCTAAGTGTGTGCCACGATGGCGACCACGCACATCGCCGACAGTGGCAACTGCTATGTCTGTTGGGTTACCGAGGATACCACGGATACCAAGCGGCGTCAGCACGAGGCTACTGAGGGCTTCAGCGCAGCCCAGCCCTGTCAGCCGTTCGAGCAAAATCCCCAACAAGCCGTAGCCCAAATTACTATATTGCACACCACTCCAAGCTGGCTTGACCGGGGCACTGATCAGGCATTCTTGGGCCAGTTTGGACCAATCGAGACCGATGGCGTACAAGCCATCTTTGTCGGCCAAATCGAGTGCGAGACCACTGGTGTGGCAGAGCAAACTACGGATGCTCAGCGGCGCACTGGCGGGGGTGATGTCGCTGAGATAGGTGCCGATAGGGTCATCAAGGGCGATTACCCTGCGGTCGATAAGTGTTAACACTGCCAGTGAAAGTGCCAGCTTAGTGATTGACGCCACCGGGAATACACTGTCAGTGGTGAGTGGTTGTTGGGCGCCATCGACGCCATATGCGCTGATGATGGGTGTATCATAGCCGTATTGATAGCCGAGGACGAGGCCTGGCAAAATCCCTTGTTGTTGGTTTTGGGAGATATAGGTAGTGACGTCCATAATTGCCCCTTGTATGGTTGTGTTGGGAAAATTGTGCTATTATTTACGTAATTCCTGCATCTTTGCCCGAAAATTGCGTATACCACGGCGCTTGACCCCCTTAAAGTATACACGACCACATCCACCCTGATATGAATTATGTGTGAGGAGTTTGCCATGCAACGTCGTCAATTACTGCGTAGTCTGATCGCCTTGCCGCTGTTGGGCTGTGCTACGCCTCAAGTGAGTGTTGGTCCTACTCCGGGACCACAACCGGGCTTGTTTATCGATGCCGGTTACAAATACGGCCCGATTTCGCCACTGGTATATGGCAGCAACACCGGCCCGTGGCAAACCATCGGCCTCGATCATCGTACCTGGAGTCACGATGCCGGTATCAGCATGATTCGTTGGCCGGGGGGGAATTGGGGTGACGAACACGACGTGACCGAGCTGATGATCGACGAATACATGGCGATGTGCCAGACCATCGGTGCCACGCCCTCCATCCATGTGCGGGTGTTTGAGGGTACCGCCCAAAAAGCTGCTGACATGGTTAAGTATGTCAATATCACCAAAAAATATGCCGTCAAATATTGGGCTATCGGCAACGAACCCGATTTGTTTGTCAAAAAACGGGGTGCCGCCAAATACGGGGTCGACGAATATGTGGCCGACTTTGTATCGTTCCGGGCAGCGATGAAGGCCGTCGATCCCAGTATCATCGTGATGGGCCCCGAGCAGAGCCAGTTTAGCCCCAACGAAAACTATCCCCGTGACGCTACTGGCGCCTATTGGCTCCGGAGTTTTTTGCAACAAGTACCTGATGTGGAAATGGTCTCGCTCCATCGCTACCCCTTTGGCGAAGGAGCGGTCACGCCCAAACAATTGGCGGCTGACCCGGCAGCGTGGAGTGCTTCGATTGATTATATGCGTGGTCTGATGCGGGAAGTGCTGGGCAAAGAAGTACCGTTGGCCATCACCGAAGCCAATTCGGACTGGAGTGGTCGGGTTGATGAGCTCACCGGCACCAATTCATTCCGCAATTCTTTGTGGTGGACCGATGTGTTGGGGCATTTGATTGCCAAACAATGCGCCATCGTCAATCAGTTTTGTATGGGGGCGATTTCGGGGCAAGGGTTGGGGATTTTTGGGCCAGTGTCGTATAATTCTGGACCTTTGCCCATCTACCAGACCTATACGCTGTTCCACAAATTTGGCTCGATGCTGGTACATACCAGTAGCGCCGATGCTGACTTCCACCTCGTGGCTGCCCAACGCAGTGATGGCGTGCTGACGGCGGTGCTCGTCAACCACCGTGAAAGTGCGGTGACGATGCCGTTGCGGATCGCCAACGCCAGCGTCACCAAAGCCCAGGCCTGGCGCTTTGGTGACGGCTATACATTGCGTGATGATGGTGTGGTCGACATAACCAAGCCTATCGTTTGGCCGGCGTTGTCGGCGACATTGCTCGAATTGCAATAACACCCGTCAGCGCTTGACGAATTCCGCAAGGAAGTATTCGTTGGCGTCGATTAGGTTCATGACTTTCATTTTGAACATCATCGACAAGCGATGGGTGGTTTCGGGATTGCTATCGGGGAGCACCATGATGGCTTGACTATTGGGCAGATTGAGCAATTCGACAAACTTGCTATATTTACCGATGTGGTCTTGGTAATGGCCGGTTTTGGTCTCGATCCAATAAATGCGTCCATTGGCATAGACGAGGACATCGAGTTCGAAATCATCACCGTTGGGCATGATGATTTGCGGATTGGTGAGGATTTCGAAATCCGGCACCCATGCGTCAACGGCAAATTGACGTACCATCTGGGCAATGTAGCGTTCGAGCCATTGCCCAGAAAAAAAGTTTTGCGCGCGCGGCTCGCTACTGGGCCGCGCGCTGATGTTGTATTGGGGCGCTTTTTTGTAGAGATAGTCGCGCAACAACGTTAATTCATGCAGTTTGGTACATACTAATGTCATATCGGCGATGGCTTGCTGGGGTGATTGGGCGATATTCAGCCAAAACGACGTGCCCTTCTGCATGTTTTTTTTGATGTGATCAAGTAGCGGAATGATGTGGTAGTATTTGTTGCCCATCAATGTCGCTACTTCGTTGAACACCCCGTCGTATTCTTGGGCATTCGGCACAGTACGCACATTAATCCCCCGCTGCTGCAAAAATTGCAGGATGTGGGTGGCTTGGGGGTCGTCGTATGGTGCAACAATCGTTTTGATTGGCGTGCTGATACTGGTGCGCACCGCTGGTTGCTTGAGCGATTCGATTTGTTGCGTGAGTTGCTCGATTTTGCTCAGCATGATGCGCTGGTCGTGCATGATCTGCGTCAACACTTCGTTGTCGATTGGCGGTGCTGGCTTGCGAAAGATATCGAAAATACTCATTATTAATCTCATATTTACGTTAATATGAGATTATTATAAACACAAAAAATACATTTGTCTAGTCGCATGCAAAAAAGACCCATACTATGGTAATAGTGTGGGTCTTTTTCAATGATGCGTGGGAGCGATTTTACAAAAAACCGTTACGCAGGGTGCGTTTGCGTATTGTCACGCAGGATGATGAGTGCGCCGACGATACTACCCACTACAATCACCCCGGCACAACTAATGCTGATTAGGTCGGGGGCGATGAGTGATTGGCCACGCCAGGCCTGCCAAATCAACAAACCCGTGCACGCGGTATAGGCGAATCCCACGAGATGAATTATTTGCAGGTGCTGGGTATGTGATTGCCGCCCGAATAGGCGACCAGACAGCAACACCAATCCAAATAACGGCAAGAGTTGTAAGCCGTGGAGCCCCACGAAATGGCCGACCCGCAAATCACCGCCGACGGTGCTCCAGCCGAGGAGTGGCAACCCGGGTCCGCCATCGTCGACCCCTACGCTGTGAGCGCCATAATTGGCCGGTGCCCGCTTATCGACTTGCATGGTGTGCAGTTGCGATGGCGACACATTGACTGACGTCATCAAGACGCCGGCAATCATCCCTACAAAAGCGATTGCCAAGCCCCAACTACAAGCAATCCGGATAAGGCTGGAGATCGCTTTTTGGCGGACTACCACAAACAAACAGATGATATTTGCGGTGGCCAACATGCTGATAAATGTGGCCATCAGCGAATAAATAGTCGTATCGAGGGGGGTGCTGATGTTGTAATGACTAGTGGTGCCACGCACGACTTGCAGGGTGATGAGGGCAGTTTCGATAACCAATGCCACCGCAATCGTGCCACTAGCAAGTTTGTACCAACGTGAGGTGGTAGGCAACAGGGTCGCAATCCAGGCGATACTGGCTGCATAGATGGCCCCAGAGATGGCGAATTTGAGGGGTTTGACCCAGCCATCGACGCCGGTGATTTCGATTGGATTGAGAAAAAACAACAGGGCCACAACGGGAATTAATCCTACATGCAGGAGGGTGACAATCATCAAAAAGCGTTGTTGTTGCCACAGGGTGCGAAACATTGTCATGGCAGACCTTTCATGCAAAAATTAGAGAGAAAATGATCCGCGATGCCAGCGCCGTACCACGATGTATAGCAATAAACCAAATGGTCCCACCATGAATACACACACCAGGCAGAGCGAGGTCAGCCAGGTGGGGATGCCAACTTGTTGGCTGTCGCTATACACCCAGCGCCCCGTCCAGAGATCAAAGGCGAGGAAGTGGATCCAGGCGGTAGTCGCACCAGATGGAGTGCTCAGCAACCCGGCGATGACGTCGAGTTGGGGGTTGGCGAGGAGGGGCAGCAGTGCGGCGAAATTGGGGATGACG
>JBBAWW010000134.1:6379-7262 GCA_040397035.1 Roseiflexaceae bacterium | reverse complement strand
ACATAGGGTGATTTTTTTAATGTGTGTGTAATTATAGCCGTTTGCAAAAAATGTGCCAAAGGTATGATGTGCGACCTGCATGATAAAATAGGCCTAATTCGAAATTAAATGCCTACAGTGAATCACATCATGCAACCAAAAATCAGTGAAATCTTGGCCACACTCGCCACCCTCACCAGTGCCCGCACCAAAAAACACTACGTTAGCCAAGGGGTGCGCGAGCCCATGTTTGGCGTGCCGGTGGGGGTGTTGAAGCCCATCGCCAAGCCGTTGATTGGTAATCAGGCCTTGGCCGAAGGGTTGTATACCACCGGCAATTATGATGCCATGTATTTGGCGGGGATGATTGCTAACACCCAAACGATGACCCCTGATGATTTTCGCCGTTGGATGCAACGAGCTGATTGTTATATGCTGTCAGAATTTGTGGTGGCGGTGACCTTGGCCGAGACTGATTTCGCGCAAACAGTGGCGGATGAGTTCATCAACGACCTAGGTGAGTTCGTGCAATCTGGGGGCTGGAGTTGCTACGAATGGTTGCTCGGCTCGCGCAAAGACCACGAGTTCGACCCGGCGCACATCCAACAATTGTTGGATCGGGTAGAAGCGACCATCGCGCACAAGCCATTGTTTACCCAACATGCCATGATCCGGTGTGTGACGGCGGTGGGGGTGTCGTATCGGCCGTTGCACATGCAGGCCTTGCACACCGCCGCCATCGTCAATCAATTGCTCAACGCCATCCCCACCAAAAAACCGTTGTATGCCGACCCGCTGGCGAATATCACCCAGGCCATCAATAAAAATCGGATTGGCTTCAAACGGCGCCATGTACGCTGTTGAATGGAAAATGGGATTTGCGGAGCCGCAGCAGGCTGTGAGG
>JBBAWW010000134.1:273-6279 GCA_040397035.1 Roseiflexaceae bacterium | reverse complement strand
ATGAGTGTAGAGCCGCAGCAGGCTGTGAGGATGAGTGTAGAGCCGCAGCAGGCTGTGAGGATGAGTGTAGAGCCGCAGCAGGCTGCTTCTGTACACAAATGCCGGGAATGCCGCTGTGTCCTCTGTGTGCCCTGTGCGAGATAATGAGGATCGATGGAGGAGCCGCAGCAGGCTGCAAGGATGAGTGCCGAGACGCAGCAGGCTGCTTCTGTAATGAGTGCCGAGACGCAGCAGGCTGCTTCTGTACATAAATGTTGGCAGCTGCGGCAGGTTAGCGTTCGCGTTGCCCGTTGGCGAGTAGGGTAATCATTTCGGCGATGCGCTGGGCGCGGATATCGGGGCTGCGTTTGGTGCTGTCAATCCAGCGCAGGTATTTTTTGCGGTAAAAGGTGGGTAAGCCGGCAAAAAAAGCGTTGGCGTGTGGGTGGGCGTTGAGCGCTGTCACGATGTCGGCCGCGAGGTTGTCGTCTTGGGGACCCTCGAGGTCCATTCTGACGCTGACCTGCACACCGGGCACAATGCCTGTGCCGCGCAACCAGGCCGCTCCCAATCGCAAAAAATAATCCTGCCCGTTGACGCCCAAACATCCCCGCACCGCCATGCCCTCAATCGTGCCACAGACGTGGTAGCGCGGGCGCGCGCCCCAGTGGCTGGCGGGGGCACCCGGGATGGCGATAAAGGTAAAAGCTCCTTCCTTTTGGATTAGGGCGGTAAACGTAAGTACATTGGTCATCGGTATCCTCCGTTAATTCCCGACGGTGACCGTCAGCGATACCAAATCGCCTGCCCCGACCTGCTCGGCTTTTTGGACCACTACTTTGACCGGCACGAGGTAGCGCCCGTTTTTGGGGAAAAGCGAGGTGCGCCAACTGGTCTGGCCAAGCTGGACGGTGACGGGGATGATGCCCCAGCCGTAGGTAACCAGTTGCGACAGCGCTTTGATGTCGCGGCTGGGCTGGTCGGGAATCGCCACAAACAAAAAGGGCGCCGGCCCGCGCCATTCGAAAATCTCACCGTCGAATTGGATAATCATGCCGGACTCCATACGTTATGTAACAGCGCAGTGAAATATTCATCCCACCATGCGTGGGCACTGCGTTGAATGCACTGACGGCAATCTCCTTCCCGGCGCAGCCCTATTTTTTTCCATGATATAGCAGCTACAGCGAAGTAGACAAATGGGTGGATGCAACGGCGAGTGGTATAAATGGGTGCGATAATCATAGCAATCTATTCATGTGCCTGTTGATATGTGTATTGTACTATGAGGTCGTTGATGAAAAAAACTGCTATGTGGGCGCGCATTCATTCCTCATGGCAGCGGGGGCTGGGGCTGGTTTGGCCGGCCCACAAAAAAGCCGCCCTGCGGGCGCAATTGCTGGCGACGTCGATTGCCGCCCCCGCGCCGTTTGATTTGGAAGCCAAAATCCTCCGTGCCATCACGATTACTCCCCGCGGCATGATCGACATTGGCGCCCACGTGGGTGTATATGCCAGCGTGATTGAAGATATCGTGGGCATGCAAAATCTCTATTTGTTTGAGCCGTTGCCCGCCCTTTATCGGCGCCTGCGCTGGGACTTCCGCGGCGCGCAAGTGTTTGCCACGGCGCTGTCTGACCAATCAGGACCACAACAGATGCGGGTGCCGTTTATCAACGGTCAGCGTGTCGATAGTCGAGCCACCCTCAATCAGCACCACGAGCCCGCCCAAACGGCTACTAGGGAAATCACTGTGCAACGCGATACGCTCGATGCCTTGGCGCACCGCAACCTGTTTGGGCCGGTGGGCTTGATTAAAATCGATGTGGAAGGGCATGAATTGGCCGTCATCAACGGTGCAACCCAGTTCTTGACCACCCGCCAACCGCTATTGTTGATCGAAATCGAAGCGCGCCACCATCAATTCCCCATCGCAACGATTTTTGGGCGGCTCGAGGCGCTAGGCTATCGAGGCTATTACGCCAACCCACACACGGCGACATTGTTGCCGGTGCGTGACTTTGTGGTGGCGCGCGACCAAGATCCGGCGGTGATTGCTACTCGGCAATTCACGCACTATCTGAATAATTTCTTTTTTGTGCCGGTCACCAAAGAAGCCCAGTTTGTGGCCGAGGTGCAGGCGTTTTTGGCCGAGGTATGAAAAAGGGATGTACCGTCGGTGATGACGACACACCCCCCAGTAATCAGTTTTTAGCGACCGACGTCAATCAAATCGCGCAACATGGCGGCGGCGGTGGGCATGGGTCCACGTTCGGCCGAGGTGGCACTGGCGCGTCCCGAAATGTCGGTGTGGTAGACCACGCCCATTTCCCAGCCGCTCATGCGGGCCAAGGGATGGTCACTGGGCAAGGCTGTGGGGGCCACGCTCAAATCATAGCTGCCTTGGGCGTTGCGCACGCCTCGGCACAACAGCACGATGCGTTCGCCATTGGCAACGGCGGCTTGCAGGTCGGCGGCGGTGAGGTGAGTAATGCCGGTCACGGCAAAGTCGCGCACGTTAGTGGGCTGATTGAGCACCGCATTGGCGACAATGGTGAGTTTGTTGGCGGCATCCCAACCTTCGACATCGAGGGTGGGGTCGGTTTCGGCTAAGCCGCGCTCTTGGGCTTCTTTGAGGGCTTCGGCGTAGCTGCCACCCTGCTCCATCGAGCGCAAAATATACTGGGTGGTGCCGTTGAGCACCCCTTCGACCGATTCAATCACGGTACCGGCCAAATCGCGGCGGCCGAGGTTGATGGTGGGCAAGGCGCCCCCCACACAGGCCGAAAAACGCATTTTGGGCAGGGTCACGTCGCCACCCATGTCGCTGAGTAGGGCCAGGGCGGGGTAGGCCAACGCCAACGGGCCTTTGTTGGCCAGCACCACGTGCATCCCTTTTTGCAAAGCGGTGCGTACAGCGCTCAAACCCGGCTCGCCCGTTTGTAGATTGACGGGGGTGGCTTCGACAAACACATCGGCGGCAATGGTTTCGACGATGGTTTGGGCAATCAGGCTGGGGTTGCCTTGGGGCAAGCTGGCCACGCCGCGCTTGGCTTCTTTGTGGGCGATCAGGGTGTCGATGTCGAGTCCATCGGCAGCGGCGGCACCGCCGCTGGAATCACAGACGGCGACCACGCTGAAGTGCAGGCCGTAGGTGTCAGCCAGCAATGTGGCTTGTGAGCGCAAAATCCGTAACAGGTTGAGGTTGACGTTGCCGAGGCCAGCCAAGGCAATCCGAATTGTTTTGGGCATGATACACATCCTTTATCGGTGTGGTCGGCTATTTGCCGCCATCAATCGAAAGTACTTGGCCACTAATCCAGCCGGCATAATCCGACGCCAAAAAGAGCACGCCGTTGGCGATGTCGTCGGGCTGGCCGAGGCGTTGCAAGGCGATACTGGCTACCAGTGATTGTTGCACCTCGGGGCCGTAGGCTTCCCATTGGCGCTGGGTATTGGCGTTGGACAACACAAACCCGGGGGCGATGTTATTGACGGTGATGTTGAACGGCCCCAGTTCGTGACAGAGCTGGCGGGTCAAATTGATTTGGCCGGCTTTGGCGGTGGCATAGGCTTGGATGCCGGTCAGGCTGGGACCGAGGCCAGCGCCACTCGAAATGTTGATAATCCGGCCGGCGCGGGCGGCCTTCATGCCCGGTGCCACTGCTTGGGCGAAATAAAAGGCTGCGCTCATATTGACGGCGATGATGTCGTTCCACTGCGTGATACTGACGTTTTCGATGGGCTGACCCACTTGACCGAGCACGCCACCGGCGTTGTTGACCAAAACATCGATGGTGCCGCTAGGGGTACTGGCGCTGGCTTCGGCCACAAAGGCTTTGACTTGAGCCACGTCGGTGACATCGACGGTGCGTACGCTGCATTGGCCGCCGGCCTCGACACAGAGCTGTTGGGTTTGGGCGAGCTCACTAGCAATCAAATCGCAGGCCCAGACATGGGCGCCGCGTTGGGCAAAGGCCACGGCGATGGCGCGCCCAAAGCCGTGGGCAGCGCCAGTGACGATGACTGTTTTGGCGGCAAATTCAATATGCATGGGGGTGGTCTTTCTGTGATTAAAAATAGTGCTGGCTCAGGGTGTATCCCAGCCGGTGCTCATCAGCGCGCGGGTTTCGGCGATGGCGACGTCCCACAATGCCAGCATTTCGGCGTCGCTACGTTGGTAGTAGCCTTCGTAATTACCGTCGCCATAAAAGGCGCGCATTTTTTCACCCACCAAATTAATCATGCCAGTGCGATCGGGGACGATTTTTTGGGTGGTGGGGAGGGTGATGCCGGGCAAACGAGTCCACGGGAAATTTTCCATCCACGAGGCGTGGCTACTGACCGGATCGATGGCTTTGACCTTGGCCCAGGTTTGGGGCGAGCGCCACCAATTGTGGAATTTGACTTGTGTGCCGGGGTGGTCGGCCATCCATTCGGTGACCAGCCCATCGACGGGGCTGTTGCCACCATGGCCGTTGACGATGGTGATGCGCCGGAAGCCACTATTGTACATGCTATTCAAAATATCGCGCACGAGGCTGATATAGGTGTCGATGCGCAACGTGATGGTGCCCGGGTAGGCCTGAAAGTAGGGCGCCATGCCGTAACTTACCACCGGAAAAACCGGGATGCCCAGTGGTTCGGCCGCTTCTTGGGCCACCCGAGCCGCCAAAATACTGTCGACGCTCAAGCTGAGGTAGGCGTGTTGTTCGGTGCTACCGAGGGGCAACACGGCACGGTCATCGTGGGCGAGGTAGGCTTCGACCTGCATCCAATTCATGTCACTAATCAACATGGGGCATTTCTCACTTGCTATTTGTTTCGACTATGATCATTGTCGCACGGGCGCGGGTTATTCGTGGGCGTGGATGAGTTCTGGCGGGCGTTTGGAGAGCAGGGTGGGCAACACAATCGACACCAGCACCAACGCCACGCCGACAAATTGGAGCCACGCCAAGCGTTCGCCAAGAAAAATAATCGCAATGGCGCTGGCAGTAGGGGCTTCGAGCACCAAAATCAAGCCACCAATGCTGGCTGGGATGTGTTGTAACGACAAATTAAACAAGGCATAGCCGCCGAGGGTCGGTCCGATGGCCAGCGCCAATAAAATCAGCCAGGCCATGTAATTGCCCACTTGGAAGAGTCCGGGGGGATTGGCGATGCCCGTCAGGGGGGCACACAGCAAAATTACTAGTAGCGCCACTGAGCCACTGGCCATGGTGATTGTGAGTGAGGCCCAGGGATTGACGGTCTGGACGGCGCGCTGGGTATAGAGCACATAAAACGCCTGTAGCACGGCGGTGGTCAGCCCTACGGTGATCCCTAGCCAGTTGAGTTTGATTTGGGCCGGGTCATAGAGTTTGACCAGGAGCACCATGCCGATGATGGATAGTAGTAGCCCGACCATTTGTGGCCAGCGTAGTTGTTCGCCAAACATGAAGCGGGCGCCGATGGTCACAAAGGTGGGGAAGAGGTAAATGAGTACCACGGCGATGGCGGCGCCGTTGAGGCTAACCGACCAAATCCACAAGGCATGATAAATGCCGATTGAGACCACGCCGAGGATGATCAGCGGGATGAGTTCGCTGCGTTTGAGCCGAAAGGCCTGGGGGTAGCGGATGAAGACCACGGCGCCGGCCACGATAGTCACAAACACATCGCGCCACAACGCCAAGGTGACGCCGGGCACGTGATAGACGTCGAGCAGATATTTGATCCCGGGCGCGGTCCCGGCCCATACGATGGCGGCGATGACACATAACAAATAGCCCGTACGGGTGGTGCTTGACATGAATTCCCCAATGCTGATGACGGAGGGTATGTGGTGGTATTTTACTACGATTTATCGCGCATGGGGTATATGAACGTGGTGGTGCCACGATGAGACCTGGGTTTGTTATATGCGCAAGGGCGATGCCCTGTGCTGTCGCATGCCGCCCCTTCAGGGCTGGGGCTCTAGGTTTAGCCCTGAGGGGCGAGATGAGCTCGCCCGGGGCAAGGCCCCGGGTATTCGATTAATGAATT
>JBBAWW010000134.1:0-173 GCA_040397035.1 Roseiflexaceae bacterium | reverse complement strand
CAGCCCTGAAGGGGCGAGCTGAGCTCGCCCGGGGCAAGGCCCCGGGTATTCGATTAATGAATTCAGCCCTGAAGGGGCGAGCTGAGCTCGCCCGGGGCAAGGCCCCGGGTATTCGATTGGCGGATTGTCAATTCAAGTGCGACAACGGGTGGGTAAATGAATCCTGTGCTGAT
>JBBAWW010000133.1:5801-7343 GCA_040397035.1 Roseiflexaceae bacterium | reverse complement strand
TCTTTGATTGTGTCTTTGTAAATGCGGTGTGGATGTTTATTCCACCCCGTGAGCGGGCCCGGGCCTTTCGCAAATTGGTCGACCTGCTCAAACCAGGTGGCGTATTGCTCATCACCGTGCAATTAGGCGTGGCCGACGACGAGCGGGGCAAATACGCCGTCGATGGCGCTGAATTGAGCCAACTCGCCAGTGCGCATGGCTTGCTGGTGGAACGTGACGTGCAATCCGGCGACCAATTGGGGCGGGCGCTGGTATGGCAACAATTGGTGTTGCGGGTGCCCGACGATGGCACGGGCGCATTGCCGTTGCTCCGTCACTTGATTTTGAACGACCGCAAATCGGCCACCTACAAATTAGGCTTGTTGCGCACCATGGTGCGGATTGCCGATTCGGCGCCAGGCATGGCGCAACAAAGCGGCGACGATGGGCAGGTGGTGTTGCCGTTCGGGTTGTTTGGGTTGTATTGGGTGCGGCTCTACCAGCCCTTGACCTTGGCCAACATCCCACAGTCTGCCACCAACACACAAGGAGCAGATGGACTAGGGTTTGGGACGGCTGCCTACCGCCAATTACCCGAGAATATTGCGATGGATTTACGGATAGGGATGCGGTTTTCTGCTGATACCGCCACTAGCGTCCGTGCGGCCGTCAAAGATGCCTGTGACCTGATCCAAAAAATGCCGGCGCACTATATTACCTTTGATGATGGCCGCCAAGTCTTTCACATCGACCGTGGTGCCGCGGTGCGCATGCGTGGTGATTTGACCATCGACGAGGCGTTTTTGTGGTCGTTTGGCACGTTGACCATGCCACGGCATATCTGGCTGAGTATGATGCGCTTTAGTGCCTGGATTGAGCCGGCCTTGATTTGGGAATGGCAAAAACTGAGCAACAGCTATGCCCAATCACAAGGGCGCACAATCGCCCCCCAGATCCTCAGTCAGGCCATGGAATGGACCGACCCGCAACGGGTGGTGGCGCGGGCCCGTGCCCATATTGGCCGTCTGCATGCCCAAAACCAGCCGTTGTATTGTGTGTGGAGCGGCAAACGCCTCGACCCAGCACAAATCGATGTCGACCACATCTTGCCGTGGGCGGCTTGGCCGTGTGCCGATTTGTGGAATCTGGTACCCGCCGCGCGTGAGATCAACCAACACCAAAAGCGCGACCGTTTGATTAGTGCCACCCTGCTCGATCGCGCCAGTGAGCGTTTGTATGACTGGTGGACGCGAGCGTACTTGTTGGATGAAAACACCTTGACGCCCCAGATTTTTTATGTGGAAGCCAAAACCAGTCTGGCTGTGCACGACCACACCATTACGGCGCTGGTGCATGGGCTCCATCAACGTCGTTTGACGTTGCGCCAAGACCAACAAATCAGCGAATGGCAGGGGCCGCGCTGATGGGGGCTGGGGGTGAATCCGTGCTATCATAGCGCCATCCACCAGCAACAGGAAGCATCCACATGCACCACATTATTCTCGATACCGACATGGGCAATGATGTCGACGACGCCTTGGCGATGGCCGTGTTGCACAGCCT
>JBBAWW010000133.1:4218-5701 GCA_040397035.1 Roseiflexaceae bacterium | reverse complement strand
GCCAACCCCGCCGATGTGGCGTTGCTCACGCGCAAGGTGCGCTGTTTGTCGCTGATGGCGGGGGCTTTTTTGCCGATCGACGGCGACGCACGCTTCAAAGAATTCAATGTGATTTGCGACATCCCCGCCATGCAGGCGCTCGCGGCCCACTGGCCGACGCCGGTGGTATGGGGCGGCTTCGAAATCGGTTGGGCGTTGCGGTATCCGCGCATATCGATTGCCGAGGATTTTGGCTATGTGGCGCGGCATATCATTGTCGAGGCCTATAACGCCTATTGTGCCCCCGCCGAAGAGCGCCCTTGTTGGGATTTGGCCACGGCCTTGTATGCGGTCTGCCCCGAGCGGGGATACTTTGGTTTGAGTGGGTCCGGGCGGGTAGTGGTTGATGACGAAGGAGTGACGACGTTTGTGGTTGATCCTGCCGGCAATCAGCGCTATCTGACCATGGATGCAGTACAACACGCGCGAGTGCTCGAAGCACTGGTGCAACTCACTAGCCAACCCGTGCACTTGTAGAGACGCAGGCTGCTGTGACGTTATAAATACCACAACCTACACCCCCAATGCAAGGTGAGTGCCTTGCGTTGGGGGTATGGGGTTTATCCAGCACACATCAACCTTACGGTCGCTAGGTGGGTGTGGCGGTGGGTATTGGGCCAGTGGGGCAGGGAATCCACCCCCAGCGTCATTGCATGGGCGCGATAGCGCCTGTGCAATCTTTTACGGGTAGCTACATATTCGACTAATGTGAGATGCGCTTCGTTTCACGCGGAGGCACGGAGCCGCGGAGACTCCAACCTCGTGCGCTGAACGAACTCACCACCCCTCCGATTCACGTCGCACACAGGTGGTTTTTTAATCACTACATTCTACAGTCGCCGGGAGGGCGTGCAATCCCCGTCCGTTGGGGGTGTGGTGCGCTTGACACGGTGCTGCGTGTCACTGCCATGCCACGACCACAAACGCACGTTTGGTGCCTCTCGATAACTTCATTGGCTACGGTACGACGTTGATGAGCCCTTGCATACTGGAATGGGCGTCACAGATGTAGCGGAGTGTACTTGGTGTACCAACCGGCAGCGTGAAGTCAACTGACTGTACGCCGTTGAGCGGGAAGCCTACCACGCCGGTGTATGGGCTTAAGTCTGCATTGCGAATTGATAGCGGGTGCGCACTAATCAGCTTACTAAAGCGGTACAACCTACCCACAGTTAACGACAAAGTGGGATCACTTCCCAACGAGGTACTGTTGTCACTGACCGTCCAGTCGTTCGAATTTGTCGCTGTAAACCCAAAGACACGTACGCCACTTTGCGTCGCAACTGCACTTGGGGCAAGTGTGCGCGTTGCCGTGCTGGTTTTGGTGGGGGTAGCGGTTCTGGTGAGGGTGGCCGTCTTGGTTGCGGTCGCGGTAGGTGTATTCGTTTTGGTAGGTGTATTCGTTTTGGTAGGTGTATTCGTTTTGGTAGGTGTATTCGTTTTG
>JBBAWW010000133.1:0-4118 GCA_040397035.1 Roseiflexaceae bacterium | reverse complement strand
GTAGGTGTATTCGTTCTGGTTGCGGTGGCGGTGCGTGTCGGCGTGTTGGTGCGCGTCGCGGTCATGGTGGGGGTGCTGGTTTTGGTTGCGGTGGCGGTCATAGTGGGGGTATTGGTTTTGGTGGGAGTGTTCGTTTTGGTGGACGTATTCGTGCGTGTCGGTGTATTGGTTGGGGTTGGTGAGGCAAGAAATCCCACACAGGTGTTGCCATTACTATTGCTATTGCTGCCGTTGGGGCAAATCGTGTTGCGCCATATGGCATTGGTGAGGGTGGCGCCGGAAAGATTCGCACCAGAAAGATTCGCACCGGTCAGATTAGCACGGGTGAGATTGGCGTTAACAAACTGGACCCCGCGAAAGTTGCCATTGCTGAGGTATGCACCGGTCAGATTGACCCTAATCAGGGTGGCATTGGTCATCGTGGTGCTCACCCGAGCTGATTGGGACGTGGGGCGTGCATTACACCTTCCTCGATACCTTACCGGCCGGCCTGACCAACCGCGTGGCTGCCGGCAATCGCCGCCGTGAGGCCTGGCGCGATCTGCTCATGTCAGGGGGCGTGATTCCCGACATCGAGGAATAAATCATTACACTTGGCCAAAGGTATACTCGTGGTATTCGGCCACTTTGGTAAATCCGAGGCTGGTATAGAGCGCGATTGCGGCGGCGTTGTGGGCACTGACATTGAGCCCAATATGGCGGATGCCAGCGGCCTGTAATTGCCCCAGCAAATGCGCACACACGCTCCGGCCGTAGCCTTGGCCCCGCAGGCTGGGCAGGGTGGTGACGTTGCCGAGGGCGGCCACCCCTTCGCTCGTCGAGACCACGTGGATACCGGCGGTGGCCACAATCCCTTCGCCCTCACGAATCCCCGCATAAAACCCAGTCTGGAGCATGCGCGGGTCAAACCAATTACCCGGGTAGGCCGCGGCGTATAAGCGTTCGAGGGCGGGGATATCGGCCGGGCTGAGCAAGGTGGCGCGTGGGTCGGTGGCAGCTTCGGCCGCCTGACCGTCGCTCAGTCCCATTTTGAAATAATGGCCATGGTGCTGTGCCTGATAGTGGGCCGCCAGCGCTGCGACAGCATGGGCATCGACATGGGCATAAAACGTGCGCGGCAAGACGACACACAGTGCCTGTAAAAACTGCGCATGATCGTCGCGAGTGGGGTTGGCGTGGCTCAACAGCACCGGTAAATCGCCTGGCATATACACGAGTGCGAGCTGGGTGATGTGGCCATCCTCGAGCCAACCATACCAGACGGTATGTGGCCAAAAAAACGCATCGAGATCGCCGATTTCGTAGATATACAACAGTGGGTTGTGCATGGCATAGGCTCGGATGGTGGCTTTGTCGTGCAGAGCAATAAGTTGCGGCATAGAATTCCTCCCTATGAACGATGCCCTATTGTAGCAGGCGCGATGGCGTTGACACGCCACTCTCCAAGGAACCACGAAATGCTCACCTTGTATCTGATTTCGACCATGCTGTTGATTCTAGCCCCTGGCCCCAACATGCTGATGATGATTGCCTTGGCGAGTAGCCACGGGGCGCGGGCCGGGCGCATCGCCGCATTGGGCTTGATGAGTGGTGTGCTGGTGCATACGGTGGTGGCCACCACGGGTGGGTCGTTGCTATTTGCCCAGTGGCCCAGTGGCGTGTATGTCATTCGCCTACTCGGCAGCCTCTATCTCATCTACATCGGTGGCCGGATGGTTTGGGCCCAGCTGTGGGGTCAGTCGCGGGCGGTGGTGGGGGTGGAGGTGACACGTACGCCGTATATGCAGGGATTGATTTCGAGCATCACCAATACCAAAACGCTGGTATTGTTCGTCAGTTTTTTGCCCCAATTTATGGACATACAAAAAAGCATTGCCGGCCAATTTATCGTGCTCGGTGCGATTTATGCCGGCTTGACGCTGGGGATTTATGGGCTGATTGGCAGCCTAGCCGGCTGGGCGGGTGCGGTATTGCAACAGCCGCGGGTGCAACGGGGCTTGCGCATCGTGGCGGGGAGTGTCATTGCCGGGCTGGGGCTGTGGGGGGTGTGGTAGGGGGGGATTGGTAAAAATAACAAGCGAAATGGGCGGTGACGATGAGTCACCGCTTTTTTGCGCCAAGAATTACAAGAAATATGGAGAGGAAGGATGGTTGAATAGGGGTGAAGTAGATTGTGCCGAGAATGGAGTAAATTGGATGAGTGCGAATTATGTGACATGTAGAGCATGTGGCGCCCAAATCATGGAATTGGCCGAGATTTGCCCAAAATGTGGTGTTCGCCAAAAAGCACCACCGGTGACCGTCGTGACATTCGAAAAGAGTCGGGTTTTGTTTGCGTTATTGCAGATTTTTTTGGGACCATTAGGGATTCACTCATTTTATGTGGGGCGTAATTGGAATGGGATTATTAATTTAATTGTTGCCTTTGGAATTGGTTGGCTTGGGTTTATTGCCGTGCAATGGACGATGCATTTGGTGGTTGGAATTATTTGGTTATTGCGCAGTGATGAAGCGTTCCAAACAGAGTTTATGAAATAATAATGTACTTAAATCGTAGCGGTGTACTTATGGTACACCGTTACGATTTTTCGTGTTGCGAAACGCTATTTTTCGTTTAGTGGTAGATTTCGTGGGCTTGTAGTGCTATATCGCTTAACAGGAGTTATTTGTCCGTTTGCTCCATTGATAGTAAACACATACCACCATCTATATGTGCTACATAGTGATCCTGTACATACTGGAGGTGTGAACACATATGATTGCGAACCAATATATACTTTGACTCGTGCATACGATGTTAACGCGATACTACCATTCCCTGCATAGTGATATATCGCATACGTATATGTGCCAGGAAGCCGTTGTTTAATAGTAATCGTTTCTGGTCCATAACTAGTGACATCATCTACATCAAGGCAAGCAAATGGGGCTAATATACAACTTCCCTTGGCACTAAAAAATACGTGACTTCCGTTCGGCGTCCAGAGATGTGAGTCAAGATCACGTGGATCTACATTCCATGTGAGGACTGCACGGATTTGACCAGCACCTAGTACTGGCGATATTGTCAGATTGTATGTCGTGGTCGGATTAAAGCCTAGATACATGCTATCTTTATAGGTAATATAGCCTGTTTTTGTTGCACTTAACGTGCGATTTCCTGGTGGAATATTGGTAATTGTGTATACTCCATTGCTGTCAGATGTACCACACAGATTAAGCACAGTGATACATACGGTTACTCCAGATAATGGTTGTCCTGTTGTTGCATCAGTAACGATACCAGTGAGACTAGATATTTGTGGGGTACTTGTTGCAGTTTTGGTTGGAGTGCGTGTAAATGTTAGTGTTCGCGTAAACGTTGGAGTTTTGCTACGAGTTGGGGTTTTGGTTGGTGTCCCTGCATCGTATATGAAACGCACTTTTGCCGATACATCATCGACATTCATGTCGGTATAACTTCCGCTACTGCGCTTCGCATAAATAGCCACTTTTACTGAGCGGGCAGCTGTAGGAATTGCGATTTCATTGGCAACTTCCAAGAAATTTGTCCCTGGACTATATTGCCATCCTGATTCCCAACCAGTACCGACAATGTTTTGCATGGCATCATAGAAATAAATGTCAACTGCACCATGTTCTGATTTACCGGGGTCAATAAACGCACTCGCACGAATTTTTCCACCACCACTAGCGATTTGGGTTGCGTATTGGCTTAGCGAAAACACCCGATAAAAATTAGCGCGTGTCGCAGATGTCCCTTTCACAGAATAAGAACCGCTTCGCACAAAGTCTCTCGTCACATCAAAAGAACCACCCTCTTGTGTCCAACCACTCATATTGCCGGATTCAAAACTACAATTTACGGTACACAATTCGATATAACCAGTATCAACCATAATGTGTGGATTCGGTTTTTGTATTGGTACGGACGCTACTACAGATGGTTGCGTTGTGAATGACGGTATGCTGATAATAATCAACAATATACCGACGAAGTAACGATAGTTCATGACAAAATCTCCACCAAAAAACATGCTTCTTTGCAATATACATACTAAAGTACAATACCTACGCCAATCTACGCCGCTTGTTGATTGTACGGCGGTGCATTGATA
>JBBAWW010000132.1:0-7444 GCA_040397035.1 Roseiflexaceae bacterium | reverse complement strand
TACAAAAGTTGTTATAATCCAAGTGGCGTTCATGAAAATTCCTTTTTGATGAGTTCTTAACAAACACATCGTGTCAGGATTTTTCATGGACGTCAACTAGCAATCAGAGTTCTGTGCTGTTCATCAACATACTATCGATACGCGGGAAATACGCACCGTCACGGGGGCGCCAATCCTTGGCCTGTTGATGAAGCAATGCCGTTACGCGACCAATCTGCGTCAATTGTTGCCGCGCTGGGCGTGCCCCCACAATTCGCCCTGGTAACCAGTGTGCCAAGGTAGCAGAAAGTGTTTTGCCTAATGGGGGGCAATCAATAGTCGCCACAAACGACCCATTGATTGTGGGATACGGCTTAGGGACATTGACCGTTCCTTCGGCAGCAAGGGCGGCAATCCATTGTAATTCCGCATCTATACCACATGCATCACGGAGCGAATGGGTATTGAGTCGGAGCGCATACGGCTGGCCAGCCGTATCACGCACCATATAGGTGGTATTAAATGCATGATTCACCACACGCAACGATGCGGGTTGGATAGCAAATTGCGCCATGGTGGCACGGGCAAATGGGCGTAGCACCGCAAGTTGCTGGCGTTGTGTCAGTTGGTCGTAGGTGCTATCCATGGCGTATTTTCCTCAGCAGTACACACGTCTATCAGTATCATCATGCGATGCTATTTGTCGTTATAATACCAGTAACTGTTATTTATTGACGAATGAGGACATCACATGGCAATTGCAATCATCGTGCATGGTGGCGCCTGGGCCATCCCCGACAACGAAGTCGCCCCACATCGACACGGTTGTCGCACCGCCCGTGATGCCGGGTGGCAAGTATTGGCCAATGGCGGCAGTGCCATGGATGCCGTCGAAGCCGCGGTGCGCATCCTCGAAGACGACCCCACCTATGATGCCGGCGTCGGCTCGGTGCTCAACCGTGGTGGCTTTGTCGAACTCGACGCCGCCGTGATGGAAGGTGACCAACTCCTGTATGGCGCTGTGGCTGGAGTGCGCCGCATCCGCAACCCGATTTCACTGGCACGCCATGTCCTCAACAGCCCTGCCGGCATGTTGGTGGCCGATGGTGCCGAACGGTTTGCCAAAGAACGCGGGATTCCTTTTTGTGATCCCGAAGATCTGATTGTCGACCGCGAATTTCAAATTTATCAAAAACTCATCGCCACCTACGATAGTAGCAACGATAGTGGTTCCACACCACCTCCCGGTGAAGTGGTCGCAAACATCGTACAGGGCGGCTGGCCTGATCGCCCTAGCGACACCGTCGGTTGTGTAGCCATCGACGAAAACGGCTGGGTCGTAGCTGGCACATCAACCGGTGGCACTGGCCACAAATTGATTGGGAGAGTCGGCGATGCACCATTGCTGGGTGGTGGCTTGTATGCCATGAATGAACTCGGTGGCTGTTCGACCACCGGTTGGGGCGAGTCAATTATGCGGATTTTGCTGGCCAAAACTGCCGTTGATTACCTCAGCGATGACTGTCATCCCCAAGATGCCGCCACCAAAGCCATCGAACGCCTCGCCGATCGAGGCAAAGGCATTGGCGGCTGTATTTTGCTTGATCGCCACGGTCGGATCGGTTGGGCATTTAATACGCCCCGCATGGCGCATGCCTGGCGGACTGCCGATGGACGTGATGGCGATGGTGTATAACGTTTGACACTGTTTACAAACAACGTATCGCCATTTTTTCGCACTAGTATGCGCCAAGTACGCACCAAATATATGGTCTGTGCTATACTATCAGCGTCGCTTGTCGTAGGGGATTGTCATGAACTCGTTTGACCTCGTAAGTCTCATTATCGTGTTGGTTGCACTTATCCTTGGTTTTTTCCAGGGGGCAGTGCGGATGATTATCGTCACAATTATGGCCTATATTGGACTTATTATTGCTGGATTATACTTTCAAACCATCGGCGATTGGTTGCATTTGGCTACCAATATCGGGTTGCTCGAAAGCTACAGTTTGGCCTACATCGCCGTATTCGTATTGTGTATGTTGACGTTAAGTAGCATGGGGATTTATACGTTTCGGTTTTTTCGGGGCAATACCGATTCGATTGTGAATCGGCTGATTGGATTCGTGTTTAGTGGGATTACCGTACTGTTGTTAATTGGGGTATTTGCCCATTTATTGTTGATTCTGCCCACAGACGTTGCCCCCAGTGAAATGCGTTCGTTTATTGGCACAGAAACACTTCGTACTGTCGCCAGCGCTCGCGTTGCCGAACCGTTGAGCAATGCCGTCGCACCGATTGTACTCCAAATCCTCGACCCTTTCGTTTTTAGTGATATCAATCAATTATTTTCTATACCAACACCATAATGAACATACCACAACACACGCTTGCGACCTTAGAATTCCCCACCATTCGAGCCATGCTCGCACGCCATACCAGCTTTTCGGCATCACGTCAGCTTGCCGAAACCCTCGAACCGAGCATTGATGCCCATATCATCGGCATCGGACTCACCCAAACCCGCGAGGCGCGCCATATCCTCGACGAAATCCCTGACCTCACCATCGGCGCAGCCCGCGATGTCCGTGATGCCGTGCATTTGGCCCAACGCGGTGGCGTCATTGATGCCCTCGTCCTGCGTGAAATCGCCTATACCCTGAGTGCGATGCGCCGACTGCGGATTACCTTCAAAAAAATCGACACCAAACGCATCCCCGTCCTTGATGAATACATCCAACAACTGCCCACCCTTGTACATATCGAAGAACGTATCGACCATTCTATCAATACTGATGGCGAACTCCTCGATAGTGCTAGCCCCAAACTTGGCTCGCTCCGCAACGAAATCCGAACCACCATGGCGCGCGTCCAAGAGCGCTTACAACATATTGTCTCATCCGGACAATATGCCGATGCGCTCCAAGAAGCCATTGTCACCGTCCGCAACGGCCGTTATGTAGTGCCCGTCAAAGCTAGCCACAAACGCATGGTGCGCGGATTAGTCCATGACCAATCAGGTAAAGGGGTCACACTCTACATTGAACCATTGGTGGTGGTGGAGCTCAACAACAAACTGCGTGAATTGCAACTCGATGAAGCCGACGAAATTGCGCGCATCTTGGGGGAATTGTCGGATATGGTTGGCGCCCAAGGAACCTTCATTCGCGCTGGGGTATCGGCCCTCGCAACCCTCGATTTTGCCTTTGCCAAAGCACGCTTTGCCGGTCATCTGCGTGCGAGTGAACCCGTCATGATTGATGTACTCAAAGGCCAAGATCCCGAAATCAAGCTCATCAAAGCTCGTCATCCCTTGATTGATGCCAAAGTGGTCGTGCCTGTTGATGTGACCATGCCCCACCAAACCCGGATTTTGTTGATTACCGGCCCCAATACCGGCGGCAAAACTGTATCACTCAAAACCACCGGTCTGTTGTCGCTCATGGCGCAATCTGGCTTATTTATTCCCGCAGCGGATGGTTCGATTCTGCCGATTTTTGGGCGGATTTTTGCGGATATCGGTGATGAACAAAGCATCGAACAAAGCCTGTCGACGTTTTCGTCACACATGACTAATATCATCAAAATATTGCATAGCCTCGATAACTTCGTTGATCCTGAACCCTCACAAATCCGCGCCATCGGCGTCGATCAATGGCAACCCATCGCACCGGTGTTTGCCGACGATTTACCGGTATTGATTTTGTTTGACGAACTCGGTGCAGGTACAGACCCTATCGAAGGTTCAGCGCTGGCCCGCGCCATCATTGCGCATATTTTGACGCGGGGGGCATTTGCAATAGCCACCACTCACTACGCCGAACTCAAAGCCTATGCCTATAGCACGCCTGGTGTGCAAAATGCCTCGGTCGAATTCAATACTGAAACGTTATCGCCCACCTATCGCCTGTTGATCGGCGTCCCTGGTCGCTCCAATGCGTTGGCGATTGCCACGCGCTTAGGATTGGATGTGGCAATTATCGCTGCCGCACGAGAATCGTTGCCCGATCAAGAATTACACGTCGATACACTACTCGCCGCCATCCAAAAAGAACGTCACGATACCGCCCAAGCACTCCAGCATGCCGAAGCGCTCCGCCGCGAAGCCGATGGCTTGCGCCAGCAAATACAGGCAGAGCGCCATGCCATGGAAATGCAACTCGAAAACGAGCGCCAAGCAGCCCAACAACTCATCGAAGCTGAAGTCAAAGCAGTGCGGGCCGAGTTACGTCGGGTGCGCGACGATGTCAATCAAGTATCTGTTTCCAAAAAATGGATGGAAGAAGCGCAACAACGGGCACATGATGCCCAGGTCAAAGCCAGCGAACAACTCGCCAAACAACGCCGCCCGCAAGCCCCAGCACCACAAGTCAGCCACGTAGCCCCAGCCCCGCGACCGCTCCAAGTGGGCGATGCGGTGTTTGTGCCATCGGTGAATTTGACTGGCGATGTGGTGTCGATTGATGAATCCGATGACAGCGCCGAGGTGCAAGTGGGTGGATTCCGTTTGACGGTGGTGCTCAGCGAGCTCCGACCAGGCCAGCGCAAAGAAAACAAACCTGTCATTACCCCACGCGCAACCAATATTCCCGCAATTCCTGATGTGGCACTCGAACTCGATGTACGGGGGCTACGTGCGGTGGATGCCTGCGAGCGCGTCGACCGCTACCTCGATGATGCCTATCGTGCCGGATTGCCGTACGTACGGATTATCCATGGCAAAGGACTTGGTGCTCTACGTCAAGCACTCCGCGATCAACTCAAGGCGCTATCACAAGTAAAATCGTTTGAGGGTGGCGGCGCAAGTGGCGGCGAAGGGGTGACTGTTGTACACTTGAAGGAACGCTAAGGTTTCATTATCCAAGTGTTCCATTGATTGTTTCCAATTACCTACATAAATCACCAAACCGCACGCGTTTCGTTGGAGGTACCCTGTGTCACAAACAGTCATTAATGTATTATTGCTCGTTGCACTCATACTCCCCTTTGTAGGGGCACTCGTATTGCGAATTCTTAGTCGCATCGCAACTCCACAAGTGACCGTAGTCGTTGCCGCGATTACTGCGATTATTATTGTGAGTGCCGTACTCAGTTTGGCGAACATTAGTATTGGTAGCCTGCGTATCGCAAATCTAACCCTGCTCCTGCCTGTTGCACCTGCAGTTGATCGTCCTGTTGATATATCGAGTGATATTCTCGATGCCGAACTCAATAGTGATAACGGCACACCAACGGTTGTACCCGATGTAACCATTACGCCGAGCCCAACAATTGTACCCACGCTAATGCCAACAATCGGGATTAGTGACACCATAACCCTCACCGATACCACGACCCTCACCGACACCACACTCTTGACCGATACCACGACCCTCACTGATACCATGACGCTAACCGACACCACGACCCTCACCGATACCACAACGATCGCAACACCAGCACCTACTACAGTAGCAACACCAGTACCAGTAGTGCCAACCATAATCGCAAATATCACCGAAGTGTCGATTCCCACAGTATCAGTCAAAACACGGAAGTATTTCGTGGAAGCTGGTGATACGCTCCTTTCGATTGCAAGCAAGTTTAACGTCACAGTGCAACAAATCGAAGACGTAAACCCATATCTACAAAACCCTGACAACCTTATCATCGGACAGGAGCTCGATATACCATGAGTGAGCCACTTCAACTTGCCATTACAACATCGATCCGTGATACGCTTGCGGCAGCCCAACTCTATCAGACCACCACCATTAAGCATCACATCTATCAAGCGGTAGCGGGAGCGCTGTTTGCATTCGCACTCTGGCAAGGATTTAGTATCAGCTTTGGTGGTAATCAATTGATGTTGATTGTGATTGCCTTGTTACTCGCCATCGACCCAGTCCCACTAATCTTGATGGTGATGAGCAGTTTCAATCAGCCAAACACCACCACTACCTTGCGTATTGACAACACGGGCGTCACACGTGTACTTGGTGAACGGACGACACTGGTGCCTTGGACAAAGTTTAACCGTAGCATCGAGAATCGTAACTATGTATTGTTGGTAGCAGGATCGTGGAATTATATCGTTATTCCGCAACAATCATTTACCACCCCGCAACTCAAATCAGCATTCGTCCAACTAATCAATACGCATCTCAAGGTCAGCAAGTAATGCATCGCTGGGTGCTCACAATCCTCATACTTATCACCATCAGTATGGTAGTTGCCGCCACACATCAAGTGTGGCGGTTGACACAAGTAGCCGTAATTACCCCCGATCCCCAAATCACCGCCACTATTTCCCCTAGCTCCCTGCCATTTTCCCCAACTATGCGTATCAGTGCCACTGCGATACCAGTTATTGCAAAAACAGCAACCGCTGAACCAACAGTTCAGTCTACGCCAACCCCATTCCCCACACCACAAGCCTATATCGCCTATCGTGTTCGCACAGGTGATACCCTCGCCGCTATTGCCAACGCCAGCGGGAGCAATGCCGACTATATTGCGGCATTTAATCGATTTAGTGGTGAACCCGAGGCATTACGCCCGCTGATCATCCCCCAACTCGATGCCCAAGCCAACACGCTCACCAGCCAAGCGATTTTGGTGCAACGGGGCGCCAACCGATCTGCGGTAGCCCTCACATTTGATGCCGGTGCTGATAGCACCCCCACCACGGCAATCCTCGATGCATTAGCACTTCACCATGTGCACGTGACGTTTTTTCTCACCGGTGAGTGGGTACAAAAAAACCCTGATTTGACGCGACGTATTATCGCTGACGGCCATGAAGTCGCCAACCATTCCCAGACCCATCCCGACTTTCGCCAACTCGATGATGCCGGCATTGCCAGCGAACTGCACCAGATGGCACAGGCGTTTTTTGATGCCACAGGTATTTTGCCAGCACCCTACTTTCGCCCGCCCTTTGGTGCCTACGACGAGCGCGTCTTGCGCACCGTCATCGCCAACGGCTACTTGCCGATTTTTTGGACACTCGATAGCCTAGATTCGGTCGGCGAAACCAAAAGTGCCGACTTTATCGTTGATCGCCTCACCAATACCCTCGCCGCCAACCAACTCAACGGTGCAATTTTGCTCTGTCATATCGGCAACGCATCGACGGCCGAAGCATTGCCACGCATCCTCGATGAATTTGCCAAACGAGGCATCATCGTCACAACTCTCTCACAAATTCTCTAATGGCTATAAATATCGCCCACACCAACCAAAAAACATCTCCCCGGCTCCGCGTCCTCTGTGCGAGCCACAGTATATTTCACAATGGACAACATTCATCGGCCCACACCAACCATAAAACATCTCTGCGCCCGCTGCGTCCTCTGTGCGAGCCACAGTATATTTCACAATGGACAACATTCATCGGCCCACACCAACCATAAAACATCTCTGCGCCCGCTGCGTCCTCTGTGCGAGCCACAGTATATTTCGCATTGGACAACATTCATCGGCC
>JBBAWW010000131.1:0-7459 GCA_040397035.1 Roseiflexaceae bacterium | reverse complement strand
TAAATTCGAACATCAAAGTATCTGATGGGAGAACGTATGCGGGTGGATTAACAAAATTCGAACCAAAAGAAATTGAACGACTGCGTATACCATTTCACATAGGTAATTAAGATGTCAAAAAAAGCACTAATTTGGGAACGAAATCAACTTATTAGAGGATTCAGAAAAATCTGAAGCGATATTTAGGGCTTCAAGATTACAAATGGGAGACGAGTGGAAGAATCACTTCGTAGCATCATACGAGAAGTTCAAACTACTGTTGGAAATTCTTGACAATCTGTATAGAACCGAAATTCCCACACATACGCTCGTGCAACTATACAATGCGGGTTTGGGTGAAGCACTTCGCTATCTCGCAGGTCCACCATTTTCTGATGCTGATTTGCGCGTGATAGCAGATGTTTCGTCACTTAAACCATCGATAATTACCAAAGATTCAGTCAAACTGTTGAGAGTATTTTCAATTATTATGCAATCACTCGACATATACAGATTTCCTTGGGTCGTCGCTAGAAGATCACCGACGTCTGCTGAACTTGCTTCAGCAATACTCGCTTCGTCTACATTATTGGCAGCACAAAGAATTGCAACTAACCGAAGGTCTGATGGAAAAGAAAAACAAGAACAAGATGTCAAGAGGTACCTTACTTCAATAGGTCTCACAGAAGTACCTCCAGTAGCTATAAATACTATTTTAAAAGGACCAGGTTTGTTACAGTTTTGCGGCGAATGTCAATTAGGCGAACGTAAAGCCGATATAGTAATACGTCTGCATGATACACGCTTGCTCGCACTCGAATGTAAAGTATCAAATAGCTCAACGAATAGTGTGAAGAGATTGAACAACGATGCTGCTGTTAAAGCAGATTACTGGTTAAAAACTTTTGGGACATCACAAATCGTACCATCAGCGGTGCTTGCTAGAGTTTTTAATGTATTGAATCTTGAACAAGCTCAAAGCCGCGGCCTAACATTGTTCTGGTCTCACGATATTTCAGAACTAGGCTATTTTATACGTGCGACAGAGCAACAACAAGATAAATAATCGTGTAATAGATATTATATACACTCAGAAGGCTCCGACACATTGGTACTTGACACACACTCTGAAGTAGAATACATGCATAATCTACCTATAGCTGAACAACTATGATTTCTACAATTGCCCATGCTGTTGCCAAATTAATCATTGCCGGCGAGCATGCCGTCGTCTATCGCCGGCCCGCCATTGCCGTGCCGGTGCCCGCCATCCGGGCTCAGGTACAGATTGTGACGGCGTCCCACGGACAGGGCTGTATCATCCACAGCCCCGATTTGGCCCGTAGTGGCCAATTGGGCGTCGACAGCGATCCGCTACTTGATTTGGTCAGCGATATCCTCAGTACATGGCACAGCCCCATCCCCGATATCACCATCACCATTACTTCCGACATCCCCATTGCTAGTGGCATGGGGAGTGGCGCAGCAGTGGCGACGGCGCTGGTACGCGCCCTGGCGCAGTTTTTGCACCATGATATCGATAACGATGCGATAGGCGCACTAGTCTACCGGAGCGAACAACGCCTGCACGGCACCCCCAGTGGCATCGACAATACCGTCATCGCCTACGATCAGCCGATTGCGTTTTGTCGCCAGCCACCACACGCAGACGGCACGCCCCAGCCAGCCCTGATTGCCCCGTTGACAATTACTCACCCCGTCACGCTGGTGGTGGGTGATAGTGGCGAACGTAGCCCCACCCACTTGGCTGTGGCTGGGGTCAGACAACGCCGTGACCAAGCCACTGCCCACTACGACGCCTTGTTTGATGCCATCGCTGCCGTCACCGTGGTGGCGCAACAGGCCCTTGCAAGTGGTGATACGCCCTTGTTAGGCGCACTCTGCACTCAAAACCACAGCCTGCTTCAGGCCATCGGCGTATCGACACCCCTACTTGACCAGCTGGTTGAAGCCGCCATCACTGCCGGAGCCTACGGTGCCAAATTATCCGGCGCCGGGGTGGGTGGCGTCATGTTTGCGGTGACCGCTGCCACCAATAGCAGTGCGGTAGCCGCAGCCATCCAGCAGGCCGGCGCTACGCGTACGTTTACGACGACGATTGCCCCCTATTTGCCGGTGTAATTAGGTGTTGGTATAAAAAACTACCCTGCGCGGCGTGAAAGTGCTCCTACAGGGCGCTAGCGCTGCGTGTGGACGAAGAAGATTTTTCGCACAGGTATTGTATAATGCAGACAAGTGTTTCTTTTTAGAGGGTACGAAAATGGCTCGAGTAATGGTCGCCATGAGTGGCGGTGTCGATAGTTCCGTCGTTGCAGCTTTATTACACCGCGCCGGCCACGATGTGACCGGGGTAACCATGCATTTGTGGGAAGGTGACAGCGACAAAATGGTCGAAAGTCGTTGTTGCTCGATGGAAATGGTGTCGGGTGCGCGGCGGGTCTGCGCCCAACTAGGCATCCCCTACTATGTGTTTAACTACCAAAAAGACTTCAAAAAACATGTCATCAACTATTTCGCCGACGAATATAGCCAAGGCATGACGCCCAACCCCTGTTTGGCCTGCAACCGCGATGTCAAGTTCCGCGTCCTACTCGAACGTTCGCAGTTATTGGGCTTTGATATGCTGGCAACCGGTCATTATGTGCGCAACGATTACCGCGCTGGCCAGTGGTATTTGTCACGGGGAGTCGACATGCGCAAAGACCAATCCTACATGTTGCATATGCTCGGCCAAAAAGAACTCTCCCGCCTGCTCTTCCCCGTCGGTGGCATGCCCAAACCCGAAGTACGTGCCATAGCCGCCGAGCTTGATTTGGCCACCGCCGAACGCCCCGAAAGCCAAGATATCTGCTTTGTACCTGACCGCGATTATCGTTCGTTTGTCAAAACCCAACGCCCCGATGCCTTCCAGCCCGGCGACATCGTCGATAATACCGGCAAAAAACTCGGTGCCCATCAAGGCATCCCGCTCTATACCGTCGGGCAACGCAAAGGCCTAGGTATCGCCGTCGGATCACCGTTGTTTGTGACCAGCATCGATGCCACTAGCAACACGATTGTGGTTGGTCCAGCCCAAGATTTGCGCAAACAAATCATCCATATCGACCAAACCACCTACGTGGGCGGGACTCCTCCCGACGGACAATTCCGCTGTCTGGTGCAAAGCCGTTCCCACGCCGATGCCGCCCCCGCCCTGGCCACCGTCACCGGCGAGCGCAGCGTGACGATTGAATTTGATACCCCCCAAGACGGAATTTCGCCCGGGCAATCGGCCGTCATGTATCACGCCGACGAAGTCATTGGAGGTGGGCGGATTCTCGCCTGATTATGTCACCTGTACCACTTTTACTGGTCATGATTGCCACATTCCATGCCGCCTTCGCCCACATGGTGGCGGGCAGAAACATCATCCAACTACCGGTGTTTTGGTTGGTGAGCTTGATTTGTGTGGTCGTCACGCATGTGATTGGGCTCAGCTTTAGCGCAGTCTTGCCTGCACCTGCCGGCGTGCACCTCGTCGAAACCTCGCTCGTGGCATGGATTGGCATCATCGGGGCATTTCGATTTACCAAATAGTCACTTACACCATCGGAGGCTGGCATGCACGATTTTTCTGAACCGCAAACCGAATCCGGTGGCATGACGCGCTGGTTGATTATCGGTGGCATTGTTTTTGTTGTCTTGAGTATCGTGTTTATCGTGCTCTCAATCATTTACCCGGGCTTCCGTGAAGCGGTCCGTGATTTGTCGATTATTTTGCTGGCACTCTTCCAACTCATCGGCGCTATCGCATTAGCGCTGGTGGCAGTGGCGATTTTGTATGCCGTCAAGGCCATCGATACCACCGCTCGCACCACCCTCATCCCCAAACTAAGCGAAATCAGCACCAAGGTCGACGAGTTACTGGTCAAAACGGCGAGTGTCACCGATGATGTCAAAAAAACCAGTGCCTCGGTATCATCGACGGTCACGATTATTTCGGAGCAAATCGTCAAACCGGCTATTCAGGTCAGTAGCGTCGTGGCGGGGCTCAAAGCCGCCGCCAATGTACTAGGGCAACGCGTCACCGGCAGCAACAAACCCAAAGCCACACCACACAAGGATAGCAACGATGTCTAAAATGAACTATGGTGGCCAAGCCGTGATTGACGGCGTCATGATGCGCGGCTTGACCCGCGCCACGGTGGCAGTACGCTTGCCCGACGGCAGCATTGCCAGCTACCACGAAGCCCTCAATCCCACCCGCCGCCGCACCATCGAAGGCATTCCGTTCCTACGGGGCATCCTGTTGCTATGGGACAGCCTCAATTTGGGCATTCGCGCCCTCAATGTGGCAGCCGCCGCCGGGCTCCCTCCCGAAGAACGTCCTAGCCAAGGCGAATCTGCCGGCGGCGTGGTGATATCGCTGCTGTTTGCCTTCGGGTTGTTTTTTGCATTACCGCTGTTGTTGGCCAACGGTTTGAGCTATCTGGGGATTAGCGGTGTCATGGTGGTGGTGATCGAAAACATCTTCCAGTTGGTGATTTTTATCGGCTACTTACTGCTCATCGGCCGCATCCCCGACATCCAGCGGGTTTATGGCTACCATGGCGCCGAGCACAAAGCCATCAACGCCTATGAAGCCGGTTTGCCCCTCGATGTGGCGCATGTACGCCAACAAACATTGATTCACCCCCGCTGCGGCACGAGTTTTTTGCTGGTGGTGGTCATCCTGAGCATCCCTATTTTTGCTATTTTTGCCGATCAAACACTGCTCATCAAAATAATCTCACGCCTAGTCCTCGTGCCTGTGGTGGCCGGCATTGCGTTTGAATTGTTGCGCCTGACCGCCGCCAACTACCACCGTACTTGGGTGCGCTGGTTGATTGCGCCGTCGTTGGCATTGCAACGCTTGACCACCCGTGAACCCGAAGACGGCATGATCGAAGTAGCCATCGCCGCGCTTTTGCCCGTACTGGCCGCCGACAACGCCTTACCGGCCCAGTACGACACGGCATTAGCCGGTGGCATCGATGCCCCTACAAATGGCTTTGTAATCGCATGATTGCCAATGCCTTGATTGCCTGGTTTGGCGCCAATGGTCGCGATTTGCCGTGGCGGCATACCCGCGACCCCTACCGGGTGTTGGTGGCCGAATTGATGCTCCAACAAACCCAAGTAGAGCGGGTCATCCCCAAATACCATGCATTTTTGGCGCAATTCCCCGATGTCCAGACCCTCGCGAATGCCCCTACCAGCGCCGTCATCACGGCTTGGCAGGGGCTGGGTTATAACAGGAGGGCGTTGTATTTGCAACGCACCGCCCAGGCCGTGGTCAGTCGATACGCCGGCGTATTCCCGCAGGACGTGGCCACCCTCAAACAATTACCCGGGATTGGCGATTATACGTCGGGGGCGATTGCCTGCTTTGCCTACGAACAAGACGTGGCCTTCCTCGACACCAACATCCGCCGCGTGGTGCTGCGGCTCTGGAGCGACCCGCACGCCCCCATCCCTAGCGAGCAATCCCTACGCGATTTGGCGGCGCAACAGGTACCCGCAGGCCAAGGCTGGGTCTGGAATCAAGCCATCATGGAGCTCGGCGCCATCATCTGCACCGCCACTGCCCCCAAATGCCCCCGTTGCCCACTGCGGGGCGATTGTGGTGACTATGCGGCTCGCCTAGCTGCCGACGATGCCTTGCTGCCATTGCCCCCCGCCAAACCGCGGCGCGTGGCCGAACGCAAAGATGCGCCCTTTGCCGGCTCGAACCGCCAAATCCGCGGCCGCATCATCGACGCCCTACGTGCATCCCCCCAGCCTGTCGCACAACTACATGCCCAATTAACCAGCCTCGGCTTGCCCCTCGACACCGCCAAACTCACCAGCATCATCGCCGGCCTCGGGCGCGATGGCTTGGTGGTCATCACCGATGGTCTCATCAAATTACCGGAATAAATAGCCCCGAGCAATCTCATTGCACCCCTTCAGGGCTGAACTCATACTCGAATAGCTCAGCTCGCCCCCTTATCGAATACCCAGGGCGTTGCCCCGGGCGAGCTCAGCTCGCCCCTTCAGGGCGGAACTTATACTCGAATAGCTCAGCTCGCCCCCTTATCGAATACCCAGGGCGTTGCCCCGGGCGAGCTCAGCTCGCCCCTTCAGGGCTGAACCTAGAGCCCCAGCCCCAACGGGGCGAAATGATGAGCATTTTCAATTTTTTAAAGGGATGCTATACTATGCGCAGAAAAGGAGGATACAATGAGTCTCACCCTAGAACAACAACTCTTCGAAAACTTTCAAAAACTTTCAAAAACTTGATGATGCAACCAAGCATCAATTAATTGCGCGTATGCAACAGGCACTTGTGACGCCAGTGTCAATTGACTTCGCTACATGGCAAGCACAGACGCGTGCGCTACGTATGCGGCTACATCCAATTACCGATGTCGTGGATGTGCTTGATAGCGTGCGGAATGAGCATATGTCGCACCAAAATCATCACCTCATGCCCCCTTGGGGCATAAATCATAAATCCAAGGCGTAGTCCCGGGCGATTTCATCTCGCCCCTTCAGGGCTTAATAATCTATAAACCCAAGGCGTTGGCCCGGGCGATCTCAGCTCGCCCCTTCAGGGCTGAACCTAGAGCCCCAGCCCCAAAGGGGCGATATGGTATACCCTAGGGTGGCGCCTCCATCGGGGCGCCATACACGAGTATCCACCCAATTCGGCATAAAAATGACGAGAAAGGATATAACCGTATGCCGCAACCACTCGCACAAATCTTAGTACATCTGGTCTTCGCGACAAAGTACCGTGAGGCGATTCTTGCCGACGATATCCGGGATGAGCTCCATGCGTACATTGGCGGGATTGTTGCAAACCAAAAAGGAACACTGCTCAAGGCTGGCTCGGTCGCCGATCACATCCATCTCCTGATGGTCCACCCGCGCACATGTACACCGGCAGAGTTGGTGCAGGAGATTAAATCGGGATCTTCCAAATGGCTCAAGACCAAAGGCGCGCGCTATACCAATTTCCATTGGCAAGGTGGATATGGAATTTTTTCGGTCAACCCCAGAGATCGGGGTGTAGTGGAGCGCTACATCGCCAACCAAGCTGAACATCACCGCAAGAACACGTTTCAAAATGAATATCGCCGTATGTTAAAAAAATACGACATCCAATATGATGAACGCTATGTGTGGGATTGAACCATGCGTCGCCCTATCTCAGCTCGCCCCTTCAGGGATGGATTATCTATAAACCCAGGGATATCTCAGCTCACCCTTCGGAGCTGAACCTAGAGCCCCAGCCCTGAAGGGGCGACATGGGATACCCTAGGGTGAAGCCCCCATCCGGGCGCCATCCCCCATCCGGGCGCCATGCCCCATCCCCATCATCACCCCATGCCCCTTCAGGGCTATCGAATACCCGGGGCGTTGCCCCGGGCGAGCTCATATCGCCCCTTCAGGGCTG
>JBBAWW010000130.1:0-7551 GCA_040397035.1 Roseiflexaceae bacterium | reverse complement strand
TTCGCATTGGACTACATTCATCGGCCCACACCAACCATAAAACATCTCCGCGCCCTCTGCGTCCTCTGTGCGAGCCACAGTATATTTCGCATTGGACTACATTCAGTTGATACATGGGCCTATCAATACACCGCCGCCCAACCAACGAGCCACCGAGATTGGCGTAGGTATTGATTCAAGTCATCGTGTTTTGCGTAATCGGCGAACATGATTTACTGGGATGTGCTATTCCATATATCTACGTAGAGCGAAAATAGTTTGACGTGTATGTCAAACCATTTTCGCCCCTTCCCTTTACTTATTAATTATGAAGAAAATATGTGTTTTTTGCGTGTTTATTGATTAATTATGAAGAAATTGTAGGCAAATTATCAATTTTTTGTTTGTTTTTTCAAAAAAAACGGTCTTATTATTGTGTTTTATTTGAGTAAATGGTACGCTGATAAAGTGAGATGGTGGTATATACGCAGACTCCTACTAATAATAATCGAAGTGGTCAGTATTATTGGACTCATCCACAAATATCAATGTAGACAGATTTCTTGAATGTAACCGCAGTAACGTAAGGAGCGCATCATCGTGAAAATCATGAATTATCTCTGGGTGGGATTAGTGCTGTTCGTCGTCGCAGTATCACTACTACCAACAAAGGTTTATGCAGCAAGTCCAGACTGTAATGCTACACCTGACCAAGGTGTAGATTTGAGTGGATGTAGTTTACGGTATGCCAATCTCTCCGGTGCCAATCTCTCCGGTGCCAATCTCTCCGGTGCCAATCTCTCCGGTGCCGATCTCATCTATGCCAATCTCTCCGGTGCCTATCTCTCCTTTGCCAATCTCTACGCCACCTCTACCACGACCCCTACAAACACCACGACCCCCACAAACACTCCCACCAAAACCACGACCCCCACCAAAACCAATACCAGCACCAAAAGCAAAACCGTGACGCGCTCAAAGACTCCCACCAAATCCAAGACCCGTACCGCTACCCCCGTAGGAGGCATCAAAGAAGTCGTCTCTGTTTCGACGGGTGGTGAGCATGCCTGTGTCATGCTCGCCAACGATACCGTCAAGTGTTGGGGAAATAACTCGTCTGGACAGCTAGGCTATGGCGACAAAACGGTGCGTGGTGATGGTACTGCCGAAATGGGCAGTAATCTGGCCGCCGTCAACTTGGGCAGTGGTCGTACCGCTAAGGCAATTAGTACCGGCGAGACCCATACCTGTGCCATCCTCGACAATAATAGCGTCAAGTGTTGGGGCGGCAACAGTGATGGTCAGCTTGGGCAGGGGCGCAACGATAATCGTGGTGACGATGCTGATGAAATGAGCAGCAATTTGACAGCAGTCGACCTCGGCAGTGGCCATACTGCCAAGGCAATTAGTGCTGGCGCTGCCCATACCTGTGCCATCCTTGACGACGGTAGTGTGAAATGTTGGGGTAAAAATAGCGATGGCCAGCTCGGATTGGATGCCGTTGATAGTCGTGGTGACGATTCAGGTGAGATGGCCAATCTAGACAGCGTCAACCTCGGCAGTGGCCGCACCGCCAAGGCAATTGCTACCGGAGCCTACCATACCTGTGCCCTGCTTGACGATAATAGCCTTAAATGTTGGGGCAATAATAAGGCGGGCCAGCTTGGGCTGGGTGATTTAATTCCTCGTGGTTTTAGGAGTGGCGATTACGGCATGGCTTCCTTGGCTACTGTCGATGTCGGGTCGCGTACTATCTCGCAATTAGCCACCGGTGGCGGCTCGACCTGTGTATTGTTTGATACGGGCACTGTGGCCTGTTGGGGCTATAACAGGTATGGCCAACTTGGCCTTGGCACAGCCAATAATCGTGGTGACGAATCAACTGAGGTGGGCACGAACCTGCAACTCGTCGATCTCGGTAGTGGGCACACCGCCAAGTCGATTCGTGCAGGGACAAATCATACCTGTGCCATTCTTGATGATGATACCGTCAAATGTTGGGGCTTTAGTAATAATGGGCAACTTGGCTATGGCGATACCACGCAACGTGGCGATGGTTCAGGTGAAATGGGTGATAGTCTCGCTACCGTCAATCTCGGTGATGACCTCACGGCCAAGCAGATCTCGCTCGGGTCTGATTACACCTGCGCCATCCTCAGCACCAACAATCTCAAGTGTTGGGGTGCAAATAACTATGGTCAACTCGGTACCAACTTTACCGATTCACGGGGTACATTGATTTACCATATGGGCAAATATTTGCCACCTATTGCATTTGGCACCGTAATCCCCAGCACCCCAACCGCCACGTCCACCAAGACGGCAACGTCCACCAAGACGGCTACGAAGACTCCCACGTCCACCAAGACGTCTACCAAGACTGCGACGGCGACTGCGACGGCGACCAATACGCCTGCACCGTAATATATCCCCCCCGACATCATTCCCCGGCAGTTGTAGGCAACTGTCGGGGGATTTCCTTGCAGGGCGCCAAGTAACGACGATCCTATACAGTGGTGCCCTATGTCAGTACTCATCATACGAAGATTGCACGGCCGCTATCGTGCCCATACAATGACGACGTCGGAAGCGTGAAGTCGGAAGCAGGAAGTGACGTCGGACGCCAACGGGTAAGGGCAATTAATCCACCGCGCATGCACTGATTTTTACTACAAACACTTTGCTTTTCGCCATGGAAAATCGCTCGTGGAAAACACCTCCGCGTCTCCGCGCCCTCTGCGCGAGACATACGACTTACGACGTCGGAAGTATGAAGCATGAAGTCGGAAGTGAGGTAGGAAGTCAATACGTAAGGGCGATTAATCCACGGCGCATGCACTAATTTTTACTACAAACACATTGTAATTCGCCGTGGAAAATCGCCCGTGGAAAACACCTCCGCGTCTCCGTTCAATAAAAATGCACTCTATCGCCCTACTCATGTATAATGCCATTAAGCCTGTACAATTTATAAGGTGAAAAATGACGGAATCATTCCAACGCGCAAGTGAAATGGCCAAAGCCTACGAACCGCAACAGGTCGAGGAACGCCTATACCAATGGTGGGAATCCAAGGGATTCTTCCAACCATCCACCACCCCCACTGACAAAGCACCATTCGTGTTGTCGATGCCGCCCCCCAATGTCACCGGCGAGCTCCACATGGGTCATGCCATGTTTGTGACCCTCGAAGACGTAATTATTCGCTGGCAACGCATGTGTGGCAACCCCACCTTGTGGGTACCAGGTACCGACCACGCCGGCATCGCCACCCAACTCCAAGTCGAGCGCATGCTCATCCGCGAAGGGACCAGCCGCGTCGCCGTCGGTCGCGATGAGTTTTTGCGCCGTACCTGGGAATGGAAAGAAGAGTTCGGCGGCAAAATCACCCAACAACTGCGCCGACTCGGGGCATCGTGTGACTGGTCACGTGAGCACTTCACCCTCGACCCAGACCTTTCCCGTGCGGTACGAGTCGCCTTCAAAAAACTCTACGACGACGGCTTGATTTATCGCGGCATGCGGTTGGTAAACTGGTCACCCAACCTGCAAACCGCCGTATCAGACCTCGAAGTCGAATACGAAGAGCGCGATGTCAACATGTGGCACATCCGCTATCCTATCGTCGCTAGCTGGGAAGCCGGCGAATGGGGCAGCGGTCAATGGTCAGCCAACGCCCAAACCTATATCACCGTCGCCACCACACGCCCCGAAACCCTGATGGGCGACGTGGCGGTGGCAGTCAACCCCGATGACGAACGCTACAAACACCTCATCGGCAAATTCGCCCTCATCCCCGCCGTCAATCGCAAAATCCCGATTGTCGCCGATGAACACGCCGATCCTACCTTTGGGACGGGTGCTGTCAAAATCACCCCTGCCCACGACCATAACGACTATGCCGTGGCTCAACGCCAAAACCTGCCCCTCATCAATATCATGAACCGCGACGCGACCCTCAACGACCAAGCTGGCCCCTATGTCGGCATGGAACGCTTCGCCGCCCGCAAACAGGTGCTCGCCGACCTGCAAACCGAAGGGTTGCTGGTGGCGACCTTGCCCCACCATATGTCGATTGGGATTAGTCAACGGGGCGGCGAGATCATTGAACCGCTGCTCAGCGAACAATGGTTCGTCAAAATGCAACCCCTCGCTGATTTGGCCCTCGATGCAGTGCGCACCGGTGCCACCAAAATCATCCCCGATAACTTCGAACGCGTCTATTACAATTGGCTCGAAAACATCCAAGACTGGTGTATCAGCCGCCAACTCTGGTGGGGACACCGCATCCCCGTCTGGTATACAGCCGATGGTCAAATGATTGTGCCTGGCCCCGATGAACCCGAGCCCACCGGTCCTAGCGTCTATCAAGACCCCGACGTGCTCGACACCTGGTTTTCGAGTGGCCTGTGGCCCTTTTCGACCCTCGGTTGGCCCGACCAAACCGACGATTTGCGCCGCTTTTATCCTACCAGCGTCATGGAAACCGGCTACGACATCTTGTTCTTTTGGGTCGCCCGCATGATGATGCTGGGCTGCTATCTGACCGGCCAAGCGCCCTTCCATACCATCTATTTGCATGGCTTGGTGCGCGACAAAGAAGGTCGCAAGATGAGCAAGACCTACGGCAACGTGGTCAACCCGATTGACATCATGGCCCAATACGGCACCGATGCCCTGCGCTATACCTTGACCACCAGTAGCACTCCCGGTCAAGATCTCAACCTCAATCCTGAACGTATCGAATCAGGTCGGAATTTTTCGAATAAACTCTGGAACGTGACACGCTTTGTGCTGGGACGTTTTGGCGACTGGAAGCCCGATACCTCGGCAATTGTCACCGGCAATTGTTTACTCAATTATCCCTATACCGTGGCCGACCGTTGGATTATGTCACGCTATCAGCGCTTGGTTGCCGATGTCGATCGACTCATGCAAGCCTACAACTACGGTGAAGCAGCCCGTCAAATCCAAGACTTTGTCTGGAGCGAATTTGCCGACTGGTATGTCGAAATCGCCAAAGCCCAGCTCGATGGTGACGACCGTCGCCAACTCTTGACACGCGAAGTGCTTTATACGGTACTCGAAGGCTCATTGCGGATGCTCCATCCCTTTATGCCATTTGTCACCGAAGAAGCCTGGCAATACCTCACCGGGCGCATCGTCCTCGATACCGCGGCAGATTCGATTATGGTATCTGGCTACCCGCAACCCGATGCAACGCTCCTCGACGAAGCCGCTGAACGAAGCATGCAAATGGCCAAAGAAATCGTGGTGGGCATTCGTAATATCCGCTCCGAATACAAAGTCGAGCCAGGCAAATATATTGCCGTGACGATTGTATCGCCGCATCACGATGCCCTAAACGAACAACGTGATGTGCTCGCGCGCCTAGCCCGCCTCAATGTCGAGGAATTACACATTGTAGAGACCCTCGCAAATCGATCGAAAGCCGCCGCTACTGTGGTGATTGGCGACATCGAAGTGTTTGTGCCGTTGGCTGGGTTGATCGATTTGGATGCTGAACGTCAACGCCTCACCAAAGAACTTACCGCAGCCCAAATCGATGCTGAACGCCGCCGTACCCGCCTCGCCGACGAGACATTCGTCGGCAAGGCTCCTGCGGCAATTGTGCAACGCGAACGCGATTCGCTTGCGGCTGTCGATGCCCAGATCGCCCGGCTCCAACAACGATTAGTAGATTACAATAATTAGTCCACATTTGTGGTATTAATTACTAGTTCGTGACTTTAATTATTGATTTTTCATGCTACGGAGTACGTATGCACCCACAACGAGTATTTATCACTGGCGGCGCAGGATTTCTCGGCATCAATCTGACGCGCTATTTGTTGAGCCGCGGCCACCAGGTCGTATGCTACGATATTGCACCGTTTGATTACCCAGAACGCGCCCAGATTCACGAAGTCCGTGGCGATATTCGTGATGCCGATGCGTTGTATGCGGCGATGGAAGGGTGTGACTTGGTTGTGCATACCGCAGCCGCCTTGCCACTCTACTCACCAACAGACATCATGACCACCGATCTCGATGGCACACGCAATGTATTGACAGCAGCCCATCGCCGTAGTATTACACGGGTTATCCACATTTCATCCACAGCAGTGTATGGTATCCCCGATCATCATCCCTTGTTTGAAAACGATGCCTTAGTCGGGGTTGGACCATACGGTCAAGCCAAAGTCGAAGCCGAACAAATCTGTGTGCAGTTTCGTAGCCAAGGATTGGTTGTGCCAATTCTACGCCCCAAGTCATTCGTTGGACCCGAGCGCTTAGGTGTGTTTGCGCTGCTCTACGACTGGGCCAAAGATGGTCACGGCTTCCCGATGATTGGCAGCGGCAATAATCGCTACCAATTCCTCGATGTCGAAGATTTGTGCCAGGCAATCTACCTGTGTGCCACACTCGACGACACAATTGTCAACGACACATTCAATGTCGGCGCCAAGTTATTTACCACCATGAAGGAAGACTATCAGGCAGTCCTTGATGTGGCTGGGCTTGGCAAAAAAATCGTGCCTTTACCAGCCGCACCAGTAATCTGGACGTTGCGCTTTCTCGAACTCCTCAAGTTATCACCCTTGTACAAGTGGGTATACGAGACGGCAGTGACTGATTCGTTTGTCTCGATTGAAAAAGCAGAACAGCGCCTCGGGTATAAGCCACAGTATTCTAATAAAGATGCGCTGATTCGTAATTACCATTGGTATGTCGCAAATCTGGCAGATTTTGCAAATCGTAGTGGTGTATCCCATCGCGTGCCCTGGAAGCAAGGGATTTTGGGGATTGCCAAACGCTTCTTCTAGTCTTCGAGCATCGCAACCGATACACAAGGGATGGCCCTGTGTATCGGTTTGTCTTTTATAGAGCATTACACATGAACAAAAAACCTTCCCCTTTGATAATCATCCTCTGTATACTCTGCGGAATCACAATTTCATTACTACTCGCAGGTATTGCAGTACAACTCGTGCGGACACCGCCACCGGACGGTACCGTCGATCCAATGCGACTCAATCAAAGCGAATTTCGCCAACTGGGATTGATTCCAACCACACCACAGCACTATATTTTGCGCATCGTCGCCAAAGAGTGGTTTTTTGATGTCGGTCAGACTCGTGCTGCACCAGCAATCATTACCATCCCACAGCATAGTACAGTGACCCTGATAACTACGAGCATGGATGTGATTCATTCCATCCAAATTCCCGGCAATCCGGTCATCACCATTGTCCCCGGCAAAATCCAACAACAAATAATTGTGTTTGATACACCGCGAACCTATACCATCCAATGCGGCGTGTATTGCGGTCCAAAACACAATCAGATGATTCTTACGCTCATCATTACCCCAGCCCAAAAATAACCAATGCTTCTTGTATGAACCTCATACAAGAAACGCCAGAACCACACCACATGCTGTTTTTTGCACCAAATCCCCACTCGTCTAATAACGAGTGGAGATTTAGTTTCGTTTTTATAATGACGTGCTGTTTACAATACCTGCGCCAAAACCCTCACCCCTAGCGTCATTCCAAGCCGGTTGCGATA
>JBBAWW010000129.1:0-7577 GCA_040397035.1 Roseiflexaceae bacterium | reverse complement strand
GCATACTCCGCTGCGTGCCTATGCGGTGGCAAGCTCCGGGAGATTCCACGCTACGCTACAGACGCAGCCTGCTGCGTCTCTACGGTTGCCATCGCAACCGGCATGGAATGACGCTAGGGGTGAGGTGTTTTGGCGTAGGTATTGAGTAAAACAGAATTAATTGTTTTAATTTTTTACTCATTTTGCGAGCGTTTTATGTGGTATTTGTACACGAAATTCAAAAATTGAGCTATGCAATGCTGATGGAATTGCGTATAATTACGGCTGAGTACCGTGTGCATGTATGGTCACACAGATTAGGAGTGCCGCTATGAATACGAACCCCGTGCCCGAGAAGTTCTATGGTGTATCGATGCGCCAGCAGAATGTCACGCCGCTTGACGATGTTATTGAGCAAGTTGCAAATCTAGGGTATGCGGTTCTTGATGGGGGCTATACCCCTGATCAGCTCGGTACAATTTCACAGGCATTTGATGCCACTTGGACCCGTTACATCGCAAAATACGGTGAAGATGTACTGCGAAGTACCAACGAATACAATACGATTCGTGCGGTATTGACTCATGGTGCCGAGGAATTCTTTCAGTTGGCATTCAATGAAAACTTGATGACGGTACTGAAAAAACTCATTCATGGTAAGTTTATTTTGAACCAACAAAATGGTATCGTTAATCCGGCACAACAAAGCTATAACCAAGGATTTTGGCACCGTGATATTCCCTATCAGCACTATGTGTCATCACGGCCAATGGCCTTTAACGCGTTGTTTTGTGTCGATGACTTCACCTTGCAAAATGGTTCGACGTGGGTGTTGCCGGCATCACACCTCAAAGAACCATACCCCACACAACAATATCTTGAGCGCAATGCGGTACAGGTCGAAGCCAAAGCTGGGTCGTTTCTGTTGTTGGATTGTATGATTTATCATACGGGTGGCTACAACCAAACCACCAAGATTCGTCGTGCGGTAAATCATGTCTTTACGATTCCGATGTTTAAGCAACAAATCAATATCCCCAACAACATGCCTGCGCGCGAATTAACCACCGAGCAACGTGAGATTTTGGGCTTCCCCTATGTTGAAATACCATCTATTGATGCCTATATCGAAAGTCGCAAAGGCAAAGTATAATACGCATGTCAGTCGAATAATCAGATGCGTTTGTACACTCCAATGGAACGCAACTGCGTTCCATTGGAGTTGTTTTGTGACAAAATACGATATGCCGAAGCTACGTACGAAAGGAATGACGATGGACATTAATCCGGGTATTTTCAAAGCCTATGACATTCGTGGCATCTATCCCACTGAGCTCAACGAAGCTGGTGCCTATGCCATTGGGCGCGCCTTTGTGACCTATCTCAACGTCAGTGAAGTCATCGTCGGTCACGATATGCGTTTGTCGGGCCCAGCGATTTTCGACGCCGTAACCCGTGGCATTATCGACCAAGGGGCTGATGTCATCGAAATCGGGCTCGTCAGCACCGACCAGTTTTATTATGCCTGTGCCCAACTCGGTTTGCCCGGCATGATGGTGACGGCGTCGCACAACCCCAAAGAATACAACGGCTTCAAAATGGTGCGCAAAATGCCCTACTTGTTGAGTGGCAGCGACGGTATCGCCGATTTGCGTACCATCGTGCAAACCGATGCCTATGCCACCCCTGGCCGCAAAGGTTCACGCCGCCACATCGACTTGTCTGAAGGATTCGTCAATCACATGTTGGGCTTGATCGATGTCGATTTGATTGCCAACGCTGGTCCCATGACCGTGGTCGCTGATACTGGCAATGGCACGGTAGGTCCCATCCTCGAGCGCGTCTATCGTAAATTGCCAGTGAACTTTGTGGGGCTGTACCTCGACCCTGATGGTTCATTGCCCAATCACGGGCTTGACCCGCTCCAACCCGAAAACCGTGCCGAGCTCGAACGCCGGGTCATCAGCGAAAAAGCCGCCGCTGGGTTTGCCTTTGATGGCGATGGTGATCGATTTTTTGCCGTCGATGACCGGGGCCAATTTGTGGCGGGTGATTACTTTACCGCCATCATGGCTCGCTACCTGCTCAAACGCTCCCCTGCCGCCAAAATCGTCTATGACGTGCGTGCCTCGTGGGCAGTGCCACAATTGGTCGCTGCTGCTGGTGGCATTGCGCTCGAAGAGCGGGTTGGTCATGCCTTTATCAAGCGCCGCATGGCCGATGAAGGAGCATTGTTTGGTGGCGAAGTCACCGGCCACTACTATTTCAAAGAGTTCTTTTTTGCTGATTCAGGCTTATTGCCGTCACTCTTGACGGTCGAAATGTTGGCCCACGAAGGGACGACGTTGTCGCAACTGCTCAAGCCGATTGAATCCAAGTATTTTATTTCGGGTGAAATCAACTCCAAAGTCGCTGATTCGGCTGCCGTCATCGCCGCCCTCAACGCGCGCTTTGCCGATGCCAAAATCGAAACCCGTGACGGTTTGTCGATTATCTACCCTGATTGGCACTTCAATGTGCGCACCTCAAATACCGAGCCACTGGTGCGCCTCAACCTCGAAGCAATGGATGTGGCGGTGATGGTGCAACGCCGTGACGAGGTGCTTGCGGTTATCCGTGGATAAATTGATGCGGCGCTGGGGATTACGGCAGTACGGGATTACTGATGCGGCGGTCGTGATGGCCGCCGCATTTGCGCTGTCTGCTGTGCTGGGGATGCTCCGGCAAATGTTGATTGTGGCTACATTTGGCGATGGCAGTGCGGTGGCGGCTTATTATGCTGCCGCCCGCTTACCCGAGACAATTATCAATTTTGTGGCTGGTGGTGCCTTGACTACGGCCTTGGTGCCATTGCTCCTTGCCGAGCCAACCAATGATGACCAAGAGCGCTTGCTCAATACCGTCAGCACGATGGTGTTGAGCGGGGTGGTGGTGTTTTCACTTGGGGCACAACTAGGGGTAGCCTGGTTTGTCACGACGGTACTGTTGCCAGGCGTAGACCTCGCCACACAACAACTGACGATTACATTGACCCGAATTTTGTTGTTGCAACCGGCGTTCTTGGCACTTGTGAGTATCGTGTCGGCCTTGCTCACCGCTCAACGGCGCTTTACGTTGATTGCAACGGCGTATGTGTCGTACAACCTAATGATTATCGTGGGGATTTTGCTGGCGCGCTGGTGGCCAAGTGTGGGCGTGTATGGTCCCACTATCGGTCTTGTACTTGCGGCTGTCATCAAAGTCATCATCGTGCTGATTGGTTTACACTGGGTCGAGATGCCGTTGCGCTGGCGTTGGCAACCACGCCTGCCCCAATTGCATACGGCGTTGTGGTTGGCGATGCCGACGGCACTTTCGGTGACGGTCAATTATGCTGGTACAATAGTAGATACGTCGTTTGCATCGCAGCTTGGCGTGGCAACGGTGGCGGCTATTTATAGTGCCTGGTTGCTGACCGACATGCCAGCCCGTTTGTTGGGTTCGGCGATTGGACAATCGGTCTTCCCGCATCTGGCGGCAGCGATTGTGGTGGGCGACTTCCCGCTCGCCCGGCGGATTTTTGGGCGTACTACTGCGTTGGCGGTGGGATTGACGCTGCCGGTGATTGGCTTGACGTGGTGGCTTGGGCGCTGGGGCATCCAGCTGGTGCTCGAGCGTGGCGCCTTTGATGCTGCGGCTGGCGATCGTGTGTTTGCGATTTGGCAATAGTATGTGCTGGGCTTGCCCGCATTTGTATTGACCGAATTATTGTCGCGTATGCTCAATGCCATGCGCGATACCCGTACCCCGTTGCTTACCAATACGGCGCAACTAGGGGCAAAGTGGGGCTGGTTGGCGAGTTGGGGGCAGGCAGGTACTAGCTTGGCCGTGCCTATTGCTCATATTGTGACGTGTTATGCCGAAACGGTCGTACTGGCCATGGTGGTCTGGCGCCGTTTCTATAGAGGTATTGATGAAAATCGGTGAAGAATACACCCTAACCCCGCGTGCCATGGCGCAAGGGGGCGACGCAGTCGGTCGGATTTCGGGGATGGCCTGTTTTGTGTCTGGCGCATTACCCGGTGAAACGGTGAATGTCAAAATCACCCACGTCACCAACACCTATGCCCGTGGCACGGTAGTCAATGTCTTGACGCCTGCCCCCGAGCGGGTCATTCCGCGGGTGGCCAATGCCCCCCACATGGAATGGCAATACATTGCCAGTGATGCGCAACTCGAATTCAAACGCCAGATTTTGGCTGAACAATTGACCTACCTCGGTAAGCTCAGTGATTTGCCCGAAATCAGCGCCGTGGCGGGATCGGATTCGTGGCACTATCGCAATAGTGCTCGCTTACACGGCTATGGTACCCATTTGGGCTATCGCGGCGAAAAAAGCGCCCATGTGATTGTGGTTGCCGATGACCCCTTGCTCCAGCCTGCCTTGCAACTGGCAGTGCAACACTTGCGCGAAGCGACGTTGTTGCATCCCCCCGAGCCCCGCACGCCGTGGAGTGTATCGTTGCGCCTCAGCGAAACCAACGGTCAAATCGTGGCCGCCATTAGCGATCTCCCCAATCGCATTGCGATTTCGATCCGTGATGCGTGGTTGCGCAAATCCCCCAACGTAGTTGGCGTATTGATGCCGTATGGGGTACACGAAGGCGAAGAAGCCATCCAAGAAACCCACTACGGCATTACCATGAACCTAGGCGCTATGACGTTTTTCCAAGTGTCGTTGTCTGCCGCCAAAACCTTGTGTGATGCGGTACTCGCTGGTCTCGGCGACGACATCAGTGAATGGCGGGTCGTTGATGCGTTTTGTGGTGCCGGTACCTTTACCTTGCCCTTGGCACAACGCGCCAAACGGGTAATTGGCATCGAAGAATACGCCCCGGCAGTGGCTAGTGGCCAACAAAACGCCTGGACCAACGGCCTCGAAAACGTGGAATGGTATACCGAGCCAGTCGAGCGAGGTATCGCCCATGTGCTCGAAGCCGATGCGATTGTGCTTGATCCACCCCGCCGTGGCTGTCACCCCGAAACCATCATGGGGATTTTGCGCTTGATGCCCAAAAAAGTCGTCTATGTATCGTGCCACCCTGGCACACTGGCGCGCGATTTGCAGTTGATTGTGGCTGGTGGCTACAAAGTGACGGCGATTACCTGTGTCGACTGCTTCCCACAGACGGCGCATGTCGAAAGCGTCACGGTGCTGGAGCGCATATGATGCATTTGCGTCAGGCAACGCAAAACGATGGTCTATTGTTAGCACCGCTCAATCGGCAACTCATCATTGCCGAGGGCTCTGATAATCCCATGGACGAAGCCCAACTTGCTACGCGCATGTTGGGCTTTTTGGCGAGCAATTACTAGGCATGGTTGGTTTGCGTTGCCGATGCAGTGGTAGGGTATGCCTTGGTTGATATGGGACGTGACCCGGTCTATCTACGCCACTTTATGATTGCTGAATCGTACCGGCGGCGTGGCTATGGTGGCCAAGCCTTTGCATTGCTCTATCAACAATTAGGCGCCATTCCACTCGCGCTCGACGTATTGCAGACCAATCTAGGTGGCCTTGCGTTTTGGCAGGCGCTGGGATTTGCGATCCGGAGCAGTAATTTACGGATAAGCGGACAAATAGAATAAACACTAAAGGATTTGATACGGTGCAGGAACAATCAACAATTCAGGCTCCGTGGCAGTGGCGATTTGGCTTGTTTTGGGTGAGCCAAACCATTGCCCGCTTTGGCGGCGCGTTTTCGGGGTTTGCCTTGATCTGGTGGGTCACCAAAACGTATGGTACCGCTACCGCTTTGGCATCGGGAACCCTAATTACCTTGTTGCCAGGGATTGTGTTGGGACCGTTGATTGGCACGATTGTTGATCGCAACAGCCGGCGATTCTTCATTGTCATGAGTAATTTGGTCTATGCGACTAGTGCCGCAACGCTATTTGGCTTGGTCTATTACGATCAATTACAACTCTGGCATTTGTATGTGGTGATGTTTGTCAATTCGTTGGCAGGTCAATTTCATTTCATGGCGACCAATGCCGCCACTGCCCAACTCGTCCCCGCAGACCAACTGCAACGGGTGTCGGGATTGGGGCAATTGCGCGAAGGTGCGGTGTCGATTATTGCGCCACCAACAGGAGCGTTGTTGCTTGAATATTTGCACCTCGATGGGGTATTGTTGTTAGAAATATGTACCGGGGTGGCGGCGGCCATGATGATGTTGTCTATCGTCATCCCTAAACCCACCATCGCTGCTGACGCCCCAAAATTGAGTGTGTTGGCTGATTTGCGGGCGGGGCTGCGCTATGTGGCTGGTTGGCGTGGCCTGATGGTGTTGATGCTGGTCTCGATGTTGTTGAATTTGTTGTTCAATCCAGCCTTTTCGTTATTGCCGCTGCTGGTCAAAAACCACTTCCACGGTGGCGCATTGCAGTTGGCTTGGTTCGAAATGGCGTTTGGGATTGGGCTGATTAGTGGCTCGGTGGTGCTGGGGGTATGGGGCGGCTTTAAAGTTCGCTTGCATACTATGTTGCTTGGTTTGGTGGGGCTGGGGGTAGGTATTATGATGCTGGCTACTGCCAGTGAGACAGGTCTCTATATTGGCATTGCCGCCATGGCGTTGTTTGGAATTGCACAGCCGATTGCCAATGGCCCCTTGTTTGCAATTTTGCAATCGACCGTCCCCAAAGAAATGCAAGGTCGGGTATTTGGGTTGATGGGGAGCGCTGCGGGGTTTATGGCGCCAATTGGGTTGCTGTTGGCCGGCCCCGCCTCAGATAAATTCGGCTTGCAGATTTGGTTTTTGGCGGCGGGTGTGGCATCGCTGGTGATGGTGCCGGTGTTGTGGTTTTTACCGGCAATGCGTAACTTTGAACGGGACGCAACGATTGATAATTGATTCGTATAAACGCTGGCGGCAGGGAATCAAATAAGTTTTTCACAGAGCATACGCACATGACTCGCATAGGTCACGTCGCTACACCAGGTATAGCCGGCATTATGGGCAAAGCGGTGTGATTCACTGATGTCTGCATACAAATCGCAGTGAATCGTGCCATACCCTAGGGAATGGGCGAGTTCTTCGGCTTTGCCCGCACACCACAAACCAACGCCTTGCCCTTGAAACGACGGCAAGACACATAAATTGTAGAGACAGCCAACCGGTTTTGGTGTGGCAGTGAATATATCGGCTGGGTACCAGCTCGGTGTGATCGGGGCAAGCGTAAAGGTCGCTACTGCGATGCCGAGATAATGAACCAACATTATATGATGGCGCGTCATGTGGCGTTCCATTTGGCGCGCAGTGGTGGCAATCCCCCATGGACCAATGCCGTAACGCACGCGCAAGGTGGCGGCGCAGTCATCAAGTAATGCTTGAAGTAACCCAAAATCGGTTACGCGCGCGCGATGAAGTGATAAATTGGCGTGGTTTAATACAGAATCAGATTTGGCAGACATCGTGCGCTCCACCAATATATATAATTACTACTCGCATTCCTACAACATATAGTAACAGAAAAATTCATAATTTGCGAATATTTATTAGCGATGGCGGATTGTCAATTCAAGTGCGACAACGTGTGGGTAAATGAATCCTGTGCTG
>JBBAWW010000128.1:7450-7629 GCA_040397035.1 Roseiflexaceae bacterium | reverse complement strand
CTATCGCAACCGGCATGGAATGACGAGGTGGGCTAGAGTTTTGGCGTAGGTATTGCACAATAAAAAAATAACATAATAAATTGCGCATACTTGCCACCAAAATAATGATGGCAGGTATGCGCGAGTTATGGTATGCGCGAACTATTATGGGTGGGCTGATTTTTTAACTATTGTCGTGG
>JBBAWW010000128.1:0-7350 GCA_040397035.1 Roseiflexaceae bacterium | reverse complement strand
TACGGGTGGCGGTACGGGTGGCGGTACGGGTGGCGGTACGGGTGGCGGTACGGGTGGCGGTACGGGTATCTGAAGGATGGAAGGATTTGGGTGTGATAGAAGGTTGTGTTTTGATAGAGGTACTGCTTGGGGTGCTCGTCAATGTACGAGTATTCGTCGCAGTGCGCGTCAATGATGCGGTCGCCGAAGGGACAAGCGTGGCCATCGTGCGTGAATACGTGATGTCGAAGCTGACAGGATAGCGAGATGCCCCAAATACTTGGACACGTGCTTTGCCTGCCAGATGCCGTGGCACATTCACGACAAGTTGATTGGTGGTATTGATGGTAGGAAATACGGGTGTATTGTCGATATAAATGGTGCTGTTTTTGAGGTAATCGCCGTTGATTGTCAATATACCGCCATTGGTTGGGAAGGTGGTGCTTGATACCGAATCGATGATAGGGTCCATGATAATCACATAGGCAAATGGAGTGAGTGTCGCATTATCATCGGTGGGAACTATTTTGACGACATTGGCAAGTCTATTTGCAGTGGCACAATGATTGGCGTTGCGTTGGCAGACCGAACCCCATACCCGTACTGTGCCATCATTGAGCAGCGCTGCCGAAATTTCATCGCCGGCACTGATATCAACGACTCGGCCGGCGATATCACTGGGGGGAATCGCTTCGGCGACGATGGTGGATGCTTGGCTACAGCCCCAACCGACCACCGTACCATTGCCGAGCAGCACCAATGAATGTAATCCGGCAGCTACAACTTTGCTGGCATTGGTGATGCTACTAGGATACGTAACTCCTGCTACGGTCTGGCTACTTTGGCAACGGTCATTAGCACCGACAGCACGCACAGTGCCATTATTAATCAAAAAGAGGTTGTGTCTGATGCCGGCACTAATTCCTACCACATGTTGGATGAATGGGATTAACACATTGTGACCAGGGCTAGCCCCGAGTGTTTTGACATTGCCGTTGGCATTGAGCAGCAACACATGGGCTGCTCCGGCAGCAATATCAATTGGCGCGAATGTATCACCCATTGCCAGGTTCCCCAATGCCGCACAAGTATACCCAAGTGTATCAATACAATTTGTCACACCGCTCCACGGCATATAGGCGGGTTGTGGGATAAATAGGAGATTAGGATATCCTGCGGCATCGTAGCTCATGTCGATTTTGATTGCCGAGAGGTCTTGTAATTTTGATTCAAGTGCATAAATAGTGGTCGAGACAACACCAGTGTTTTTGATATAGACGACATCTTCTCCATCTTCTCCGTAGCCAACGGCCATATCGACGACGTCATCGGCGATCAGAAATGGTGCAGCAATACCATCGTATACGCTCATCAAATGGCTACGCTCATTCATGCCCATCCGTTGTTGGCGTTGACGCGGCTGCGGGTTGGGGTCAATCCGCGGTTCAATGATGGTTTCGTGCGTCGTATCTGGTGTCGGATTTGGCGTGGCGCGTTGTGGGGGATTGGCTGCTGATGCTAGTGTATTACCGCATAATACACTAAAAATAACACATACTACTATTAGGTGCCGCATCGATTATTCCTTTCATTTATTTTCATTGACTCAACAATTTTAGTATAAAGTATTTTTGACAATATACAATACGGCTATCAAACTGATTTCTGTAAAAAACAGAAATGTGTGTATATCATTATTTTTTTGTCGTTCTGCGGTGATTGCGTGATTGTAGGATAGGTATAGTGAGAAGCATGGTTTGAGGTGTGATTAGCAACAGGGTGGAATTACATGTGGTTACCAAGAAATTGGGCAGATTTATACACATACGGTAGCGGACGTTGTACAATAGTGCTATGACATATACCGTAGAACTAACCACCTGGCCTGGGTTGCTCCCCGCCTTGGGTGATGAATTGGCCATGCGCCAATTGGGCTATACCATCATTGATCAGAGCGTGCAGCTAGTGATGCGTAACCCGTGGAATTTAGCGCCGCGTATTTATTGTGCCCAAGCGGCTTTTTTGTGTTTATCGTTTGCCGTACCGCGTCCCAAAGCATTGCTTGGCCAACAGTATTGGGACCAAATCGTCGCCTTGGGGCAACAAATCACTGCCGAAAATGAGTTTGTGACCATCGAATTAGCCGCTGCCGGTGCGGAATCGGCGGTGATGCAACGTATCGCCACCACGTTGGCGGAGCGACTCAAATTACGCGTAGTACCCAGCGAGGGTGATTTGCAGGTGCGAGTGCGCCCCAGTCCTACCGGGTGGGATGTGTTGTTGCGACTCACCCCCCGTCCGCTGGGGACGCGGGCCTGGCGGGTAAGCAACTACCCTGGCGCATTGAACGCCGCAGTGGCTGCCAGTATGGTGCGCCTCGCAGGCGTCTATGCCGACGATACGATTTTGAATTTGGCGTGTGGATCGGGGACCTTGTTGATTGAACGCTTGCGGCTCGGCGCCGCTCAACAAGCGTGGGGTTGCGACACCAGTTTGGTAGCGCTAGATAGTGCCCGTGCCAATATGATTGCCGCCAATGTGATGGATTTGGCGACAATTCATGATTGGGATGCGACATCGGTCCCGTTGGCCGATGGCAGTATTGATTTGATCATGGCTGATTTGCCGTTTGGACAATTAATCGGCACGCATGCCAACAATCTGACCCTCTATCCTGCCATTATCCGCGAGGCAGCCCGCCTGTTATCGCCCCGCGGGCGGATGGTACTGGTGAGTCACGAGATTCGCCTGCTCCAAGACAGTGTCCATGACGTGCCTGGCTTGAACATTGGCGAACAATTCCAAGTACGAGTTGGTGGTATGTCTCCCGTGATTATGCTGGTGCAACGCACGGTATAATCACAAACGCAATCCGTTTTTTGTGATCACACCGTGTCATTGGGCACGGTGTGCTGTTTTTCGATAGCCAAAATCAGTAATGAAATATCAGCGGGGGTCATTCCTGCCAGTCGTGACGCCTGGCCAATAGTGGCGGGTTGGGCACGTTGGAGCACTTGGCGGGCTTCGTTGCGCATGCCACTGAGGTGCGTCATTGGCAGGTTGGCAGGGATGATGAGGCGCTCCATCCGTTGCACGCGGGCAACTTGGCGTTGTTGCTTGACCAGATAGCCGCCGTATTTAATTTCGATTTCGAGCGTTTCGACCACACTAGCGGGTAAATGGGGTAAATCAAACGCCTGTTGGAGTTGCTGGTAGCGACTGGTGGGGCGGGCGAGGATTTCGGCAGCGGTTCCTTCGTGCGAAATCGGATCGAGTCCGGATGCAACGAGTGCCTGATTATTGATTACCGACGGAAAGACGCGGCGCTGGCGGAGTGCGTCTGCATGCTGGGTAATTATTGCTTGGCGTTCTGCCACTGCCGTTGCCCGCCGTGGCGTGACCAATCCCAGCGCACCGGCGCTGGGCGTCAAGCGTAGGTCGGCGTTGTCGGTGCGGAGCAGGAGGCGGTGCTCGGCGCGCGAAGTAAACATGCGGTAGGGTTCGTGGATGTCGCGGGTAACCAAATCGTCGATGAGTACGCCGATATAGGCTTCGTCGCGTTGCAAAATCACGCTGGGCTTGCCCGCCACGGCTTGGGATGCATTGATGCCGGCCATGATGCCTTGGGCTGCGGCTTCTTCGTAGCCGGTGGTGCCGTTGATTTGGCCGGCTAGGAAGAGGAAGGGCAGGCGCTTGGTTTCGAGGGTGGCGCGAATCTCGCCACTAGCCACCGCATCATATTCGATGGCATAGCCAGGCCGCATCAGTTCGGCGTGGCGCAGGGCTGGGATGGCGCGAATCATCTGCCACTGCACATCTTCGGGGAGCGAGGTGTTGCAGCCCTGCAAGTACATTTCGTTGCTATGCCACCCTTCGGGTTCGAGGTAGAGTTGGTGGCGTTCTTTGTCGGCAAAGCGTACGATTTTGTCTTCGATCGATGGGCAATAGCGCGGGCCTACTCCTTCGATGACTCCGCTAAACATGGGGGCGCGGTGCAAGTTAGCCCGGATGAGGTCATGAAATTCGGGCGTGGTATGGATTTGGTAGCAGGGTAATTGGGGCCGCCAGTTACTGGCAGTGAGGTGGGGGTAGCGGGCGCTGGGGGCACCATGAATCCACTGCCTACTGTCTGGGGCAACGACGGGCGGTAGGCCGTCGTCATCAGGCAGCCAGCCCTGCTGGTCGGCATAATAGTGCCCAAACCAGACCGGGGTGGGGTGGCCGTGTTGCGGTTCGCTGGCGGCAAAGTCGACACTGCGGGCATCGATCCGTGGTGGGGTGCCGGTTTTGAGGCGGATGGTGGGGAACCCGAGCTGGGCCAGATCATCAGCTAAGGCGATGGCGGGAGCTTCGCCGGCGCGGCCTGCTGGCCAAATTGCTTGACCGGTGATGGCCCGCCCCCGCAAAAACGTACCACTGGTGAGGACTACGGCCCGCGCTGCCACTATCCGCCCAGTATGCGTGTAGATGTGGAAGCGGGCGGCCTGCGGGTCTGTGCTAGGCGCAAGGGGCACGATACGTTCGATCATGGCTTGGCGTAGGTCAAGGTTGGGAAGGGCCTCGAGGTATTCTTTCATGACTTGGGCATAGAGGCGCTTGTCACATTGCGCACGCAGTGCTTGCACCGCTGGACCTTTGCTTTCGTTGAGCAAACGCATCTGAATGAATGTACGGTCAGTGATGCGGCCGATGACCCCCCCAAGGGCATCGATTTCACGCACCAAATGCCCTTTGGCTGGGCCACCAATTGACGGATTGCACGACAAGTGACCGATTTTGTCGAGGTCTATTGTAAAAAGAATCGTGCGACTGCCCATTCGTGCGGCGGCAGCTGCTGCTTCGCAACCGGCATGCCCAGCCCCGATGACGGCTACGTCGTAGATTGTGGTATGTAATAAATCGTGCACGGCATCTTCCTTCGGTGGATTACCTTGTGTTTGTGTGGTTTGTGCTGTCGAGTCGCGGTAATCTGTGCCAGCCAATAAAATAGATTCCCACGGTAAGTGCCACCAAAATCACAACAACAATTACTCCCATCCAATTGGGATGGAGTAATTGATTGATAAATAGTGAATTCGTCACTTGATGGCCAAATGCCGCGCTAGGCATGACTTGCTCACTGAGCATGGATGCGGTTAATGTGTCAAGAAAATTATCTGGCGCCCGAAAAAACTTAAAATCCATGTAACGCACCATAATCCGTAGACTCCACCCGCCCATAATCGAGGCAAGTACCACAGGTAACAAACGCCAGCGTTGCAGTGCCTGGAATATCGTCGCAAGCCCAATTGCAAAAAACGGAATCAAACAAGTAATACGCCGAAACCCAAATGCGCCGCTTCCTTCCCAATTGGGAATTGCGACATTATAGCTAATAAAAACAATCATTGTGAGCAAAAAAAGGAGACCTGGCCAAGGTCGTTTGATGGCAAACCAAACACTCCCGAGTATCCCCCAAAAATACCCAGGCGTCCACCACATTATGCCGTATATTGACCCAAAAAAGAACGGAATAAGCTGAAAATTGCTGGGAACCAACCTGAGTGGATTGGTATCTGCTCGGATAAACCATGAGTGGTAGAGATACCGCCATGTAATGAATTGGGGCAACAATACAATCAGTACGAAAAGGATAGTTATTACAATTCCAATCATGTATGTTTTACTGAGCTTCCACTCTCTTTGGCGTAATAAAGGCCATAGTTTATAAATTACGATTCCTAGTGGGAATACCCCAATAAGAATGTTCATCCAATAACACAACACCAAAAAACCAATACTCAAACCAAAATAGATCCAATCACGGATCTTAGGTACTGGTGTTTCAAGAATCTTAAAAGCAGTCAAGACGGTTAAGATGGCGAATAATCCTACGAACCCATGGGGGTAACTGCCCGCTATTTGCGTGTAATAGAGCCAATTTGACGCAAGATAAAGCGTAATTGTGGTTAGCAGTGCGATTTGGGTACTAAACCAACGAATCAACAACAAATAGACGAGATACAACGTGAGCAGTCCTGCGAGATTACTACTAAACGTAATAAGTGTACGGTAAATAATAGTATAACCATCGACTTCCCAATCCCCACCAATAAAATTAGTCAGTAAGGTTACGCCATGGGCTATATACCAAAATGGTGCCCAAATAATAGCTGGTCCAATGCTCCATGGATTGATCATGTATCCAGTCGGCGCATACACGGGGAATGTTGCAATTGACGGCAACGGTGATTGTGTTTTATCAAATTCATTTGCAAATTGCCAGTCACCATCGATACCATAAGAGCGAATATATGCGTAATACCCCACTCCATCAGACGAAATCGCAGGGGAGAAAAATAACAGTGTACTGAGCATCCATACCACCCCGATGATAATATAGGAGGTCTGTGCTGATTGCTTCACCCGTTGCCATAGCGCTCCCCCTGCTACTCCTGCTAGCCCTATACAGGCCACAAATTGAACGGTTGGTTGAATCGCTGTGGTATGCCATGGACTATACAAATAAACGATAGTCAAGGCAATCAGATAACTTAGCGCAACGATTGGAATGCTCCATTTTGGTGTACCAAGACACAGAAACAACACACACAACAAGAGCATACTTACAGGGATTCCTCCCACGAGCGCGGGGATTTGAGTCGCTGGTACCGTAAGTAAATTATCACTTACTGCTTGCCATGAAATCGTCAAAAACATCATACCAACAGTCCGTTTATCGACTTTTTGCGGGGTATTTGCGCGAAATGTGAGATCAAATTGTGATTCCGCCGGGGTGAGGATGTGCCCTACGCGGATTGTCGTAGATTGGGGGATCTGCGCTACTGAGCGGATGGGGGTGACCACTGATACTGCACCAAATGGCGTATAGTAGCGCAATTTGACGATACGTTGTTGGGCTGGGATTGGCCAAAAATGCACAAATAGATCTGGTTTCGTCCAGTAATAATTACTCGCAACGGCTGTGTTCGCGCCTGGCAATTGGTCTGACGATTCTTGGGCAAGGAGGCCATCGATTGTGCTATCTGTGGTTAATATAAATACATCTTTTTGATTGTGACTAAAGAAAAACTGCTCTAAAACGACACTACTGAGCACAATGATAATCATTATGATGAAGTATATGCTTGTACGAAGAAATTGCATTCAGATATGCTCTACTTTCAGGAGTATGACATGCTACTGTAGAGCTATTATAACAAAAAACGTTGTGAATTTGTCGTTATATCAGCGCCTGTGTGCAATGATGCTTGTACTCCGTTTATCCCATTCATACACGCCATTGATTGAAATATATGTACATGTTTTTCTATTGACAATACCTACGCCAATTGAAAGTGGCATAAAAATGGCTTTTCCTGTATAGTTTTG
>JBBAWW010000127.1:0-7678 GCA_040397035.1 Roseiflexaceae bacterium | reverse complement strand
TTTATAGTACATCTTTCGTAAAAACCAGCACACAGCTTAAATTGGCGTAGGTATTCTCTTTATATTAGTTTGTTATTTTTTTCATATTTCACAAAATACTGCGGTTTACCATTCCCTATACGCCATATGTACACGAGATTTTGCTCGTGGCGGTGATTCGTGCTACGCTGACGGCATGCGTTTTCATAATTAAAAGGAGTGCACCATGGCGCGCAAACTCCGTATTTTGCAAGTGGGTTGTGGCGGTCGCGCCCAATCACACATCGCTGCCATGTTAGCGAGTGATGTAGTCGATCTTGTCGCATTATGTGAATTAGATCCTGAACGGTTAGCCGCCACCGGCGACAAATTCGCTATCACCACACGCTACACCGACATGGCTACCGCCATTGCCCAAACCAAACCTGACTTGGTCGATATCGTCACCCCGCCCCATATCCGACTTGGCATCGTACAAGCCGCGCTTGCTGCAGGGGCACCGGCGATTTTGATCGAAAAACCAATCGCCCTCTCGCCCTCAGAATGTCGTGACTTGACCGCCCTCGGTGCAGAGCGGCTGATTGCCGTCAATACCCAATACCAGTGGATGCCCCATTGGCAACAGATTTGGGAGATGCTCCGCACCGGCGCCCTCGGCCAAGTCCGTGCCATCCGCGCCAGCACCGGCGTCAATATCCTCGAACAAGGCCCACATATCCTCGATTTGGCACTGACCGCCGCCGCCCTCAGCGATCTGCCCGACCCACAATGGGTGATGGCCAATTGTGACGGCGTCGAATACTTCGCCACTACGCCAGTCCCTGCCGACACCAGCGCCGTGATTGGGTTGGGGTATGCCCGCTTGTGGTTCAATGCCGGTGCTTCGGCGCCACTCGTGCCCGAGGAATCGGTGATTTGGTACCAACAACAAGTCGAAATCATCGGCGCGCGGGGACGCATCTGGGTATCGCTCAACCAAGGCTGGACAGCCTGGATTGACGGCGTCTTTAGCCAAGGTACCACCGCCTGGCCCCACGACGACGAGCTGGCCCAAGGCGCCTTGTTTGCGCACCTGCAACGAGTGCTGGTTGGTGGCGAAAACTGGCAAATGTTCCCTACGCGCATCCAAGTGGCCGCCCGCAATCAAGGGGTCATGTTTGCCTGTTATGCCTCGGCCATCACTGGCAAACGGGTAGAGATTCAGTCCGATTGGGACGACGCCATCGTGCCTGGGATTGTGCGAGCATAGCGCGCATACACAAAATCCCCCCGTCGACGCAATGTCAACGGGGGGGATTTTGTATATTCATTCTGCGTCGGTGGAATCATCAACCCAACGCACTTTTTCGGCGATAGGGCGACGCTCACCAGTAGGCCAGGCAATGGCAGGATGCCCCACATAAAAAACCCCATACAGCTTGGTCTCTGGCGTAAAGCCCACCACCGTGGCCACGCTGGGGTGGAGCACCACTGCGCCACTAGTCCATTTACTGGCAAGACCTAAAGCGCTCGCCATCAGGTGCATGTTTTGCACGGCGCTACCAAAGGCGATTAAATCCTCCCACTCGGGCATTTTTTGGCTGGGTTGCATCCCTAGCGCAATCCACACCGGCGCTTGCCATACCCGCTGGCTCTGCGCCAATTCGCCAGCACTCCCTACTAGTTGGGCTGGATTGAGGGACTGGAAGGCCGCCCCAAAGGCGTCACTCAATTCTTGGCGGGCCGCGCCGCTATAGACCACAAACCGCCACGGTTCGGTTTTGCCATGACTAGGAGCCCAATTAGCAGCTTCGAGGAGTTGAGTAATTGCCCTACGATCAACGGGGTCGCTGGTAATGTCCTTGAGCGCAAAACTACGCCGATTGGCCAAGACATGCAACAAACGGGGCGCAGATGCGTCATCACGATCAACCACGGGTGATTCTATTACCAGACTAGGTTCGCTCGTCATACGCGGAGGGTCTCTTTCATTCGTGCCGATAACGGCACAACGCATCATTAAGCTGACGACAAACGCGCCAACGCCTACAAGCGATCTAACACCTGTTTGGCCGTCGCGATGCCACTATTGTAGGCCCCATGTACCGATGATGGATCAGTATCGGTGTAGGCCTCACCAGCCAAATAGAGCTGATCACTCACCGGTTCAGCGAGCTGATTACGGGCATCAATAGAACCACCCACTGTCACATACGAATACGCACCACGGGCAAAGGGGTCTTGGCCCCAGCGGGTAATCACCATATCGACCACAGTTGGTTCGGCATCAAAGGCAGCTTTAATCACGGCCAGCATTTCGGCTTTGATTTCGTCATCACTTTTGGTTTCGAGATCCCACGCTTTACTGCCCGAATTAAAGGCCGCCAAGGCCGGGATGCCTAATGGGCCATTGAGCGGGATGAACTGATACCACGCCGCCGGATCAGGACCTGCCACACTAAAGGTGGTGTACTCGGTATCCCAAAACACTTCATCAAACTTCATCACACAGCGATCGAGCAATCCCATTTCGAGTTGCGCAAGGGCATTCGTATATTTGGCGGGCAACGCTGGCTCAAAGGCAATGCTTTGGGCTTTGAGGACGCCCAACGGCACCGTCACAATCACCGCATTGGCTTCCCAGACACGGTCACCGGCAGCCACTTGTACGCCATCTGCACCCCAGCTAATTTTGTCGACGATGGTTTCGTATTCAATCGGGGTATCACCTGCCAGCATAGTGGGGATACCGTCATAGCCGCCAATCACAAACTGATTGCCACCGCTATAGGCTGCTTCACCGGCATCATAGCCAAGCCACGATAATTTGTCGGTCTCGACCCCATACTCATCATTGACTACTTGCGTCAATACGCTTTCGATGAGGCGGCGGCGATTGTCATCGAGTTTTTCATAGGCCGGCAAGTCATTCAAGGCATCACGCAAGCTGGCATCTTGGTCGGGATCACGTTCTTCGGCTGCGTCAATCAATGCATCAAGCATTGATTCGATTTGATCGTACAACTCTTCGGCTTCGGATTCACTTAGTGCACGCCCTGCCACCGTGTCGATGAACAATTCATTGGCTTCTTCGGGGTCGGCATGAGTGGCCACACCAGCATCTTTGGCGAGTTTGACGAGCGGGTTGCCTTTGGATGTTTCGATCCAATTGGCACCCAGCTCCACTGGTGCTCCCCAATTACGCCAGCTCCACATCCGCCCACCGATGCGATTGCGGGCTTCGATGATGCGTACGGTTTTGCCAGCAGCCCGCAACGTGGCCGCCGCCGCCACACCGGCAATCCCAGCCCCGATAATCAGCACATCGACAGCCGTAGTATCATTGGTGCTGCCTGATTTGAGTGGAGTAGTCGTATTGGTAGCAGTTGTTGGGATAGTAGTAGTGGTAGTAGTGGTGGTCGCAGTACCACAACTGGCAAGGATGAGGCTGTGGAGCAATAAGCGTCCAAATTGGCGACGTTGATTCATGTGTGTTTATCCTGCTAATTCTTCAATGAGCTCTTTGATGAGCCGTTCTGACAACAATGTTTCACCGAGTTCTAGAGCGGGTTTGATCCCTTCGAGGAGCAAAAAATCCCGAATATGTTGGGCATGTTCGCTAAGTAATTCTGGCGTCAAAATTTCGTTCAGTTGCACATTCATCATCGCACCTCGTTACAATTTTTTTTATTGTACACCGACTAATGTGATTGTCAACCCATTTTCTAGGATACCGATATTGTATAATGCCTTCATGACCACACCAGAATACCGAATTTATCTTTGCCACGGACCGTTTTGTCGTGGCGAAACGTTGCGCCTTACATTAATCAACGCGCTTGAGCAAGCCAATCTCACCGCCCACTGTGATGTGCGGGCCAGTGGCTGTCAAGGGCGGTGCGATGATGGTCCCAATCTGACCATTTGGCCCGGTCCTATCCGCTATTGTCGCCTCACTCACCACCATGTCACCACCATCGTTACCCAGCATTTGGGCCAACAACACATCGTCGAAGCCTTGCTCCACCCTAGTTCGCTACGGACTCTGCCCGAATAATAGGTGGGATATGCTACAATACATCTAGTTTTACTTATTGAATAAGCATGTAGGTTATCATGGCGTTATTTTCACGCAATAGTTTCAGCGAAGCGCAAATCCTCGATGCATTGCGCACCGTCCAAGAACCCGAATTGGGAGGGGATCTCGTATCACGCAAAATGATCCAAAACGTGGTCATTAGCGGCGACAAAGTCAGTTTTGCCATTGAGCTAACCACCCCGGCCTGTCCCCTCAAGCACGAAATCCGCACGTCCTGCGAAGAAGCGCTGACCAGCATCGCTGGCGTGGCACTCGACAATATCACCATCGAATTCACCGCCCAAGTCAAGCCCCGCGGTGGCATCATCGACAAAGCCGCTATCCCTGGCGTCAGCCACGTCATTGCCGTATCTGCCGGCAAGGGTGGCGTGGGCAAATCGACTGTAGCGGTTAATTTGGCTACTGCCTTGGCCCGTGAAGGAGCCAAGGTCGGCTTGCTCGATGCCGACATCTATGGACCCTCGATTCCTTTGATGATGGGTGTGACTGGTCAACCCGAAACCGAGCCGGGGCCTGATAACCAGCCACGCATGATCCCCCTCCAAGCCCATGGCATCAAACTGATGTCGGTAGGGTTTTTGGTTGACGAAAGTCAGCCAGTGATTTGGCGTGGCCCGATGGTATCCCAACTGCTGCGCCAATTCCTCTACCAAGTCGATTGGGCGCCGCTCGACTATCTGATTATCGACATGCCTCCAGGCACCGGCGATATCGCCTTGACGTTGGCACAATCCCTGCAAAACGTCGGCTTGACGGGTGCCGTCACCGTCACCACGCCCCAACAAGTGGCAGCCATTGACGTCATCAAGAGCATGGAAATGTTCCGCAAGGTCAACGTGCCGTTGCTGGGGCTAATCGAAAACATGGCCTACTTCATCGCCCCCGATACTGGCACCCGCTACGACATCTTTGGCAGTGGCGCAGCCGCTAGCTTGGGCGAGCGCTTGGGGGTACCCCTGCTGGGCCAAATCCCCTTGGGGATGAGCATCCGCGCCGGTGGCGACGAGGGCCGCCCTGCAGTCTTGAGCGACAACCAAGACGCCTACGCCGATGTGTTCCGCACCATTGCGCAACGGCTGGCAGCCCGTGTCAGCGTCCTCGAAAACGTCTAGTTTTTGCTGGGGTGATGGGGCGTAATTTGCGCTCCATTGCCTCGATTCACCACTGCCCAGCTTCGTTTTTTATAAAAACAACTACCCACCAACATGAAGCAGAGCCGCATGTTGCCATGCGCAGATGGTGATGTACGGAGAGGATAATATGCGATGCAATACGAAGAAAACCGCCTGCAACCGATATCCCTCATCGACCCCCTCACCACGCCGCGGCCACGCTATGCCAGCGACCAACCAGCCCACGACAACTTCGGACGGCGCATCGATTATTTGCGCATTTCGTTGACCGATCGCTGTAATCTGCGTTGCGTCTATTGCATGCCCGAACACGGCATGCAGTTCATGCCCAAAGACGAATTACTTAGCAACGACGAATTAATTCGGGTCATCCGCACCACCGCCGCAGTGGGCTTCCGCAAAATCCGTTTGACGGGGGGCGAACCCACCTTGCGCCGCGATTTGGTGTCGCTGGTGGCGCAAATCAAAGCCATCCCCGGCATCGAACATATCGCCATGACCACCAACGCCGTCAAACTTGCTCCGATTGCCGCCGACCTCAAAGCGGCCGGACTCGACCGCGTCAATATCAGCATCGACTCGCTCAATGCCGAACGCTTCAAAAATATGACCCGCGGCGCCAAACTGAGCGATGTCTGGGCGGGGATTACTGCCGCCGAAGCCGCCGGATTGTTGCCCATCAAACTCAACATGGTGGTGGTGCGCGGGCTCAACGACGACGATGTCATCGATGTGGCTGCCTTGACCCGCGAACGGGCCTGGGATATTCGCTTCATCGAAGTGATGCCCCTCACCGGCATCGCCGAAGTAGCCACCGACGGCGTGGTACCGAGTAGCGAATTGATTACGCGCATCGAAGCCGAGTTCGGCCCACTCGCCGATTTGGGCATGCATGCCGCCGACCCCGCCCATCGCTACCGCATTGCTCACGCCAAAGGCAGCATTGGGTTTATTAGTTCGGTCAGTGAGCCCTTTTGTAGTACCTGTAATCGCATGCGTCTCACCGCCGACGGCCGCTTACATCTCTGCTTGCTACGCGATGACGAAGTCGACCTACGCGCCGCCTTGCGCGCCGGGGTCGATGATGCCGAACTGATGCAGATTGTGCGCCACGCCGTCGCCATCAAACCGTGGGGGCATGGCTTGTCTGACAATATTTTGCCCACCATCCGCGGTATGTCAGCGCTCGGGGGCTAGATCGGCCGGCGTCCAGCGTTTGGTCGCTGATTGTGCCAGCCGGTGGGTCGACAATGGTCGGCCGAGGAATTGTTCAGCGGCCACGATGACCGTCTGGGCTTGTTGTTCGGCGCCATCACGAACTTGACTATCCCACAAGCCGAGTTGAGCCGGATAATCTCCCAATTGGGCAACCCCCACCCCCACCAAGCGAATCGCCCGTTTGCCATCCCACAAATAGCACAATAAATCATGCACCCGGGCGTAGATTTCGGCGCCTTGGTCAGTGGCGCGTGGCAAACGGGCTTGGCGCGCTACCGCTTCGCGCATATCCCAACGAATCCGACAACTCACCACATAACAGCGCAATTGTTTGCGCTGCAGGCGCCGGGCGAGTTCATACGCCAGCGTCAGTAACGTGCTTTCGACCACTAGTACATCGCTGGTATCGCGCATGAAGGTGGTTTCGTGCGACAGTGATTTGGGTGGGCGCACAAATACCAAGGGCGTATGGTCAATGCCGCGCGCCCAGCGGATGAGTTCGTTGGCTTGGCGGGCTGAAAAAGCCGTTCGAATATCGGCTTCGCGCGTCCATGCGATTTCGCCCAGTGTCGCAATGTCCAATGCATGCAAGCGTTGGGTGGTTTTGGGGCCAATCCCACACAACGTATCAACCGGCAGCGGGGCGAGGAAGCGTGCTTCCTCACCCGTCGGTACGGCATAGAGTGCCTGTGGCATATTGCCACTACGGACCTGTTTTTTGCCGATATCGGTAGCCGCTTTGGCAACAAGTTTGTTGCTCGCAATCCCACACGACAACGACAAGTGCAGTTCGTGTTGGACGCGGGCTTGGACCCGCTGGGCAATCTGCAGGGGTGATTCACGCATGGCAGACAAATCCACATAAGCTTCGTCGATCGAGGCTTGCTCAACGAGGGGTGTTTCGGCCAGCAATACCTGCATTACCTCAGCCGCCGCCGCCACATAATCGGGGTAGCGCGGCCGCACCACGATGATGTCACGACAGAGTTGTTGGGCGCGGGCCGTGGGTGTCCCCGCTTTGATGCCATAGGCGCGGGCGGCATACGAGGCCGTCGCCACTACGCCACGTTCGTCGGCACGCCCCGCCACCACAAAGGCTTTACCGGCGAGGGTTGGATTACGGCGCTGTTCGACCGCACAAAAAAATGCGTCGAGGTCCACGTGCATGATGGTACGCATCAAGCCTCCTTTGGATTTAAATAGTTCTTCATCAAATCAATACCTACGCCAAAACACCTCACCCCTAGCGTCATTCCATGCCGGTTGTGAT
>JBBAWW010000126.1:0-7699 GCA_040397035.1 Roseiflexaceae bacterium | reverse complement strand
CGTATCAATGCACCAACCCACAACCAATGAGCCGCCTAGATTGGCGTAGGTATTGTACCACGTAAATAGTTAAAATGGAACTACAACAACACAATATCCGGGTTAATTTGTAGTATTTTGCAACATTATCCTAATAATATCAAAACTGTGTTTACACCATGCACTGCATGGTGTAAACACAACAGGTTGCATCTCTACTACTTCCTACTCCTTTCACGGATTCGTTTGTAAGCGGCGGACAAGTTCTACGGTATCGGCAGTGGTCAACGTACCCACATACACGTAGCGGATGTTGCCTTGGGTATCGAGGAAGTAGCTCACCGGAATCGGCGAGATTTGATATTTTTGGGATATTTCGCCTTTGGTATCAAACACAACCGGGTAGGTCACACCGTATTTTTTGACAAAATTCGCCACATCGGCATCACCAGCTGCACCGAGCGCTTCTTGGTGACGCAGATTTATCCCCACAAATTCCACCCCTTGGGACTGCAATTGGAGGTAGGCGGCTTCGAGTGCGGGGGTTTCGGCTTTGCATGGCTCACACCACGTCCCCCAAAAGTTCACCATGACAACTTTGCCTTTGAGATCAGCCAATTGTAATTCACCACCACCAAGGAGCGGGAGCACAAACGCCGGGGCGGGGCGGTTGGTTTCGGCGGCAGCCGGCATCACGGGGGTCGCCATACGGCCGCTGATGACCCACACAATCGCCACAATCACCAGCCCAATCAGGCCACCAAGGATTACCATCACCAATTCACGGCGGATGGGGTTAGCATCAGCGCTCGGTGCGGGATTCACGTGTAGCTCTGCCGGTGGTGGTTGCATCACCAGCCCCAGCGAGCGGTCATACAAATAGCGGCGCCGTGCATCACACAGGGTATCGCGCATCTCCTCGAATTCGGCAATGCGTTGCATTGCCAAATTCAGCAACTCACCACTCGGATCGTTTTGGATATCGGCACGGAAGCGCGCCGTCACGACCTCGCACGCTGCCACGATATCGTCTTTCGTTGCATCAACGGCAATACCGAGTGTTTCGTAGTAAGTTGGGCGCGTTGTCATCTAATGTCCTTTTGATTCAAGGGTGAACCATGCTTATCTCTTGATTAGGGCAATCAGCTGCGTTGCCTGAGTAGCAAACGGTGAATCACTTGCCACCAAGGTAGTGATTTTTTGCCAGGTTGCAATGGCTTCTTCGGTTTGACGCGGCGTTGATTCAGCCAAACAAAATCCGAGGTTCAACAATACGCGGGGCTGTTCACTGTCGGGGATTTGGGCAAGTGCTTTGCGTATTTGTTGTAACCCAGCAGTTGCTTCACCTTGGTTGTTGGTACCATTGCCATAAAAGCACCGACTCGCACCCAAATCGGCTTCGACCACCACACTGCTGGGATCAAACGACAAGGCCTTGGCATAGGCGTCGGCCGCCATCTGCCAACGCACAATCCGGTTTTGATACAATGGACTGCCTGGCTGTTGCTCACGCACAATCTGCACACTGTTGTAGAGCTGATTGCCATACTCTACCCATGCTTGAATGCTGGTAGGGTTGGCGACTGTGGCCGCCCGGGCATCGATAATGGATTGTTCAAACTGATCGGCCACGGCGGTGGCACGTGCCACCGGTTGGATATCGTTGCGCTCCGCAACCCGCTTGCCACCATCGGTAATAATAAACGTCAACAAAACTATCGCCAGCGGTAAAGCAATCGCCAATACCAACGCTACTTGACGCTCACCGGTAGTCATGCGCCCTTTGCGCAATGGGGTAGCGTCGAATTCAGGAGCACGCTCTTGGCGCGTCGCCGCCCGCAATGGACGATAATCATAACTTGGTTCAACCGCCACCGGCAAGGCACGCGCAACGACATCTGTGAGACCGGCATCATAAGCCGCCCGCATCGTTGGGTCACCAACAATCGCATAGGCTTGGTCGAGGGCGGTGGCCCGCTCATTGGCCAAATCACGCAATTCATCGCTTACCCCTTGTAAGCGGGTCGGGTCATATGCCACCCGCAGACGCTGATAGGCCGCATCAATACTGGCCTGATCAGCGTCACGCAGAACCTGTAATATTACATAAAAATCTACCATCACCCAACCTTCTTATTTCACACTCGGTAACGTATTGTCGCGCCGCCAGCTTCGTACCCATGTGCGGATAGACTCTGACCACACACTGGGATTGACATTGCCCGATTCGAGTGAACGGCGCAATACGGCAAGTAAGCCACCAAGCACACCCAAAATAATCCCACCCCACACCAAGGCCACCCCTGGCTTGACCGTCACCATCACCACGGCTCGAGCCGGGTCGATGGGGAGGTTGAGACCGCCTACGTTGATAATCACCCGTTTTTGGCTGGGGTCAAAGGCCGCCATCGAAGACCGATGACCACCCGGCAAGTCGACCGGCATCTCTTTGATCGCCTTGGCGGGGTCTTTTTCGTTAGCCAAAATCACGATACCTGGCACGATTTCACTGGTTTTGCCTTGATACACCACCGTCAAACGGGCACTAATATCAGCCGACGCAGAATGATCCGTGGGCACCACAAAGCCATTAAAGGTGATTTTGTAGGGACCGACTTCTTTGGTTTCGCCTTCGTTGAGGTCAGCAATATTGCGGTCAAACGGCGGTTGGTATTCCACCGGCGAGATATACAAATCTTGGAATATTTCGCTCCGCACCGACGGCGTGGCCATCGTGGCACCCATGCGATTGTTGAAGTAGAGTTGGGGTGTGGCAGTACTGACATTGCCACCACGATCCACCCGCATATCGAGCAAGCCACGCCCATTGGCATCCATCCGCCAGCCGTTAAAGGTCAAATCATACCCAAAAATCGTCATCGTTTCGCCTTCGGGGATGACTACCCGCGTCTCGGGAGTGGCATACCACGTCGAGGTAACCACCCCTACCACAAACAACATAATCCCGACATGCGCCAAATAACCACCAATCCGCAAAAATCCACCCTTGAGGGTGCGGATAATCATCACCACATTGGTACCAATAGCAAAGGTGGCAATCCCCAGATAGGCCACCGCCATAAAGGTGCGCGCACCCAAAATCACGCCCACACAGGTCACAATCACCGCCACAATTCCGGGCCAACGAATCGTGCGTAGCAGTTGGCGGGCATTGCTGTCACGCCAACCCAGCAACGGCCCCACAATCATCAATGTCGCCAAAATCAATCCCAACGGCGCAACCGTGGTGCTATAAAAACTACCAATCAAGCCAAAACGCCCATCTTGGAACGGTTTGGCGCCGGCATTGTACGTGGTACCGTCATCCAATTGGAACATTGACCCAAAAAAGCCTTGGAGCTGTTGGCCAACCCCTGGAATGGCCGAAATCACCGGCATCGACGTGCCCAACGCCACAATCCCCGCCATCAACATCATCACCAAAATCATCAACGAGAAAAAACTATCCCGTGATAATAATTTTTCAGACATCGGTACCGAGGGGATATCGCGCCAACGCCACACCACCACCCCAAAGCCCAAAATCGCCAATATCGCCAAGAAACTGGTCATCACCCACTTCATGCCTTCTTCGACGAACGAATGCACCGAAAATGACGACAACACGCCACTGCGCGTCAAAAAGGTCGAATAAAAGACCAGCACATAGGTCGCAATTGCGAGTACGGCCGTGGTACGGCGCAACGAACCACCGGAGCGTTGCACCAGCATGGCGTGGATGAGGGCCGCCACGGTAAACCACGGCACCAACGCCGAATTTTCGACGGGGTCCCAACCCCAATACCCACCCCAACCCAAGGTCTCGTAGGCCCAATAGCCACCGAGCAGCAACGCTAGCCCCAGCACCGCCCAGGCGGCGATGGTCCATGGCAAGGCAGCTTTGACCCAGCCGTCGTAGTCGCGGCGCCACAATCCTGCAATCGCATACCCAAACGGCACCGCCATCAAGGCAAAGCCAATGAACAGAATCGGCGGATGAATCAACATCCAGATGTTATGTAGGGTGGGATTCAAGCCTTTGCCATCGGTAGGGGCGATACCATCGGCAGTCACATGCAAAATGAACGGATTACGGATAAGCATGAACACCACCAACGCGCATTGAATAAACATCACTACGCTGAGCACATATGGCTCGGCATGGCGGGTACGACGCACCAAAAACTGCGCCCCGAGTACTCCCCACAAGGCCCAAATCACAAACGACCCCGGTTGACCGGCCCAGACAGCCGCCACCCGGAAGTATGATTCGAGCTCTTGCGAGCTATAGTTGTAGACATATTCGACATCGTAGCGCTGGGCAACAAACAAATAATTCAACATTATCACGACGGCAAGCACCCCAACCATCGTCAGACGCGTGCCAATCCGACCATACACCAATGCCTGTGGGCGCCCAAGTGGCACCAACAAATAACTAATACTTGCCATGGCTGCCATGGCAATCGTGGCCACGATTAACAATGTCCCAAAAAAATAAATCGACATCCCGCCCTCGCTTCTAGTCACGCGTTATTTGGACGCAGTAGTTTTTAGCTGTTCTTGATATTTGGATGGACATTTCACGAGCAGACTTTCGGCGATGAAATTACCACTTTTAACATCATAATTGCCAATCGCCACAATACTCACCGCCTGCTCAAAATTCGACGGCTTGGGTTGGCTATAAATCACAGCGATTTTTTGGCCACTCGAGTCTTGCAACAAAAAGGTGAATTTGCCATCGTCGTTGTATTCACCCGTACTCCCGAGGAAGCCGGCCAATTGCACACCCCGGCCACTATCTTTGGCTTCCGAGATCATGGTGGTATAAGGACGCATCGAGGCACTCAGGCCATAATACCCAAACACAATCGACAACAAAATAATCGCAATCCCAATCATGTGGAGCGGTTTTAATGTGAATTTGGCCGCTGGCGGCACTGTCATGTTACTCATCTGAACATCCTTCTAGAATTCACGCTATCGCCCAAAATTATTGTCTGGCACTATCATTGCTGATAATAGTGGCGCGTGGCGGGGTCGCATCGGTTGATATAGTACGTTCGTTGAGTTGGCGCGCCACGTCTTGGGTGGCATGGTCAATCCGCAACAAAAAGAGAAACACCCCCACCCAAACAATCAATGCCGTCGTCATCGCCACATAAATGGCTACCCCTGCATCGAGTAATATGGTCATATGGTCATCTCCCCTGGGGTCAGCGTCAGCTGCACCTGCAAAATCGTCCGCCGGATATGATACAACCAATACGCCAATCCCAAAAATCCGAGATTGCTCGCCAAAAACACCCACAAGGTACGTGAATTACTCAACAGATTTGTACCTGGTGCCTGCATGTTGACCCGTACCGTCCCGGCGGTTGGATCGGCTTCGAGCAATACCATGCGGAATTGTTGACCAGGGAACTCAGGACGATCTGCCGGCTTGCCCGCACCATCGAGTGTTGGTACCAAGGTGGCAATATTTTTCATGCCGGGCATACGTACTTCAATCGTCGCCTGCGTCAACGCATCGCTTTTGGTCAATGATTTGAGCTCGATGACGACGTCACCCAATTGAGCAATTTTGGCACCAGTCAGGCTCAACGATACCCCTTCACACTTGCTGCCTTGCAAAAAGGCACAATTGGGATGGAGGGTGCTATCAGCTATGCGCGGCGCCACAAACAACAAAAAGGGCATCGTCACTGCCGCAAAAATATTATAGACGGCCGCCAAACGCCGCCGTCGTTCACTATCGTCGACTGACGAGCGCAACGCAAAATAGGCCGCATAAATCAACAGCAACACGAGGATTGATGTTTCACGCGGGTCCCAATTCCAAAACGTGCCCCACACCACCTCGGCAAAAATCGAACCGGTAACCGTCGCAAAAATACAATAAAGCATACCCACTTCGGCGGCAGCCACTGCGGCAGCATCGCTGTTCGGGGTACGCTTCCATAAATAGATGATGCTATAGATAGCCGACAAGCAGAACGCCGCCGTCGTAACCCATGCCACCGGGACATGCACGATAATAATCCGCCCAGCATCACCAAGCCCAACGTACTGTGGTACCACCAAGAACATGGAATAAATGACTGCGGCAATCCACAATCCGAGGAATATTTTCACACCGTCACCTTTGCGAAGCGCCATCACATCTCCTCAGTACAGTGCAACAATTGTGTGTATAATACCCGATACACTGTATATGAGCAAATAGTGAGAAAGCGCATTGCAATGCTGATTATACAAATTTCATACAACTACTCGACAAATCCAATGTGATTATTCCCATACCGTGGCAAACAAAAACAACGACGCCACAAACATCGCCACGGCATAGGCCAACAAGGTTTGGATGGGGGCCATACCCCGCTCCCAACTCACCCCAGCAAACGCCAAGGCGGTACCACGCACTGCCGTCACTAACATGGGGATGAGGATGGGCAACGACAATACGGCAAACAAGGCCCCTCGCGAACTCGAGCGCGCAATAATCGCTGCTACCAACGTGGTACCCGCTACCAACGCCAATGACCCCGACAGCAATATGCCAATCAACAAATCATACGCACCAACCCGAATATTCAATAGCACAATTGCCAAAACAGCCACGAGGATGGTCAAGCCCAACAATAGCACCAAATTAAAACAGAGCTTGCCCAAATAGACGGCAATTGGTGGGGCTGCCAGGCGCAAGGCGGCAGCGGTGCGTTGTTCTTCTTCGACCACAAACACCCGTGAGAGTGCCGTAAAAGCCGCAAACAACAGTACAATCCACAAAAACGCCGCATGCACCAAGGCCACATCGGCCGACCGCATCAACGGGCCAAGCCCGAGGCTGACTGTCACCACACTACAAATCGCAAACAAGGCCACCGCATTCAGGGCTTGACGATTGCGGAGTTCACTCCGCCATTCGCGTACAAAAATCGCCCGGGTGGCACGCCAAATCTGTGGATTAATCATACTGCAACCTCGAGTGACACTAATACATCGGCAAAGCGCCGCTCACGTTCGTCGTTGGTGGCGATAATCGTCATACCGTGCTGGCGTTGGCGAGCCACCACCCGCGCCAACAATTCGTGCCCCGTGGTGTCGAGCATCACACTGGGCTCATCGAGCAACAACAGCGCCGGTTGGTGGAGCAAGGCATAGGCATAGCGCAAACGGTGAGTCATCCCCGACGAGTAGGTGGCTAGCAAGTCACCCCCACGCCCCGCCAAACCAACCTCGGCGAGCAAATCGGTAATGGCGGCATCGCTAATGGCAAAGCCCCGTACATCCGCAAAAAAGCGCAGATTTTCGTGGCCAGTGAGTTCACGGTAGAGCATCAAATCAGGGGCCATCCAGCCGATGGCATGGCGCATCTGCGACGGGGCATAGCGCACACCGGCAGCAATACACCACACCGCACCAGCGGTAGGGGATTGCAAGCCAGCAATCACCCGGAGCAAGGTACTTTTGCCACTGCCGTTACTGCCCGTCACCACCACTACTTGGCCGGTGGTCACCTGCAACGACAAATCGTAGAGCACCCGCCGGCGCCCATAATCGAGGGTAATCTGTGCGAGTTCCAAAACCTGCATAGCAATGTTCCTATTATTGATAGCCAATTATTCCTATTATGACATATCAAAAGTAGGAAGCGTGAAATAGGAAGTAGGAAGTAGGAAGTAGGAAGTAGGAAGTAGGAAGTAGGAAGTAGGAA
>JBBAWW010000125.1:0-7802 GCA_040397035.1 Roseiflexaceae bacterium | reverse complement strand
GAGCCATGTCGACGCTGGACTGCGCCATTGTGGGCGTGCGGTGCATGGTAGCCGTCAGCATGACGTCCACGGCGAAATTCACGGGCAATGGTCGAGTGATGGCGTCCCAAGTGGACTGCAATCTGACGTGTCGTCCAATTGAGCCGGTACAATGCGTCAAGTTGACCGCGTTCAGCTATGCTAAAATGATGATACCCCATTGATGACTCCTGTGTAAGTGTTGTGTAGTAACTCCATTTTACACCTGTTGTCAGTGGGGATTCATTTCCGTTTTAACTGTCGCACTTCATATTACAATCCGCCTTTTGCAAAAAAATTAGTGAGTATATCCAAATAAATTTTAGGCAGGCACAAAAAATACGACTTTTGCTAAACGCGTACCTTTTGATGCTGCAAAAACGGTTATTGACGTGGAATATGTTATAGCGAAAGGGAAATACCATGTCACATTTTTTGATTCCGGAGACGGCTCGGGTGGCGCCGTTAATCGCCAATGCTACACCAATCGATCAAGTCGTGCAAATTGTCTGTGCCTTGCAGGAGGCCACATCACTAGGTGTGTTTAACGCATCAGATCCGCAATTGCAAGCCACAATTCACGAATGGACGGGGCAGGTTATTTCTCACCAGCAACTCATGCGCGGGATTGGGGCGTATGTGGCGAATCGGGCATGGTGGCATGATACGCAGGGGCTGGCGCGGTGCAATATGTTGCAGTTGCTACTCATTGATGCGGAGTTGACAAAACTGAATATGCGCCGGAGAGAAGTACGCGATCAGTTGGCCGATTTTGTGGCGCTACATGGCCCGCTTAAAATTGCCGGAGTGGCGACGGTGCGCATGATGGAGCAACTCACCAAAGTGAGTTTTGATGCCAAACAAGTCGATCAAGTAGTGGTTGAATTGTTACGGGCGGGGCACAACAGCTTTGCTCAAACTCTAGAGGGATGTCGCAAGCAGACCAATGTTCCGGCATACATACAGATTAAACGGTCCAAATCTGAATATGCGTGATTTGCTGGTTTGGGGTATCATACAGGTGTCCGCAAATTCTTTATCTGAATGGAGTCGCATAATGCCGTATGTCGCCGATGCAAGTCGATATGCCAGCATGCGTTACAATCGCACTGGTCGGAGTGGTCTCAAGTTGTCTGCGTTGTCGTTAGGGTTGTGGCACAACTTTGCTGGGGTCGACAAATACGAAACCTCACGTGCCATGGTGTTGGCTGCCTTTGATATGGGCATCACGCACTTCGATTTGGCCAACAACTACGGTCCGCCGGCGGGCTCTGCCGAAGAGACCTTTGGGCAAATCATGCGCCACGACATGGCACCCTACCGCGACGAAATCGTGGTATCGTCCAAGGCCGGCTACTACATGTGGCCTGGTCCCTACGGCGAATGGGGCTCACGCAAATACTTGGTGTCGAGCTGTGACCAGAGCCTCAAACGCACCGGCCTCAATTACTTCGACATTTTCTACCATCACCGCCCCGATCCCGAAACCCCGCTCGAAGAAACCATGCAAGCCCTCGATTACATCGTACGCAGTGGTCGGGCCTTGTATGTCGGTTTGTCCAACTATCGTCCAGCCCAAGCCAAAGAAGCCTTTGCCATCCTCAAGCAATTGGGCACGCCGTGTTTGATTCATCAGCCGTCATACAACATGTTTGACCGCTGGATCGAAGAGACCGGCTTGGTTGATTTGTTGGGTGAAAGTGGCGTGGGCTGTATTCCCTTCTCGCCATTGGCCCAAGGCATGTTGACAGATCGTTATTTGCAGGGGATTCCCGATGGCTCACGGGCTTCGAAGCCCCACGGCTTCCTCAAGCCGGCCGGTGTCACCGACGCCAAAATCGCCATCGTTACCAAGTTGCGCGATATGGCGCACGAACGTGGCCAAAACACCGCTCAACTAGCCTTGTCGTGGGTATTGCGTGACGCCCGGATTACCACGGCCTTGATTGGTGCCAGCTCGGTCGACCAAATCAAGGAATGTGTGGGTGCCTTGGCTGCGCCAGCCTTGACGGCAGCAGATTCGGCCCGCATTGAATTGATTTTGCAAGGGAAGTAAGTATGTGGGCGCGTTTGTTGATTTTCTTTGGGGTGCCGATGGTAATCTTGCCGGTGGTATTTCGTTTGGCGGTACTGAATGCAACGTCGCAAGCAGAACAAAACGCGTTTGCCCCGCATGTTGAGCAGTATGCGCACCAGAGTTCGGCTTATTTGTTGATGGCCGACAATATTGGGCTGATTGTGGGGGCGATTCCACTCTTGGTAGGGATTATCTTGTTACTCCGCGAACGCGTCAAAAACCGCTCGCCCAAGCCAGAATAATTCCGACTCAAACCCCCTCATCTGTGCATATCCGCACAGATGAGGGGGTTTAATTTGGTTTAGCTGAGTTGATCGATCTGGGCGCGCATTTGGGTTGTTTCGTTGCTATCGAGGGTGCCCACCACAAAGTCGGCCCGCCAGGTCGTCACGCCGGCAATAGATTGCAGGTGCCCTTTGGTTTTTTCGGCGCTGTAGCCTTCGGGTTCGGCGGTGGCAGGCATCGCAAAACCGAGACAGTCTTGGTCGGGCGTGCGTGAAATCCAGCGGATGGTAAACGGCAACTGCTCGGGGCGATGCGCCATATAGTCAGCGCTCCCACTCGGATTGACTTGCAGGCTATGGGCCCAGCCGCGGGCGTCGGCCTGTGGGTTGATGGTAAAGACCACTTCGGGGTCAAATCCCAACCTAGGCGTGAGGGTGTTGGCCTGTGCTGGATTGGCGCCGAGCAGGTCGATGAATTCACGATAGCCAGTCGGTGGCGAAATGTGCGAGGGGATACTGCGGCGCACCCGGATGGCTTCGGCCGTGGCGGGGGCGGTGGTGATGAGCTGGGCATTGTCGATGGGGCGAAAGTTGATGTGCGCTAGATACATCAAATCCATGGATGTTTGTTTGCGGTTTTGGATTTCGAGTGACATATGGAAGATGGTCTGATTGGCGTACAAGCGCATTTCGGGCGTGGCCACATAATCGTCGTTGAAGGCCACGGTATGGCGGTAGGCGCCACTGAGTGCGACATATTTGCCGGTGGCATCTTCACCGAGGGTCAGCCACGCTTTTTGGTAACGGGCATTGGGGAGCTCGCCATGGAGTGGGTGGTTGTCGGTGGGGCCTGGTACGCCCATGCGGGTGGCGCCACAATGAATGAACAAGCCGCCGTAGGTGTGCAAATAGGTGGTGGTGGGTTGTGGTTCGTCGAACATCGAACGCATGCCCAAATCGCGGCCATCGAAATTGGCTGACCAGATTTGCTGGCCTTGGTAGGGCAACATGACGAGCTCGCCGCGACTATTGCAGATGCGCACGCCAGCCACGCCGCTGTCAAACAAAAAGGTGTGCACCATGAAGTCGGGGCTATCAAGCAGCAACCGACTTTTTTCGCCAAACATGGTGGGATGCAAGTGAAATACGTGACTCATTTAGACCTCTGCTATCGTTTGAATGGTTACTTGGACGCCAGTGGGACTGTAGTGGATGGGGATTGCCTGCACGTGGGGGAGCTGTTGTTGGACACTCGCCACAAACGCATCGCGTTGGGCTGGATTGTCATTGCACAATACCACCAGTGAGCCACCATCACCACCGGCGCCATTGACCTTCCAGCCCAATGCGCCGTACTGTTGCGCCAGCACGATGATGGCATCGACATCAGCACTAATGAGCATGGGGTGCAATGCCCGTTGCGCCGCGGTGTTTTTTTGCATCAACAAGCCAAACGTGCTCAAATTGCCGTCTGCGAGTGCGATACTACCGGCGTAGGCGATGTGACGGAGTGGCTCGAGTAATTGTTGGGCAGCGGGGGTTGCTTGGAATCGGGTAATGACTTGTTGGTGGATAGCGGATGAAATATGTGGTTTGCCCAAATACAATAACACCATTTGCTGATTGAGTTGGGCAACAGTGTAATCAGTGAGCGCAATCTGGCTGACGGTTGCCGTGGGGTAGGCCGTCATGGTGATATCGTTGCAACCACCGTAGGCAGCCCCGATTTGGTCTTGGATGCCCGATTGCAAGCCCAGCCGATCGGTTTCGAGTTGGTGAGCGCGGCGTGCCAGGATGGCGGGGCTGGTATCTAACCCATGGCAGGCCGACAGTGCCGCAAGCAATGCGACGGCCACAGCGGCACTGGTACCGGTGGCACAGCCGGGCGGTAGTTGGGCCGCCACGCGAATGTGGACATGGTACCCGGAAGGCGGTGGGATTTCGGCGATAGCCGCCCGGAGCAACGGGTGTTCACCCATCTGATCGGGGTAGCGCATGGTCTGGGCATAATTGACGGCTTCGACGGTAATCGTGGCGCTATCGTTGGTGGGGGTTGTGGTTATTTGTATGGAGACGCCGGGTGCGACGGCGAGGCTACAAATCCGACCATGACCGGCAAACCACGTATCGGTCCAGCCACCAAGGTCGCAAATTCGCACCGGGGCATGGGCGGTGATTGTGTGATGAGGCAACACCATGAGAATATCCTGTTGGGTAAGAAGTGTCCATATCATACCAGATGTACGCAGGAAGGGGCGAATCATGCCGGCGAATTCATTCGTCGCTATTCGCCCATAGGACAATCGCCCGTGACCCCTGCGTCCTCTGCGTGCCCTGTGCGAGAAAAACAAAGTAGGAAGTGCGACGTCGGAAGTATGAAGTGACGTCGGAAGTCAACGCGTAAGGGCGATTACTCCACGGCGTACACGCAACGATTTTACAACAGGCACATGTCAACTCGCCGTGGACAATCGCCCCGCATACCCCTGCGTCCTCTGCGTGCCCTGTGCGAGAAAAACAAAGTAGGAAGTGTGACGTCGGAAGTATGAAGTGACGTCGGAAGTCAACGCGTAAGGGCGATTACTCCACGGCGTACACGCAACGATTTTTACAACAGGCACATGTCAACTTGCCGTGGGCAATCGCCCCGCATACCCCTGCGTCCTCTGCGTGCCCTGTGCGAGATAAATGACGATTCTTCTGCGTACGCTGTGCGAGATAACTGACAATCCTCCCGCGGCCCTGTGCGAGCAAACAAAAAAACGGAGCAAGGCTGCCCTTGCCCCGTCTGCACACACGAATGTTATTCGAGCACGACTTCCGCATCACGGTTGGTTTTGCGTAACGGCACTTCGGGTAACAAAAAGATGATCAGCAAAAACGAAAGCGCCACCAACCAAATTGCATCGTTATAGATCTGGGTAATGCTCCGGGCAAAGGCGCGTTTGATAGCCGAACCAATCTCTGTGGCGGTGCTACGGGCTTTTTTGATGGCCGTCTCCCGAGCGGTAGTGAATCCGTCAAGGACTTTGGGTAACGCTGCGACGGTTAAGCTACCACTCGCAATTCCTTGTTTGAGTTGGTCCGGCACCATTGGGTTGACTGCAATGGCTGCTTTGGCGGCGGGGTCGCCGTCTCGCACGGCGGAAGTGATTTGGGTGGTGAGTGCATCAAATTGCGTATTGACGCCGTTGATCATTGTACCTTCGATAGACTGATTGCCTGTGACATCGGCACTAAGCGAATTACGCAACTTGGCGCTATCGAATTGTTGTTGGGAGGCGGCTGGCATCGTGTCCAAAATGGGTTTCATTTCGACTTTGATTTGAGCCGTCAAGGTGGTAGTCAAAATGACTCCAAAAATCGCCGCGCCGGTGGCTTGACCGAGTTGTTGGAAGAACTGGCGATTGGCGACGGCGGTGCCCATATAGGCAAACGGCACGGCGTTTTGCATGGCCAAATTCAACAATGGGATGGTGGGTCCAAGGCCAAGTCCGAGGATTAACATGCGCCAGACCACGTCGCGACTTTTGCTGTCGACGTTGAGTTGGGTCATAAAGTAGAAGCCCAGTAACATCGTTGCAAAGCCAAACAAAATGAAGGGCTTGTAGCGGCCGGTGCGGGCGACCAGTTGGGATGACACGATGCTCCCAACCACGAAGCTAAGCATCAGTGGGATTTGGGCGGTGCCTGCTTCAGTGGCACTGACACCTGACACATTGACCAAAAACAACGACAAGAACAAAAACGCACCAAAGAAAGCTGCGCCATTGAGGAACGATGTAATCATCGTGACGCTGAAAATCTGGTCTTTAAAGAGCGAGAGTTTGATGATGGGCGAGGCGGCCTGAGTTTCGGCATAGATAAACAATGCGCCAAAGACTGCGGCCATCGCAAAGAGTCCGATAATGACCGGGGAATCCCAGGCATGGACTTCTTTGTCGAGCGTCAGTGCAAGCAATAACGGTACCACTGACAAAACGAGGGTACCTGCGCCTGCCCAGTCGATGGCGGCTTTGATGCCACTTGCGAGGGTGGGCATGGTGCGCAGAATAAAGAAGAACGCGAGAATGCCAATGGGTATATTGACATAAAAAACCCAACGCCAGCTGAGACTATCAGTTAAATAGCCACCAAGGAACGGCCCGATGATACTCGACAAACCGAAAATTGCGCCAAACAGCCCCATGTAGCGCGGTCGTTCGGCTGGCGAGAACAGGTCGGCGGGGATGGCAAAGGCGGTAGAGGTGAGTGCGGCAGCGCCTAGGCCTTGTAATACGCGGAAGCCGATGAGCTGGAAGATGTCTTGTGAGATACCACACAGAATCGATCCCAGCAAAAACACCCCAATTCCTGACAACAACACTATCCGGCGCCCAAACAAGTCGGATAATTTACCATAAATCGGTACCATGGTGGTACTCGCGAGTAGATAGGCTGTCGATGTCCATGCCACATAATCGAGGCCTTGCAAATCTTTGATGATGGCAGGCATGGCAGTTGACACGATGGTTTGGTCAAGGGCAGCCAAGAACAATCCGAGCATTACACCCACCAAAATGATTATTTTGGTACGATGCGGGAGTGTTTCCGCGTAGTCGATACGCTGGTGGGGGGTGTGGCTCACAATGAATCCTTCGATAAGTACGGTATCACGAGGTGCATTGTAGCGCATAATTGTTCAACAATATGTGGGGGGGTGTTTTGCAACAGCGATGACATGCGGCGCAAGCGGATTTTTTTCATGCGCGAAATCATATGTGCACCTTGATCGGTCAACCAGATCCGCCGAATCCGGCGGTCATAGTCGTCATCTTGACGCATCACAAAGCGATCAATCTCGAGCCGGTCAATCAGCTGACTCGCACTGCCAATTGACAACTTTAACTTCGCAGCGACGGTGGTAATCGTCATCCCTTCGCTAACATCCAGCAAATGAAGCACCGCAAACCGTGACATTGACATGTTGTGGTCTTGGAGCGCCTCGAGGACATCGGCAATGACGGTCATCGTAATGTGACTCATTGCATCATTGACCTGGCTGATGTGGACATCGGATTGAACAGCATTTGCCATCGTAGTGGTGCGCCTTTCGTTTCGTGAAGTACTCGTTGTTCCGTGATAAATTCCTGAGTTCTGTGTGAAATCACAGGAAATACGTAACTACTATAAACGACGTACGACTCGGTCATTTTGTTCAATTGAATTTGGACGAACCACACAACCTAGGTAATCGAATAGCTCTGCACTGAGGGGTTTAGCGACACCATTGGATAACGAACTAAATAATGCCAAGAAATACTGTGCATGAAAATGGAAATATGTTCTGAATTCTATTGTATATGCATAGTATACAATACCTACGCCAATCTAGGCCGCAAGCTTGTCCTGTGGCGGTGCATTGATACGCCAAAGTGCGAAAATTATCCGATCAATCTGCGATTTTAATTTGTTGTGCAGTTTCGGCGGAAGTAATTTTAAAT
>JBBAWW010000124.1:0-7890 GCA_040397035.1 Roseiflexaceae bacterium | reverse complement strand
TCACTGTTTTGGTCTTTGTTGGGGTCATGGTTACATCGGTAAGATTGGTATAAGAGAGATCTGCTGTGTCGATATACGCAGCGGATAGGTCGGCACTCGTGAGATCGGCACCCGTGAGATCGGCATAAGAGAGATCGACACCTGTGAGATCGGTATTCGCGAGATTGGCGTATGGAAGACTAGCGTGTGAGAGATCAGCGTAAGAGAGATTACACCCGCTCAAATCAACAAACTGGCCACGAGCACTGCAATCCTTAGTTGCGGCATATGTACGTGGCACTGAATTATACAGACTGTTGCAAAAAAGCAATACAACCACAGCAACATATACCATTATGTGTTTCATATTGTTACGTTCTCCCACGTATTATTTCAATAACAATCGTTGCCACGCATCACCGGTAATTCCGTTATTACCAACACTACGCCTATCGATATCACGCATCTTCTAGTTAGTGCACGTATAAGTATAACAGGTGTTTTATGATTTGACCCATGACAAAATGTACTGATTTTTGTTTTTTTTCAATATTGGTAGCTACTCTCCAATACCTACACTAATTTATGGCGGCATAAAATGACTTTTTACCTTAATTATGTGTCGACACGCCTGTGGGGAACACGCAACCACTTTTATTTCAATTCACGACATGAGTCAAGACTAGTCCACAATCGTTAAGTATTTTCGTCAGCTGTACCACGCTACGCAGGCAAAAGACAACCAAACACCGGCAACGTACTCAAATAAATGTAACTATCTGTCGCGATTACTTTTGCGTGATACAAAAACCAGCTGGGCTCCATGCATACTGGCACTACTCGCATTGCCGAAATGATCTATAATACACGTATGGAAAAATCTCCCATTAGCAAGCGAGGGTTTGTATGTTTCGTGATATTGACGCCGTTCGCACCAGTCTTGCCAGCCAAAAATACATCGCCAACGATACCATCGCCACCACACTCTTTCTCGCCAATAAACTCGAAAAACCAATCCTCGCCGAAGGTCCGGCAGGTACCGGCAAAACCGAGCTTGCCAAAGCCTGTGCCGGCGCCCTCGACCGCGAACTCATCCGTCTGCAATGCTACGAAGGCATCGACGAATCCCGTGCCCTCTACGAATGGGAATACGCCAAACAACTGCTCTATACCCAGCTCCTACGCGAGCGTGTCGGCGGCATGGTCAGCAATGCCACCACCCTTGCCGCTGCCGCAGATGCCATCGCCCAAGAAGAGAACGTCTTTTTCTCTGACCGATTTTTGTTGGCGCGCCCGCTGCTCCGGGCCATTACCAGCCCCAAACCAGTGGTGTTGCTCATCGACGAAATCGACCGTGCCGATGCCGAGTTCGAAGCCTTTTTGCTCGAAATTCTCAGCGACTTCCAGGTCAGCATCCCCGAACTAGGCACCATTAAGGCCATACATAAGCCAATCGTGATCTTGACCAGCAACGACACCCGCGAATTATCTGAAGCGCTCAAACGGCGTTGTCTCTTTTTGTATGTGGGTTACCCCGATGCCGCCGCCGAACTGGCCGTGGTCAATCTACGCGTGCCAGGCGTGCCCCCCAAATTGGCCGCCCAAGTGGTCGAAATGGTGCAACGCCTGCGCCAACTTGATTTGCGCAAAACTCCCAGCATGTCCGAAACCATCGATTGGGCCCGGGCTTTGGTCGAGCTCAACGTGCGCCACCTCGACCGTGCCGCCATTGACTCCACCTTGAATGTGTTGCTCAAATACGAAAGCGATTTGCAAAAAGCCCGCCGCCTCGTCGCCCCGAGCGATGCCGGGGAATTGGGTGAGGTTGATCCCCGTGCCCGCCACGAAAAAGAGCGCGACCGTGACCGCGATCGCCGCCGCTAATAACACAAAGGCAATAGCATGGACGAACGATTAGTGACGTTTATTCGCGCAATGCGCGGGCGTGATGTCCGAATATCGCTTGCCGAAAGTATCGATGCCCTGCGGGCACTCGAAATAAGTGGGATTACCGACCGCACTGTAGTGCAAGCCGCCTTACGCAGCACCTTGGTCAAAGATTCTGCCGATGTGCCGGTGTTTGACGAACTCTTTCCGCAGTTTTTTGGAGTCGACGAACCGCCCCCCATGCAACAAACGGGTGGCGGCTTGCCCGATGACGCTGCCGAACAGTTCCAGGAAATGCTCCAACAGCTGCTCGATGACTTGACCGAACTCAGCGAAGAAGACCTGCAACGTCTGATTGAAGCCTTGATGGGCCAAGGCATGAGCAAGCGTGAATTGCGTGACATGCTCGAACGCAACGACGCCATGCCCGACATGAGCCAAGGCATGCCGCAGTCGTGGGCCATGCGCATGGCGATGGATGGGATTGGCATGACCCAAGCCAATTCGTTGCTACAAGAATTGCTCGACAAATTACGCCAAATGGGCGTAGACCCCAGCCAAATCAAATCGGTTGAACGTGATCTACGTGAAAACCGTGCCACCATCGCCCAACAACTGGCCGAAATCATGCAGGCCGAGCAAGGTGCTGGGCGCGACGATCGCGAGCGTGAGCGTGACCGCGACGAATTCCTCGACCGGCCGTTTGATCAATTTAGCTTCGATGACGTGCCCAATTTCCGCCGCGAAGTGGCCAAACTCGCCGCCCGTCTGCGCTCGCAAGCGGCCTTGCGTATGAAACGCGCCCAACACGGCCACCCCGACATCCGCCGGACGGTGCGTGCCAATCTACGCTTCCAAGGCATCCCGATGGAGTTGCGCTACCGCCACCGTGATTTGCGCCCCAAAATCACCGTGATTTGTGATGTGTCGGGCTCAATGCGGGCGGCAGCGGCGTTCATGTTGCTGTTGGTGTATGGCCTGCAAGACCAAATCAAACGCACGCGTCCGTTTGTTTATTACCGTACGATTGCCGATGTGACCCGCGACTTCCAAGAGCTCCGTCCCGAGGCGGCCATCCAAGTCATCCCGGACCGGATTCAGGGTGGACCGTATCAGACCAGTTTGGGCAGTTGTCTGACCACGTTTTTGCAAGATCACAGCAACACGGTTGATCGCAACACCACGGTTATTTTCATGGGCGACGGCGACGATCATCGCGGCATTCCGCGCGTCGAAGACTTCCAAGCCTTACGCCGGCGGGCTCACAAAGTACTGTGGTTTAACCCCGAGCAGCCATGGCGCTGGCACCGCGAAGACAACTACATGCATTTGATTGCCCCCCAGTGCGATGGGGTGCATGTGGTGAGTAATCTGCGTGAATTGAGTGCGGCAATTGACACCTTGTTTCGCTGAGGGGGGCAATCTACAATCCCCCGTCGATGTACCTACGTCGACGGGGGATTGTTTTTGGGGAAATTTGGTGATTTGTGCGGGTATATTGGTGTGTGCGGAGATGCCTCGCACCTGCAATTTTCGACTTCCTCCTTCACTTCATACTTCCGACTTCATTTGGGCGAATAGCGGCGAATGAATTCGCCGGCATAATTCGCCCCTACTGCTTCCAACTTCATTTGGGGGATGTTTTCACGCACGTTGGTAATGCTCAAGTAATGCTCACTGTGCAAAATAGGGTCAGATCCGTAATTTATCAATAAGGAGCTGACCATGTGGTATCGTTTTGTGAGCCTGTTAATGGTACTTGCCACGTTGAGCCTCGTCACCCCTAGTTATGCCGCCGATGACGATGACGGCACAGATGACATCTCGCCGGCCGCAGCCCGCGCCCTAGCCAGCAATGATTATGAGCAAGTAGCGCTAGCACTTTTTTCGGCACAAACACCGGCCGACATCGCCGCCCTCACCCCCGCTTTTGAACGTTTACGTGCCCAAAAAATGAACCTTCTCGGTATGAGTGGTCCACAAACTCTAAGTAATACTCAAGGAGCCTTGTCTGATTGGGCCCAAGCAGGGGCACTTTTCCTCAAAATCACCAAAGACCAAAAATTAACCAATCGCTTGAGTAGCACCCATTACAACCGCCTGCAAAAAGGGGATGTGTTGCTTCGGCGTACCGGTTTACAGGGCTGTAAGCTCTGGGCTATCGTACCGCTCTGTCAGTTTTGGGCCTTTATGTACGAACATTCGGGCATCTATTATGGCAAACGGTTAAACGGCGAATTGGTGGTGTATGAATCAACCAGCAATGGTGGCGTGCAATTTACAAATGTGAATACGTGGAAAGATCGTTCATTTTATGTCGGCATTCACCGCAGTGCCATCGATGTCCACCGTATTGCTGCCGTATTTGAGCAACTGGTCAACAAATACGGCTATCGTGGCCAAACCCCCTACAACCTTAATTTGGCCAACAAATACACCGACAAAGCCCTTTATTGCTCGCAACTGGTCTGGAAGTTTTATCTGAAGCTCGGCATCGATGTCGACAGCAACGACCCTATGTATGCAGCCTGGTTGCGCTTGATGTACGGCAATACGGTAGGCAATTATGTCAGTGCCAACGCCGTAGCGCCCGATGAAGTGGGGCTGACTAGCAAACTCTTTCGCGTGGCAGCCGGTTGGAACAATTAATTGATTGTGCCACATCCCACCCCAAGTAATTTGGGGTGGGATGCAAATAGAAAGTGAGCATCCTAATGCGTTACGCACTGTTCATTACCATGCTGTGGGTGTTGTGTAGTTGTGGCCAGCTCCAAGTCTTACCGGTGGTGATGCCCGCCAACCCATTTTATGTAGTGACTGGTGAAGATGGTGCAGTTGGTGGTTTTGGGCAAACCAAAATTTCCTTAGTCGATCGCAACAATTGGCAGGTGATGGGCAATCGCAATTTGGCCACGACATATATCCAAGATGGTACTCATGATGGCAAAAATATCTGGTTGGGACTTTCGCGAGATAGCAACGAAGACAAATATATCGTATCCAAAATCAGCTACGACCTTGCCGAGCAACACGACTATATCACCTGCAGGGAGCCTTATGCCTTGCAACGTTACAAAGATTCGCTCATCGTCGCCTGTCAAGAAAACGGGTTTGTAGCAGTGGTAATGCGCATCCGTTTGTCTGACGGCAAGGTTCTGGCCCAACGCGAGCTCCGCACCCAATGGGGTGACATGTTTTTGGAAAACAGTATGTTGGTAGGGGACGAATTACTCGTACAAGGAAGTAGCCACGCCGCCCAAAACATCGTCGCCTTTGAAATCCAAGTATTGTCTGCCGATACACTTGAATGGCAACGCAACCTCGATCAGAAACAGACTATATCAATGCGTGATTCAATCGTCGCCAACGGCACCACCTATATTTTTAATGGCACAAGTGCGTTCCCCCAAGAAAATTTCCTCCCCTTTGCCGATGTCTACACCTACCACGAAGGAGAGACGCACTTTACGCCATTGCCGTTGATCGCCCGCAACCCGCAACATGGCGCTATTGTGGGTGATATGTTGTACACGGTGCATAATAGTTGGCCGGCCAATGTCGCCGACAACCAAAAGATTCTGATTTACAAAACCAATCTGGTCACCGGTGAATCGACCCACTGGGAATACGATTACGACACCTGGAATCATATCGGTGATATGGCGGCGATTGACGGGCACATTATGATTACGCGCTTTTGGGCGCATGACAGTCGCGAGGACGGATTGTACGAACTCGATACCACCACCGGGGCACTCGTCCAACGCGCCAACATCGAGGGTGCGACGTTGATTATCGATAGTGCGAACCCGTAACGGTATGTTCCTCATTGTCTCGCACAGAGGGCACGCTACGGTTGCCGTGGCAACCGGCATGGAATGACGCCGGGGGGCATACAGAGGGTGCGGTGGCACCCTAACCCCAACGTCATTCCATGGGCACGATAGTGCCCGTGGAATCTCCGTGCGGTTGGTACAGGGGCGAATCGAGCGAATTTCATTCGCGGTGTGACGTAGGGGCGAATGGAGCGAATTTCATTCGCTGTTATTCGCCCCTACTTTGACACAAACAACTGCCGTGGGAACGTGGTCAGGCGCTCATAGCCATCGGCGGTAATTGCGATGGTTTCGGACATGCCAAAGCCTTTGGCCAGCACATAGGTGTGTAAAGTCATACCCACTTGAAATGACCAATCAGCCACCGGTGAGGCTTCGAGATCTTCACCGCTCACTGGCAGCAGCATAAATCCCACCGAGTACATTGTTTTGTTGGTGTAGCTGTCACGCAACCCCGCCGACAGCACTCCTTCACGGTAGATTGCATCCGGGACGGTGGCTGCCACACCCGGTTTGATGGTGGCCATGGCAGCATCTTGGATGGCGACGAGTTGTTCGACGATGCGGTAATCTTCGTCACTGGCATGCGCCACCCGAATCGGCCGCATAAAGCGCGCATGGTAGTGGCGCACGTTGGGTGTCGTCTCGATTTGGACAATATCACCTGATTGCAAGACGCGATCGGTGTAGTAACCGTGCAGATGATAGGCTCGTTCCCCCGATGCCATCACCCCTGGCCCTGCCAAGTCGCTGCCCGCCCGAATCATCGCCGCACAGATGGCGGCAGCCATCTCGCGCTCGGAATTGCCGACCTGGGCGGTGTCGATGGCGGCTTGCATGCCGGCTGCGGCCGCAATGCCGGCCCGGCGCTGGTAGGCGATTTCGGCCGGGGATTTGATCAGGCGCATGGTGGCAATGAGTGATTGTTGGTTTTGCCATGCAAACCCGGGCAGCAACGCCGTCAGGGTGGCAAATCTGGCCGCCGACAACGTCCAGCTCCCCAATTCGGCACCCACACGGGCATCTGCCCCTAGGCGTGCCCGCAAAATAGCGGCTGCTTCCACGGTGGTGTCTTGGCTATCGTTCCAGAGTGCACAATCGTTGTAGAGGCAGGTGGTATCGAGGTAATAGGCTTCGACATCACGACAAAACAACGTCGGCTCGCCATTGGCGGGGATAATCGCAAATTGGAAGCTACTATAGGCTCGGGTAAAAAAACCAGTGACCCAGCTGACTGATTCGGGTTGAAACGCAATGAATGCATCGAGCCCTTGGCGCCGTAGCTCTTGTTGGACGCGAGCTAGGCGCGCTTGATATTCGGCGATGCTAAACCAATATTCTGCATGTGCCATTTGGGGCCTCACTTATTTACTGACAGGGGTAGGATGGGTGATGTAGGCGGCGAAGCGCTGCAAAATAGTCTGGGCGGCGGTTTGTTCGACGGCGTTGGCGAGGAGTGCATCGACATCGGCGCCATCACTAATCATCACTTCGCGACAATCGGCAAACCAGGCTGGTGCATGGACGAGCGAGATTTCGAGGTGTCCTTGCACGCCCCAGATGGGCTGATCGCGCCAGCGCCAGACTTGGTTGGGGCAATCTGCGGAGGCCGCCAAAATCACCATGTCGGGATGATTGGCCCGTACCTCGTCGTTGTGCCAGACAAACATCGGCGAGCCATCTGGCATGCCCCCCAGCACTGGATCCGTGTGTGCCACGGGTGAAACGTGCATTGGCACATAGCCGATGTCGCAGGTGCTGCGCCGGAACACCTGGTCACGGCCACACAACGCCGACGCCAGAATCTGACTGCCAAAACAAATCCCTAGCATGGGGATGCCAAGTGCAGCGGCATCTTGGATGAGCTGATGTTCACGCTGAATCCACGGGATGTCTTCATATGCGCCGTGGGGACTGCCCGCCAGCACAATTCCTTGATAACGGGTTAAATCTGCAGGGAATTCGTTGTTATAGGCCCAATAGCGTTCCACAGATAAGCCAAATGCAGCAAAACGATCATCGAGTTGCGAGATTGGTTGGCGCGTCGGCCCGTTGATGAGATAGAGCAATGTCGGTGTTGGCATAGCAGGTATTTCTCCGTAGGGGTTGGTATTTGTCTATTTTATCACTTTATACTTCACAATACCTACGCCAATTTAAGCTGTGTGCTGGTTTTTACGAAAGATGT
>JBBAWW010000123.1:1230-7926 GCA_040397035.1 Roseiflexaceae bacterium | reverse complement strand
ATCAATGCACCGCCCCACAACCAACGAGCCGCCTAGATTGGCGTAGGTATTGTTTACCACAAATGATTGAATTAATGGGAGGAACCGAAAGTGATTGATTTCAACAGTAATTCCGTATTTAAACTGATGCCGATCAACCGCAACGAGATGCTGGCGCCCATCAATCAGTTTTTAATTGAAGGCGAAACAGTCTTGGACGTCTTCAAAACAATTCGCGATCAAGTGGTATTTACCAACAAGCGGATTATTGCGGCCAATGTGCAAGGGTTTACGGGCAAAAAGGTCGACTACACATCGATTCCCTATAGCAAAATCCAAACATTTTCGGTAGAAACAGCCGGCACCATTGATCTCGATTGCGAGCTCGAAGTGTATATCAGTGGATTGGGCAAAGTGCGCTTCGAAATCCGGGGCTCGTTTGATATCGTGGCTTTTAATCGCACCATTAGTGAGTTTGTGTTGCGCTAATCTGGACTGTCGTCATTGCAAAAAATGCGTGTGTACAGCAGTGGTGGTTGCTAATCAGTAAGAATAGAGCGCTATGAAAAATTGGCTTTTGGTGGGCGTACTCGGTGCATTGTTGTTGACTGCCTGTGGGATGCGCACGCCTGTCCGCCCAACCCCAATCGTGGTGGTCATCACCCCGCAGCCACCTGCTACGGCTACGGCTATGCCTGCGACTATTCCTGCGACCTTGAGTCTGACGTTGACACCTAGTTTGACGCTGACCCCCAGTTTCACACCTAAGCCCAGCAAAACACCCATACCTAGCAAAACATCCAGGCCCACCAGGGCTGCCACATTGACCACGAAGTGCAACACAGAGGTGGCCACATTTAAAACCCAAATACTCGCTGTACGCAAGGCTTACCGGCCGCTGGTCGACGATGTCTACAATTATTCGGTTGAGCTGCTTGATGGTGGCTATGATGAAGACAAGGTAACTAGCGCATTTGCCGGAATTGATGCCATTGTGGTGCCGAGTTGCGTCGATGCCGGCGAAATTTTGTATTATTTCCGGTTACTACGCGATACACTCGGGCCCGCCTATGTCGAAATGCGCATGGAGAGTGCCTTGCAATACCCCAGCCAAGACTCGTTTGAGTTGGTGGCCGGCTGGTACTATGAAATGAGCGGCTTTGAAAAAAATATCGATGCCCTGATTGCCACGCTGCCGTAATTAGTTGACTTATTTGTGCATTCGTAGGTGATTGGTAGTGAGTGTTGTGATTTTACGCTAGTCCATTGCACTTTCTATCTTTCAACTTCTCATGCGATGCAATTTTGCGTAGGTATAGTTGGTTATTCGTCAAAAAATTGCGTAATACGTGATTTTGCGTGTATATTGTTAGCAGTAAGTGTGTATATGACAGACGACATTGTTTGTCACTGAGAGTGTTATGATGAAATTTTTGATGAATGCAATAACTGGGTTGATTTTGATTATCGGATTTATGGTGCTCGGTGCCTTTGCCTATGTGAGAGGCTGTGCTGTAGTAGGCGATTTCATGGGTGGGGCACTCGTCAGCGTGATTAATGAATATGGCATTACCTGTCCCAATTGGGACCAATCCGTTACGATTACTCCACTTACCGAAGAACAACTCGTGATTGAATTATCGCAAATGTCAGAACTTGTCGCTGCCCACGGGGTGTATAAAGCTCCGTTTACGGCGTCAAATGAACAAGTACAAGCATGGAAAAAATTAGCCGAAGCAGATGGTCGCAACTTCGAAAAATTTTGGGCATGGTTAGGCAAAAACATCAAGGGAGATGAAGTAACCGTCGATGTCACCGGTGATGTCTATTCATCAGTAGAATTTGATTTTGACAAGCGCTCTGCGGTGACCATCAGCGGTAAGCAAATAAACGTTGTGTTGCAAGGACCACATATTTTGACTACGCATGTTGATCAAACATCATTAAAAACTGCGGAAGAGCAAGGGTTTTTTACCTGGATTATCCAAGACAAGCGTACGAAAGATAGCGCAATGGCTGATATTGATAAGGCATTGGTCGCTATGGCCTGTAACCCGACGGTCACAACTGATATCCAAGGTATGCCAGTTCGGCGCATCAATGATGTGGCCAAAGAATCGGCAACGAAAGTCGTCACGACAATCATGAAGATTGCCCACCCAGACTACACCGTGAATGTGTCATTCGAAAACGAAACCTGTAAAGTACCCACCGGTATTACTTACAGTCCGTAGTCGTTGGTGATTGCGCATAGCATGTCAAAAACGTAGTGCGCAATTGTGTGAATCTAATCAGATGTTACTATGTGTGTACATATGTAGAAGTAAGGATTATTATGCGCTATCGCATCCTTCGTCAGCTCGTCTTGCTCATCGCCGTGGTGGCATATGTGGCCGCCGCCCGCCCCGTGGTTGCCCAATCTGCCGATGCCCCCCTCGACATCGTGGTCGTCATTGATAATTCGGGCTCGATGCATAGCAAAGTGGTCAAAAACATGGTGGCCAAAAGTGACTTTGGCAAAGGCTCAGATTCCACTGGTCTGCGCTATGACGCCACCAAAATGTTGGTTGAATTACTCGACACCAACGACCGGCTAGGCGTCGTGCATTTTGCGGATGCTGCCGGTATCCTCGGTGCCGGTCAGACGATGCTGCGTATGGATGAGGATAATCGCGAATCAATTCGCCAAGCACTCGATACCATCTCGGTCGATTATAGTAAACCCGATAGCCGCGCTACCAATAAATATGGTTATATTAATGACCCCGCAGTGCCCCCAGGCGACACCAACTACACCCAAGCCTTTGCGGGCGTCAACACGCTGTTGCAAACCAATTCTACCAATCGCAAAGCGGTGATTTTTTTGACTGATGGGGCCCCTACCGATATGGGCAAATCAGCGGCTACGATTACCACTGCAATGCAAACGCAACTCAAAAATATCGATGCCCCGGTGTTTTTGTTGATGCTCCAAAACCCCAACGAAAAATCGCAACCCGAAATTGCCGCGGTCAAAGGGGCCTTTGCGGCCAGCAACCAAAAAGTCATCGATATCGCCAATGCCAACGACATCGCCCATGCCCTCGCCAGCGTGCTGACCTACCTCAAACCGAACCTGTACCTCGATGTGCTCCAAGGAGTGGCCGATAGTGGCGCCAATACGACGGTGTTTAAGCCGAGTATTAGCGCCGATCAACAGGTCAGCGCTGTGACGTTTGTCTTTGCGCCACATACTAGCAGGACCGATTTTAGGGTGGATGTAAATGATTTGACGTTCGTAACTCCAAAAAATCAGTCAGGCGCGCGCTTCACCACATTCCAAAAAACGGTGGCTGGCGATATTAACGACAATTGGACCTTTACGGTCAATGCGGTACCAACTGATATTACCGGGTTTGCCTTTGTGCGGTCGACGGTACGTATGACGCTCCGTTACCCCGATGCAGGCACCACCACCAGCCAGATTATGGCATACCCACGTGACTCCCAACACCTACTCGGGGCCATGATTCAAGGGGTGCAATCTGACGCCATGGCATATATTGCCTTGGAGGCGACCCAGAGTTGTGACGCCATTAATCCTGCACCCGCTGCCCCCTATCCGGTGCAACGCACCGGCCTGCATACGGGGAGTGAGCCGGTGGTGTGGGCATTGTTGCCCCCCAGCAATCAACCGCTGTTTGTCAATGTCACCATGCAAAAAAATCAGAGCCTGGCGTTGCGCCGCTGCTATGAGCTCCAACCCACTGATACGCAACTGACCGTAGCAATAACCAAACCAAAAAGCGATACGCCGGCCGCGTCGCAAGGACAAATCGAGGTGGTGGCGAAATTATCGGCACCAGCTGACATTACGGCGAGTAAGACTACCCTGTTTTATGGCAAAGATGACAATACCCCATCGGATCAATTAGCGATGACCCCCAAAAACGATGAGGTCACGGCGACGCTTCCCCTCAACCAAGGGGGGGAGCATACGTTGAGTGTGGTGGTGGAAGGGCTGGTGGCCGACCGCCCGGTGGTGCTCTATACCACCCGTCCGTTGACCCCGCAATTTCAGTGTGAATTACAACGGGTGGGGAATAGTGATGCCCGTGATCTGGGCGAACTCACCACTGCCGATCCCGTGGATTTGTCGTTGCAGTGCACGACCAAAGGGGATAGTAAGCCGCAGGCGATCGATCCCCAAACGGTGCTGTTGCGCGATGCCCAAAACCAAGCAGTGCCCGATATGGCGTCCAAACTCCTTAATTTGGGTGTGGTAAGCGAAAAAGATGGCTTGGTGCAATGGCCCATTACACTCCAAAACATTGATTTGCTGAGTGGTGGCCGTTATACCCTCGAAATTCCGGTGCAGGTCTATGGCGAGACGATTCCCGTGCAATATACCTTTGTGCGCCCAGCGGTGGCGATTGCCTTGACGTGGGATGGCTATCAAGACGCCCAATCGGTACTCGACATGGGGTCGCTTGACGCTGGTCAAAACGAGCTCACGGTCTGTGTGACCGCCACTGTTCCAGCCCTTGCCAAAGCCGCCACCTTGGCGTCGGCGGTGACGGTGACGGCGTTGAGCCACGACAGCCAAAAGGTCGCAACAGACGGTGTGACGGCCCTGCTCCAATCCAACGACCCCAGTTGCCCGAACGGTGATTATGCGCTACGAATGACGCTGCCTGCTACCCTCGATGCCGCCACCTATACCGCTGATGTGGTGGTGACCAGTAGTGATGCCAAAGTGCCGGTACAACCCCAACCCCTGCATGTGCAATTTACGACGGCCAAATTACAAGCGGAGTTGGCTTTTCTGCATGCGGTGGCTGGCACGAAAACTCCGACATACCGCGTTGAAGGGGCACCTGCGGGCTGGCTTTATGACAGCGTCAAAGCCGATATTACCGTGCCCTACACCGTGACCATTACGGGGGCGACCAATATGCCGTTACTTGATCGGCCCCGCTATAAAACGATTGTGGCGGTGCAAAATCAAAGCGACTTTAATGGATTTGTGACGGTGCAACCCTATTGGGAAGGATCAATCCCCAAACAACAGGCCGCCAACGTCTACAGCGGTGCCATGGTCTTGACCAATGTGCCTCGCTATAGCTGGGATGGTGGCGCCTATGATGTGATGGTGCGTTTTGATGACTCGCGGATTGTGTCAGCGAAGCAAATCGCCTTCCGGGTGCAAACCATTGCCTACGGCAATTTGTTGATCTGGATTGTCGTGGCGGCGGTGCTGGTTATGGGGGTTGCTGCATGGCGTGCTACCCAAACAAAGAAACTAGAGTCGCAAACTCTGCCGCCGGCCGCTAAGTAACCCACTGTTCGAAACCCCCAGCCCCCATCACACGGGGCTGGGGGTTTTGGGTGTAACGGCATTGGCATGCGTCCCCATCATGTGGCAATTACGCGGGTGCAAACAGGTAGGGCATTATTTTCATCAACAAAACAAAACGCCTATCTAAATCGTCATGGCATAATGGTACGAGATTCGTCAAGGGAACTACCACATGCCCCTCAAACCGTTTGTGCATAATCTGGATGCCTTGCGTCAGCAGGTCGATGAACTCATCGTGGCGCGGGTGCCAACCCACACCTGGGGCTTTACTGGCCCCAAACATATATTTACGTCGGAAGTGCTGATGGGCGAATTGGTCAATGCCGGCAACGATATCGCCCGCAACGCTATCGCTTCGTATCAGGTGCTCCGCAGTCAAAAAGGCAGTCAATACGACATAACGCTCAGTGTCGAATACCGTGAATCGGCCGCGCAACGCGAGGTGGTGCTTCAACGCAGTGCGGCCATTGTGGCGCGGATGATGCGGCCGAGTATGAGTGTGCACGAAAAGGTGTTGCGCATCCACGACTGGGTCGTCACCAACTTTCGCTATGACCACAGCAAAACATGCTACACCGCCTATGACGGGGTGGTGCACGGCAGTACCGTCTGTGCCGGGTACGCCATGATGGTGGGTTATTTGTGCGAGGCGGCGGGGATTGGTTGTCGGATTGTGACGGGTAATGTGGCGCGTGGCCCCCATGCTTGGAACCTGATTAATATCGATGGCTTGTGGTACCACTTGGATGCGACCTGGGATAGTCCGCATTCTGATGCGCCACAGGCACATGGCCAATACGACTATTATTTGTTGACCGACAGCGAGATGATGGCTGACCGGGCGTTGTTGGTGGAGCCGGGCTTGCGGCCATATCCACGGGCCAGTATGCGTTATGTGGATACGGTGAATCAGCTGATTGGCATACGCCATTCGGCTAGCGGGTTTTTGCGCCAACTCAAAGATACCATCGGCCTCAAATATCTCGAGCCGGCATATGTGGTGGCTGACCGCCAGGCGCTGGTTAACCACCTGCTGGATATTTATTACCGGCGTGTGACGCATGCGATTGTGCGTTATCGTGCCAGTGCCAGCCAGACCCAAGGCGATTTGGCGTGGGCGTGGAACACAGTGCGCCCGCAGATCCGTGATACGGGCGTGCAGGTGCGCACCAGTATGCGGCCCTATCTACGCGGCGGGCATCGCGATGAGGTGTTGTTGGATATGCAGTTGGTGTGGGGATAGGCATCAATGCGTAGGGGCGATTCCAGCACGGCTATGCCGTGACAATCGCCCGTGCATAGATTGTCTACGGCTGTGCCGTGACAATCGCGCATGCATAGATCGTCGGAGGGACCGTAGGGGCGATTCCAGCACGGCT
>JBBAWW010000123.1:0-1130 GCA_040397035.1 Roseiflexaceae bacterium | reverse complement strand
CAATCGCGCATGCATAGATCGTCGGAGGGACCGTAGGGGCGATTCCAGCACGGCTGTGCCGTGACAATCGCCCCAAAAAGACAATCCTCCGCAAGAAACAGCAAATGTACGTTACAATGTGCGACATGGACGAAAGGAGCATTGCGCATGTTGACATTGACGAGTATCCAATTAAATCTAGCCCATCCAGAGGTGCAGCGTGATTTGGCAGATTGTCATAATATGCATCGTCGCACCATGCGGCTTTTTCAGCATGTCAATAACACCCGCGACATCAATGAAGTGTTGTATGTGATTGACCGCATCGGCACGCAGTGGCAGCTCGAGATCCAGGCGCTGGCCTATGCCGACGTGACTAGTTTGCCGGCGGGGTATGCCTTGCCTCCGATTCGTCAGCGTGATGACCTCGATGCGCAGGTGGCACAGATCCAGACAGGGGGAGTCTATCGCTTCCGTTTGACGGCCAATGTCACCAAAAAATCAATCCATATTGCGCGCCGGGTATCGTTGACAGAACAAGCCGACCAAATTGAGTGGCTGGTCCGCAAAGCCGAAACAGCGGGCTTTACCGTCAACCCAGCCGATTTGTCGATTACCCCTGAGCCGATGATTATGGGTACGCACCCCAATGGTACCTTGCGTTATGATGCGGTGCGCTTTGCGGGCACCTTGACGGTAACCGACGCGGTACTGGTGGGTCAGACGATGATAAGTGGCATCGGGGCAGCTAAATCCTATAGTTGTGGCTTGTTGCGGATTGGGGCAGCGGTACATTTGCCGACGTAGTCTGACAAAAATTCCGTATTTTTACGTTATATCTGTTATAATACTCACGTAATTACGTTAAATTTCATACCATCATCACATAAGTCCACATTTGTGGATTTGTATGATGGTATTGTTTATAGTGGAATGATGAGTTAATCACGTAACTATTTTACGAGAAAATGCAGTATAATCGACGTATTACGATTTTTTACGTTAATACAACGATTAAGTTATTCGCTATGTGTAGTCGACACTTGTGTTGTATGTAGGTTAAGGAGATGTCTCATGGCAAATTATGTCATTGTATGTCAATACCTACGCCAAAACACCTCACCCCTAGCGTCATTCCATGCCGGTTGTGA
>JBBAWW010000122.1:0-8239 GCA_040397035.1 Roseiflexaceae bacterium | reverse complement strand
ATTTGAAAGACCTACTGGAGTATTTAGTCTTGATTCTGGTGCGGACTATATTAACTTAAATATTATTAATTTCCATACTTCAGCAGGTGCAAGTGAGTTTATGTCATTACAAATGAAGGAAAAAGAGTATCAAATTAATACAATATACTTTCCCATAGCAAATGTAGATGAATCAAATGCTATAAGTGGAGATTGTAACAAATCTACTGCATTGTGCACCAGGGTTGTTGTTTTTTTACGCAAAGACAATGTATGTGTCAGGTTTTATGCAAGTGGATATAGTCCAGAAATTAACATGAAAACCCTACAACGATTTGTACAACTCCTTGCTGATCGTTTAAATTCGTAGGTGTCTTGCACTCGAGGTGCGTGTGTATATCACGTACCTTGAGTGCTTTTAGATACATACGAAGGCTCTTAGGCTCGTTCACTCTATTGACGAAAAACTACACTCAGTATGGTGTGGCTGATTTTGATAAGAGAATTTGTTACGAAATATTCCAGGACTTACCATTGTTGAGGGAAAAGACCACGTCATGGCATGCCGCCCTGCGGAGTGCCATCTCCCTGCGCCCTGCGCTAATGCCAGCACCTACCCGGCACATTTCCGCCCACTCCATTCCGTTACGTCCAATGCGACACAATGCTATACTTCACACACCTTGCATTATGACGTCATTCAAACGATATACTTCCCCGCACCCAAACAATGGAGCCCACAATGATAAACGCCGCCGAACTCGCTAAACTGCTCAACGCATATAAATCACAATTCGCCGCCAACTGGCCCAACGAATGCTTTAAATGGGAAGCAGTGAAACACTTCCAGACGCACTGGGACATCGATGCGCCGGATTTTGTGGCGATGTTCGAAAAGGCAACGGAGAAATCCGGAACGCTACTCACAAATCGCATGTTCTTCCCACGCGGGATGATACTCGGTTTTGCGCGTATCGAAGCCGAAGCAACCCGCACATGGTTCCGTGATTTGTTTGATGAATCACGACCTGTTTTGGAGCGTGTGCGCACATTCATGCAACGTGCGGATGAAGCCATGAATCTCATCCCAGATGCCAAACAGTCGTATCAAACCACAAACTCGATTAGTACCTATCTTTGGCTGCGGTATCCCGAGCGTTACTATATTTACAAATTCTCGGAATTCAACGCCGTTGCAGCACGCATTGCGACGGACAACATTTTCAAACGAGGCGATATCCTAAATGTGTCGTATGGCTTCCAGATGTACGACGAAATCCGTCAGTACCTCCTCGCCGACACCGAACTCCAACAACTCCTCAACACACAACTCACTCCCGATTGTTATCCAGACCAAACCATGCACACGCTCACAATCGACTTCGGCTATTACATTACGAAAGAAGATGTGACACCACCCCCAGTTCCTAAACCTAAAACACCATCCTCCTACACACACGACGACTTCCTCAACGAAGTTTACTTGTCACGCGCACAACTCACCACCTGTCTCGCACTCCTCAAACGCAAACAAAACCTTATCTTGCAAGGGGCTCCCGGCGTCGGCAAAACCTTTGCCGCCGAACGACTTGCCTATGCCATGATGGGCGAAAAAGACGCGAACCGGATCCACAAAATCCAATTCCACCAAAACTACAGCTACGAAGACTTTGTCCAAGGCTATCGTCCCGATGGCAATGGGTTTTCGCTGAAAAACGGCAACTTTTATGACTTCTGCAAGCGCGCAGAGGCAGACCCCGAACAAAGCTATTTTTTCATCATCGACGAAATCAACCGCGGCAATATCAGCAAAATTTTCGGCGAACTCTTGATGCTTATCGAAAATGACTACCGCGGTGAGCCGACCACTCTCGCCTATACCAAAGAACCCTTTTCTGTGCCAAAAAACGTCTATGTCATCGGCATGATGAACACCGCCGACCGCTCGCTGGCGCTCATCGACTATGCGTTACGCCGGCGCTTCAGTTTTGTCGAGCTGACACCGGGGTTCCTGTCAGATGGCTTCCGTCACTTTCAAAATTCTCTTGCCAACCCCGCATTCGACGCACTCGTCACGCAGCTCATCGCCCTCAATGAGGCCATCCGCGCCGATATAACACTGGGCAGCGGGTTTTGTATCGGTCATAGTTACCTATGCATAAAGCCCGAAGAACTCGGTCAACTTTCTCACATCGTCGACTACGACATCATCCCAATGCTCCAGGAATACTGGTTCGACGACCAGGCAGCAGTCGAGGAGTGGTCTAGCAAATTGCGCAAAGCCGTCTATGTCCAGTAACATCCCCATCAAAAACATCTACTACATGCTCAGCTATGCATTCACGACATTGCGGCATGACCAATATGCGCCGCTCGCGGCCGAGGAATTCATGCACATTCACGCTTTGCTGGCGGCTATTTTGATGCGAGGCACGACACAACTCCTCAAACAGGGCTTGTATCACGCCTACGAAGAGCATCAGGACGACCTAGCGACCATCCGTGGCAAAATCGACATGGCCGGCACTATACGCCACCAAGTGCAGCAACGTCGGCTCGTAGCATGCATCAGCGATGAATTCACTGCCGATACGTTGTTCAACCGCATCCTCAAAAGCACCATCACCCTGCTGTTGCGGCATGGTAATGTGCAGTCTAAGCAGAAAATCGCACTCACACAGCTCGCCCTCCACTTCCACCGCATAGGCCCCATCGACCTACGCAGTGTGGCGTGGCAGACGGTGCGCTTTTATCAGCACACACAGCGCTATGCATTGCTGTTGCGCATCTGTCAATACATTACGCAGGGCTTGTTGATGCGCAACGCAGACGGCGGCACGCGGCTGGCGCAGTTCCTCGACGACCAGCAGATGGCGCAATTATTCGAACGCTTTGTGCTGGCCTATTACCGGCAACATCACCCTGCCCTGCGGGCGGCGGCACCGCACATCGATTGGGCGATCGACGCTGGCAACCAGCACCAATTGCCCCGGATGAAGACCGACATCGTACTCTTCTTCCTCAATCACACCCTCATCATCGATACGAAATACTACAGCAAAAGCATGCAACAGCAATACAACCGGGCGTCGCTCCACTCGCACAATCTGTATCAGATGTTTAGTTATGTCAAAAACTATGCCGCAAGCCATCCGGAATCGGTGTCAGGACTGATTCTCTATGCCAAAACCGATGGCCTACACAGTCCCGCCACCGACGTCGTTATGCATGGCAATCGCCTGCGTGCCCACACACTCGATTTAAATCAGGAGTTTGCGGGGATTCGGCGGCAGTTGGATGAGTTGGTGGTAGTAGGGAACGCTTAAAGATGTGTGACAGGCGAGGTACGCCACAATCCTACCTACCCCACGGAGACCCCACGTCGCTTCACCAACCCCAACGTCATGGCATGCCGCCCAGCGGAGTGCCATCTCCCTACAGGTCGCCACAATCATTGTGCACATACGGAGACCCCACTGCGCTCCGCGCCATGGGGTGACGTGGGGTAGGTAGCGCCATGGGGTGACGGCGGAGATAGTGGTTTTATCATTTTTGCAAAAAATATCCGTGCGCCAGCGGTGAATTGGTGACAATCATCTGCCCTCGGCGCCCGACGCCACGATTAATGCCTACCCGGTGATTATTTGGGCGGCAGGGTGCGATTGAAAATCTGGGCGCGGGCGATCCAACGTGCACTACGCCCCCCCCTACCGACGCACCCATACCGCAAATGAATCATAGGCAATATTGTACAAACTATAGACTCGTTTGATGACTGCATTCATGCTCTGGGCACTCATGTTCGATTCGTACCACCACTCGTCATTGGGGCCAATCGATTTGGGATTGCGACATTCGGCAGTAGTATTAGTGAAAAAATCTCGCTTGGCTTCACGTGAATGCAAATGATTCATCTGATTGATGAATTCAATCCCGTAGCTCATATACATTTGATGCAGTATCTCGCGGTATACCTGTTGCCACGAACTCACTTTATATGGCACTTGTGCATGCACAAACCGAATCGGTTGCGTATGCTCCCAACTGTCGTTCAATGTATACAGCGTGCCTTCGGGGGCATTTGTCACCGGCGTATTTTTGAGTACTGGCGCCGGCGCCACACTCAGGTTCACTTGCCTATCCACGAGTGCACTTAGGCGCTGTGATAATTCCAACCATTGCGTGGCGAGCGGGTCAAGCTCAATCATCATCTGGGCGTATTTGGGGCGATTGCCTAACCCTTGCTGTTGCATCATTTGGAACACCCATTCGGAGTGCTCATTGAGCGCTTCGGTCGCATTGGCGATGGCTTGTTGGAGTTTTTCGTGAGGTGTGGTTGGCATTTTGATTAATCCTTCCTGTAATTGTGCCAAAGTAATCGCTTGGGGCGATTGCATCAGGGGCAATAATTGATTAAATAGCGCCGCACGTTGCGCTGGCTGTGATACATCGTGACAAAACGCCTGGGCTGGCGTCACCGTCGCAATAGTATGAAATTGACGAGTGGCATGGTTGCGCTGGGTCTCGAGACCAATCTGCACAAATTGAATCCGCCACAGCGCCGCCAATGGCACATGATAGATGACTACCGCTGTGGCGTGGGCATCATCAGACCAATGCCGCAATGCCTGTACTGCGAGCAAATGCAAGGCGTTGAGATGCTGGTAATAGCTCCACCCGTCGCGCACATCGATGACGATGACATCGAGCGATTCATCGTGCCCATCCAAAAAACGCGCTAAGCGTTGTACTCGGGTGGCCCGGCGCCCAAAGCGAGCTGGGATGGGGTAGCTCTGCACCACACCACTGGCAGTGCGGCGCAGGCATTCGCGCAACACCGCCACCACTGGCACCACGTCCAAAGGCACCTGCAAGGCCCGGCTCAGCAATTGGCTGGCATAGTCGTGGTCACTAGCAGCGGTCACTCATCCTCCCCATCATCACTCGCCGTCACCTGTGCCCCACCTGGCTGGGCCGCCTCAATCAAGGCAATCTCGGCGGGGGTCAAGTCATACAACTGGTAAACTAATGCATCGATGGCCGCCTCGGCAGCCCGCGTGTCAGCATTAATGTTGCCCTGTTTGGCTGCCAAAATCTGCACGACATGCGCCTCAATATCCGTCACCAGCGGCTGGTTAGCGGTGGTGATGGGGGGGATGGGCAGGTTTTCAACAAATTGTTGTCGCATTTGCATGCCACCATTGTCTAGTATTGCAATGTTTTGAACAAAATATTGACACGCATATTGAGAATTTAAAATTGCCGTTAGGTATCGAATATTTAATCCAGTAATAAAGCATAAACTATCAACAATGTAATTAGTATTACCAACAATACTAAATCGTGGAAATGACAATTCTTCTGTTTTGTGTACACGCATAAGCCGTGCCCATACAATCTTCTCCTTGGCGAATTCAGGATAGTACACACACGCCCGTAAATTCCACCAATTGACACCTTTATCTGTACGCTTACGTGCTTTCGTTTCATATAGTCGCAAATGGGCATAGACAGCAGGATAAAGTGACGGTATATCTAAATCAAATTCTGTCTGTATCAGCCACAATCCCGCCCACACCGCCCCATAGCGTTTGATGTCGCGGCCCCGCAAAATCGGCTTGATTATCTCGGCAGATTTAGAGTCAGCAGCCACGATGGCATCACGCGTCGCTGTATCGATAATAAAGGCTTCATTGAGACCAGTTTTTATTCCATAATAAATATTTACATCCCAGTCCTTGAGTGGTTTGCCGATGCGAGCGATTTTGGCTTTGAGCGCCAGCTCGGCGGCACTACCGATAAACCACGCTTCATGTGTGACAGCGGCTAGGCTGACTTGGCGCGTCGCCACCAGCGGCGCCAAGCCCATACGCAAGGCTTGGTTGTCGGTCAAGGTGACGCCCACCATTGTAGCCTGGTATTTTTCGCGTGCCACAAACAAAATATTGCTGTCAACCGTAGCACTCTCAAACACCCCCGGTCCCAAATCAATCAGCAACAAGGGATTTTGCGTCAAAAAATAGCGCCGTAATTTTTCGCCATACCCAGCCCGCATCCATTTATTTGAGGTGATATAGCAAAGCGTGCCACCTTGCTTGAGCTGACGCAAGCCTTGCTCATAAAACAAGCAGTACAAATCGCCGTTGGCATCGTAGCTTTCGTAGCCTGCTTTTTTGTACAACTCCTGTACCGGATTCCCTCTGAATTTTTGCAATTGCACATACGGCGGGTTGCCGATAACGATGTCGAAGCCTTTTTTGTCGTTGATTACTTCATGGAAGAAGATATCATAATCAAACTGGTGACTGTTGTTGGTTAATTGGGCAATAATGTCAGTGATTTTGCCTTTCAGCAAGTCCTTTTGGGCATGACTGGTTTCATCGAAATACTGCTTTTTGGCAGCCTGCAAATCTTCAAACAAATAATGGTTGAGTACATTTTTTTGCACACCCAACAACGAATTTCCCACCACGATTTTGAAGTCGAGGTTCGGCAATGGTTTGATGCGACTAACATCGTCTTCGTCGACCACCAGAGACAGCCACAAGCGTAGCTTGGCGATTTCAACGGCACCAGCCGCCAAGTCGACACCATACAGCGACTGCTGGATGGTGTGACGCTTGAGCTCATACACGGTGCGCCCACGATGTTCGTGGAAGTAGACGCCCAACAACTGGCGCAAGCGCACGATTTCGTTCATCATCCCCACCGGGAATGCGCCCGAGCCAATCGCCGGGTCAAGTACCGTCATCCGTTCCAGCGCCTGATCGAGTTGCTTGGCGTTGCGGCGGATGGCTTCGGGGATACGTGGCACATAGCTGGTGCCTTGAGCCCGCGCCATTTCGTATTCGGTGGTCTGATCGCCGTGATATATCAAATAGTCGATATCGGCCGCCGCAATCGGCTCAGGCAAAGCCTGCATGGCACGGGTCAAATAATGGGCGAGGCTGACTTGACACATATAATGCACGATTTCGCGCGGGGTATAAAAAGCTCCATGAGCGGCACGGTCATCCACATCGAGCAAGTTTTCAAAGACTTTACCCAGCATTTCGGGGTCGATAGCCACTTCGGTTTCGAGCGGTTCGGCTTCGTTGACCGTAAAGTTGTAGCGGTCAAACACATCAAAAATCCCCGTATGGGCGTCATTGGCAAACAACTGATTAGGAAGCGAAATCGTGGTCTGCTGCCAGTCATAGCCATTGAGCGGCTCAAACAAGCCCCCATTGAGAAAGGGAATGCGGCATTGCAACGGCGCAGACCAATCAATGTCCATCGCCCGATCGACATTGAGGATGTCATAAAACAGTGGCTCGAGGATATCGTTAAACAACGATTGGTTGCGCTGCTGCGCCAAATCAATCAACTGGCGCATGAAATTATTCGGGCCACTGCCCCAAGCCGCGCCACGTGCCACCCCCAGCCAACCCTTTTTTTGCAAAAAATAGAGAAAGACTATTTGCCCGAGCAGTTTTTTGGCGAAATCGTTATGATTAATCCCTTTGCCCGCAAAATCAGCCGCCAATACCGCATCAGCGTCAATCAATTGGCGCAAATGACTGGCGAGGTCGATAAAGAGTTTTTTGTATTCTGCAAAAAATTCATTGGTGACTTTGTCGACACTAAAGGCCGACATCACCGCATCAACGCTGGGGTGACCGCTAGCAATCAACAAATCCACAAAGCGACTTTGAGCCGTATGGGTCTGTTCTTGTGGGCCAACCAGGTATGAATAACGTCGCGCCGGGGTGAGTTGTTCTTCGGCTTTGTATTTGCCCGTAACCGGGTCACGGGTGGTTTGGTATTCCATCCGCACAAACGAAAAACGCCACTCGCTGGTATCTGTCGAGACAAAGGCTACTAGGCCTGCTTCTTTGTAGTTGTTGGCATCACCATCGCCCCGTTTGAGTTTGTGGGCCACAAAGTTGCGCAAGGCGGTGCGGGTGCGTTCGAGTTTGAACGACGATTTGACCCGCACCACCAAAACATCGATTAGCTCGCCGAGGTCGCTCTGGTACGTGCCCAAGCGTTTGCACGATTGGACATGGTCCGTAAAGGCTTCGGGTACTGCCATCTGACTATTGCTTGGTGGGGTAATATTGCCGTTGGTCAGCTCACGCACAAAGCGAAAGTAACGGGCTTCGTCATATGTCTGTTTAAACGTCTCTTTGACGAGTTGGATTGCATCAGTGCGTTGCATAGTCGTCCTCTAATGGGGGTATTACGAAAAATATTCAGCCAAAACGACTCCGTCGTAGCC
>JBBAWW010000121.1:0-8517 GCA_040397035.1 Roseiflexaceae bacterium | reverse complement strand
CCCCCCTGCGCCCCGACGATTATCCGACAAAGGGCGCCCCCCTAATCGCACGTGCGTGGCATGCCGCGCACCCTGAATCCTCCCTGCGCCCCGACGATCAAAATCCCACTCCGCTGAAATCGCACCGCAAACCCCAGCACACGGTAAAACGCCAACGATACAGCCACATCGCGTACCGTTAACTCGGGAACCATGGCATTCCAGTATGTATCTGCCATCTCAACACCACCTGTGTACAACCAGCGTAACTGCTCGGTTATTTCTTGATGCCAGATAGGCCACCATCAACCACCACCACCTGACCGGTCATCCATGTGGATGTAAGGACCGCTTCAGCGATGTGTGCAACATCATCTGCCACCCCGATACGGCCGAGCGGATGCATCTGGCGCGACGCTTCAAGCGCCGTAGCATTGGACGTAATCGGGTGCGCGAGTGGAGTATCGACCAGCCCGGGTGCAATCACGTTGACACGAATATTACGGGGGGCATAGCTGGCCGCAGTAGCACGGGCCAATCCCTCGACCCCTGCTTTGGCGGCAGCAATCGCCTCGTGGTTGGCAAAACCGATTTGGGCAGCCGCTGTAGAAAAGAGCAGGATGGAGCCACCATCCGGTTGGCGTTGCATTTTATCGGTTACTGCACGCACCACATAAAAGGCGGCGTGCAAGTTTTGGGTGATGGTGGTATGCCACTCGTCAAGCGAGGTACGATGGGCGCTTTTGAGTAAAATACTTCCCACCGCGAGCACCACGGCATCGATACGGCCGTAGATTTGTAGCACATTCGTTAGCGCCTGTTGGATGGATTCTGGCTGGGTTACATCTACAGTACAAGATTGTGCACCTAATTCACTAGCCAAGGCAGTAAGTGGAGCCTCATTACGTGCCGAAAGTACGAGCTGAGCCTGTGGTGCGAGACGACGGGCAAGTGCCGCCCCAATACCACCCGTAGCCCCAATAATCCAGGTAACGGGCAGGTGGTTTGTGGTTGTATCGATACTCATAGGTTAACCCCTCTTCTGTGGTAAATAAGAAAACTCGTGTCAATAAAACTGAGTATAGATCGCCACACCCGCGGTGTCACGACCACATATTTGTATCAATACTACCCGTTGCCCTTACGGGGCAATCAAACCCAGCAATTCATCGCGACTGACGTTGGCGATATAGCTGGCTACATCGATAGTGGCGAGAGCTTCGGCGAGCACGGCAGCGTCATAGCGCAGATTGGTCAATTGTGCTTCGAGGTCGGCGATGTCGCCTTGACCCATGAAGTCACCAAAAATCCGAGCCGTGACGATGTGGTTGTTTTGGATGTCGAGGCGCACATCGACCTCACCCCCCGCAAAGCGTTGCGCGCGTTGTACGTTGGCCGCCGGATTGCGCCCGTAATTCCAGTCCCAGTTGGCGTAGCGGCTGGCTCGCAAGGCCTTGACCCCTTCCCAATCGGCGTCACTAAAGGGCACGGTGGGAATGAGGGCACGGTCACGGGTGCCAAATATTTTTTCCAAAATCCGTTCGCGCAACTCGCTGGCAGTAATAGGAGTCTCAATGAATTCGTTGATGTTGGCCACGCGGCTACGCACCGATTTGATCCCTTTGGATTCGACTTTACCTGGTCTGGGCCGCAACGCCGCCGTGACCGCATCGAGGTCAGAATGGACCAGCAACGTGCCGTGGCTGAGCATACGATCCGAGGCGGCAAATTGGGCATTACCCGAGATTTTGCGCCCATTGACGGTGATATCGTTGCGGCCACTCAATTCGGCCGGCACCCCCAAATCGTGGAGCACCGCCAGCACCGGTTGGTTGAAAGTATCGTAACGATTAAAACGTTCGTTGATTTCACGAGTCATGAAGCTAAAACTGAGATTGCCGGCATCGTGGAATACGGCACCACCGCCTGATACCCGCCGCACCACTTGGATGCCGTTGGCGGCCACGACGTCGCTAGCGATTTCTTCGTTGGTGTTTTGGTTGCGGCCCACGATGATGGCAGCCCGATTGCTATAAAACAACAGCAAATCTTCGTTTTCGAGTTTGTGGCGGATGGAGTATTCTTCGAGGGCCAGATTCATGGTGGCATCGGTCATTTCGAGATTGTCGACAAATCGCATGGCAGTGCTTTCTTTTTTAGTCAAAATAACAAGTACCCAAGATTATTATACAATGATTTTTACCCGCATTTGCCCTATTGCATTTGGCATGGCAACGTGCTACAATCGCGCCAACTCAGTAATGAGTGTGGTTGCCACCCCTGGCGGCCAGTGTGATAGCCCTATCACGCACCTAACAACATGGGAGAGCGTTATGGAACTTATCGTTCGCACCCAACATGGCCATCTCAGCCCCGCCACCCGTGCCCGCATTGAAGCCAAATTGACAAGTCTCGAACGCTACTTGCGCCCCATCCAGCATGTGACCCTTGATGTCAAAGAGCACGGCAAACACCAACGTGTGCAATTGACGTTGGCTGGCGAGCATGGGATTTTGCTCCGCGCCGAAGAACAAGCACACGAGTTGATGCATGCCATTGACGCAGCTATTGCCGCCTTGCGGCGCCAGATTGAGCGCTACAAAGGCAAACATTGGCGCAACGTGCAACGCCACGAAATGTCATTCAGTGCGGCAGAAGTCGCCGAGATTATGGATGATGCGCCCGCCGAAATTGTGCGTACCAAAGCATTTGCCATCAAACCGATGCACGACGATGAAGCACTCGAACAAATGGAACTGCTCGGCCATACCTTTTTTGTTTATCGTGATTACGAACACCAAGTGCGCGTCGTCTATCGCCGCAAAGATGGCCGCTATGGCGTGATTGTCACTGCATAACTTCCAGATTACCGTAATCAAAAATCAGCGCTCGTCACGGCAACGTGATGGGCGTTTTGTAATGAAACACCCCGCGAGGCACATCATCCGAACTGTGATGTACAATAGGGATAAAGAATGAAAAGGGTATGATATGCGTCAGTTGATACAACACCGCGTAGTGGTGACTGGTTTAGGGGCAGTGTCACCCATCGGCAACGATGTGACCACATTTTGGCAAGGGTTGATGGCTGGGCAGTCGGGGGTGGCAATTGCCACGCGCTATGACCCCACCGACATCCCCTATGTGATTACCGCCGAAGTCAAAGACTTCGATCCGATCCAACACATGGACCCCAAAACCGCCAAACGCACCGCCCGTTTTGCCCAATTCGCCCTCGCCGCCGCTGGTGAAGCCTTGCGCGATAGCGGCTTGACTGCCTACGCCGACCTCGACCGCACCCGCGTGGGCGTGGTGATTGGCACCTCGCTGGGGGGCACCGCCGACGTCGAAGCCCAGACCCTGAGCTTCGAGGCCCGCCAACGCAAACGGGTCGACGCCCTCTACTTACCCACCTTCATCTACAACATGGGGTCGTGCCATGTGGCCATCGCCCATGACCTCCACGGTCCCAACACCACCCCCGTGATGGCCTGTGCCACCGGCACCTATGCCATCGGCGAAGCCTTCCGGATGGTACAACGGGGCGATGCCGTCGCCATGGTGGCCGGCGGGAGTGATGCCGGCGTGACGGCCCTCAATTCGATGGCCTTTGGCGTCATCGGGGCAATTGCCCCGCCAGGTGATGATCCGAGCCGGGCGGTACGGCCATTTGACGCCAATCGACATGGCACTGCTGGCGGCGAAGGGTGTGGCGTGCTCATCCTCGAACAACTCGCGCATGCCATCGCCCGCGGCGCGACTATTTATGCCGAACTGGTGGGGTTTGGCGCCACCGAAGACGCCTTCCATCTCACGGCACCCGCCCCAGGTGGCAAATACGCCGCCTTGGCAATGACCCGCGCCATGGCTGATGCCGAGCTCCAACCCAGTGATGTCGACCATATTAGTGCCCATGCCACGGCGACGTCGCTCAACGATAGCGCCGAGACTGCCGCCATTCATACGGCCTTTGGTGATCACGCCGCCAATCTGACGGTCAGCGGAATCAAATCGATGTTGGGGCATACGGCAGGGGCGGCAGGGGCTTTGGCGGCCGTGGGTGCCGTCAAAAGTATCATGCACCAAATGGTGCCCCCTACCATGGGCTATACCACCCCTGACCCGGCCTGCGACCTCGACTGTGTGCCCAATCAGGCTCGGGCGAGTCGGGTACGGGCAGCCATGGTCAATGCATTTGGCTTTGGTGGGCAAAACGCCGTCGTGCTGTTTGCCCAGTATCAAGCATAAAGAGTCGTCTATCAGAGAGGATGCAGACGTGATTATCATCGCAAGTAGCAATGGTGACATCGGACTCAAACAAGGATGGGACATTCTCAAAAAAGGTGGCACCGCCATCGAAGCCATCGAAGCCTGCACCTGGCCCGTCGAAGATAACCCACTCGACAATTCAGTGGGTTACGGCGGCTATCCCAATGTGCTCGGCCAAGTAGAGCTCGATGCCTCGATTATGGATGGCAAAAACTTACGGGCGGGCTGCGTAGGAGCCATCAAAGGCATTCGCCATCCGATTAGTGTGGCCCGCAAAGTCATGGAAGAACTCCACCACGTCATGTTGGTTGGTGAAGGTGCCGAGATGTTTGCCCGTGAAAAGGGCTTCAAAACCGAAAACTTGCTCAGCCCCGAAGCCGAAAAAACCTGGCGCGATGGCCTCGCCGGTAAATTTGGTCCCGAATGGGCCAACGACGGTTTGGCCAATATCAAAGCCTTGATTAGTCAAGCCAGTCTGCTGGCCACCGACCCCCAAAAGGTCGCTGGTACGGTCAACTTCATCGCCATCGACGGTCATGGCAACATGGCGTCAGCGGTGAGCACCAGTGGCTGGGCCTGGAAATACCCAGGTCGTTTGGGCGATTCACCCATCATTGGCGCTGGCAACTATTGTGACAATCGCTTTGGTGGTGCTGCCTGTACCGGATTGGGCGAAATCGCCATCCGCTGTAGTCTGGCCCGTACCGCCGTCATGAATATGCGCTTTGGCATGAGTGTCGAAGAAGCCGTGCATAGTGCCTTTGTGGATATGCGTACCCTCGATATGCCCAAAGACAAAGTCAATATGAATATGATTGCCCTCGATGCCAAAGGCCGTCACTTTGCCATGAGCACCAATGCCAAGGCTGATTATGCCTACATTGCCGATGACATGGATGCCCCAGCCTTGGTGCCGCGTATGAATTTCGCGGTTTAGTCAGATGCAACGGGTATGGTGGTGGCTATTGCTGGGTCTATTCTGCGGGTTAACCGCCTGTGGCACTGCACCGGTCAAACCGGTGCCGGTGGCCACTACGACGCCGCAAACCACCCCTACTACCCTTGTCGTGTGGCATGCCCTGGGTGGTAACAATGAATTGGCGTTGCGCGATGTGCTGACCCGCATCGCCAACGCCAATGGTTTTACCGTCATCTTGCAACGCATCCCCATTACTGATATCCAGCACGACGTCCAAGTTGCCTTTGCGCAATCACGCGGGCCACACCTCGTCATCCTCAGCAACGCCCAACTCCAGACACTTGCGAGTAACGATTGTTGTCTCGCCATTGACACTCTGCTTGACGTGGCCACCCGCAATGCCCTCGACAAAACAGTGCTTGCCACGGCCCAATACACGCCAGCCAATGCCGCCACCCAAATCATTGGTTTGCCAATCAGTTATGCCCTCCCCGTGCTGTACTACAACACGCACAGTGTGATTAGTCCGCCCAGCACCAGCGATGATCTCATTGGATTGGCGCACAATTTGCGCAATCCACCCCAATGGGGGCTGGGTGCTGATTTGACCATCGACACAATGTATGGCTATTTGGCGGCGTTTGGGGGAGCGGTCGTCGATAATCAAGGACAGGTGGTATTGGCGGATACCGGGCGAGCAGGCAGCGAAGCGTGGCTCACGTGGCTGACGACACTCAACAACGACCCCCTGATGCAGACACGCCTCAATGCGATATTTACCATTGAGCAAACAGTGGGCGCCGGGCAGCTGTCCATGGTAATCGACTCATCAGCCAATCATCAAACCTATGCGCAACTATGGGGCGATGCCACCGGTGTGACCACGTTACCGCTGTTGAGTATCACCAATCAATCAGCACATCCACTCTTGCAAAGCACCGTGGTAGCGGTCAACAAACATCTGAGTTTACCCGAACTCGTCGCCACACGCACGCTACTCAATGCGTTGTTGACGCAAGCAAATCAAACAATATTGCTTGATTACGGCATCCAGCCTGCGAATCGCTTGCTCTCATTAGCAGACCATCCTGTGGCACTAGCAATCCAGACTGCCAGTGCTGACGCGGTGGCACCACCGCGGGCATTGACCCGCGATGATGTCTATGCAGCACTCAATACCATGCTCAACCAAGTGGTATTTGGCACCCAAATCCCGGCTGATGCCGTCACTGCCACCGATGCCCAACTGCGTATATTACTCGAAGGAACAACGACACCATGACACAGCCACTCGAATCCTACATCCGCAACATTCCCGACTTCCCCATCCCCGGCATCCAATTCAAAGACATCACCACCCTGCTCCGCGACGGTGACGCCCTACACCGTGCCATCGACGTCTTTGTGGCACGCTACCGTGACCAGCAGATAGATGCGATTGTGGCCATCGAATCACGGGGATTTATTTTTGGGGCACCACTCGCCTATGCCTTGGGGATTGGCCTCGTACCGGTGCGCAAAGCAGGCAAATTACCTGCCGACACCCACCGCCTCGAATACGCCCTCGAATACGGCACTGCCACCCTCGAAATCCACAAGGACGCCTTCCCCACGGGCGCCAGGGTCATCGTCATCGACGATTTGTTGGCCACAGGTGGCACGATTGCGGCAGCCTGTCAGTTGGTCGCCCAAGCAGGTGGCCAAGTGGTCGAAGCCGCCTTTTTGATTGAATTAGCCGGTCTGGCTGGCCGTGAACGCTTGGGCAATCACCCCATCTACGCCCAAATCACGTATTAATCAGTATCAAACAACACACCCGCACCGCATATACGGTGCGGGTGTGTTGTTTGGCGCGTTGGGCAATCAGCGCACCATAAACTCAACTTTCGTTTGGGTGAGGGTACTGTTACCGAGGGTGTCAGCAGCACGCATCCAAAGCGTATAGCGTCCGGTAGGAGCATCAGCACGCACAGTCACCGTTTGTTCGTAGAGGCCGTCTTGGGCCGTGCCCGACACGAGTGTTGCACCGCTACCATAGCTCACATACCCACGTCCCGTATTATCAGCAAAATTATAATCACCGTAGGCCACCCAGGCAATCGCACCCCTGACGGCAGTTTCGTCTTGGGCGCGCCAGCGAATCACCGCTTGGTCTCCACGATTGGTGTCGGTTGCACCCAAATCGCTAATCACAGGTGCCTCGGCATCTGTAGCGCCATTGACGACTTGAAACGAGATTTGGCTGGATTCGTCACTGTTGCCTAAATTATCTCCGGCACCAATATAGACGTCATAGCGTTGGTTGACGGCATTGGCAGGGATGGCACAACTCACGCGGTAGGTGCCAGCAAATTCATCACCACTGACGCGTTCGCCCACGATGCCAAACCCACACCAATTCGATATCCAGCCACTTGGTCCGGTGAATTTCACATGGGTACTGGCCACCCCAGAATCATCCGTTGCGTCCCAATTGAGCGTCAACGTGGTGCCAGCGGTTACTTCTAGTTCGGGGATAGCGACGATGTCGATTTGCGGGGCAGTCTTGTCGACAGTGCGATTCGTCACCAAAAACGAACCAAACAGCGCTGTGATACGATTGCCAAAATAATCTTCGGCACTGAGCGTCACATTATACCGTTGCGAGGTTACCGTTGTGGGTATCACACAATTGATAGCATATATGCCCGTAAATTCATCACCACTGACCCGATTGTCTGGCACCTGTGCACACCAATCAACCCGTTGGCCATTGGCACCAACAAATTCTGCACTCGTGCGCACAATCCCTGATGTATCGCTGGCATTCCATGTAAATCTCAATGTATTGCCCGCCACCACGGGAATCTGTGGCCAATCAACCAAACTCAGTTGTGGTGCAATTTGATCAATTGGACACGAGCCCACAATCCCGTCAATACCATCAATCACGCAGTGATTTTCACCCGTCCCCCCATTCAAGCGGTCTCGGCCAATGCCCCCCACAAGTGCATCATTGCCGACACCGCCAATCAGCGTATCCGCGCCATCTTCGCCAAGCAACAGGTCATTGCCGACACCGCCATCGATGCTGTCGTTCCCTGCGCCGCCCATAATAATATCTTTGCCACCCATGCCCATAATTGTATCGTTGCCACCAAATCCACAGATGACATCATTACGGGGTGTGCCGCGCAATACCTCACCCCGATTTGTGCCTTTGATGGTACATTTAGGCGTATTGGTGGCAGCTGCTACGGATGAAACCGGAAATAGCAATCCACTGCGCACACAGAGGCTCAATATTACTATTATCTTGAAAAACTGCATGTTTTCTCCTCGTTACAGATTATAAATACAACACAATTTGT
>JBBAWW010000120.1:0-8526 GCA_040397035.1 Roseiflexaceae bacterium | reverse complement strand
TGTCAGTGGGAATTCATTTCCGTTTTAACTGTCGCACTTCATATTACAATCCGCCTCAAAAAGAAAATGCGCGCGGGTGAAATTGGGGGGGATGGAGGGCTGGTGTGGGGCGGATGCCAAATAAAATGGGGATTAATAGCGTATAACGGTGGCTTGGTTGCCGTAACAAAAATATCGCCGTACTTATCCAAATAGCGACATGGAGCGCACTCGGGAGGTGCGTGTTGGTGGTGAACTGTTGAGCGCTGGTAATTGTAGGCGTCGTTTGGGTCATATCACAGACAAATTGGCTGTGGTGGGCCGGCTGCATTTGGGGGGCACAATGCACGACACAACTCCACGGTAACGCCAATCCAACGGCAATGGCGAGGAATCCGCGCATATAATGTTGTTGCCAAACGGTGTGCATCGTCGTTCCTCCCTGTTACGGGTATTGTACTACGATAGTGCCGGATTTTCAGGCACCGGTGTGATGATTTTGCGTGGCAAAAAAAGCACCGCAATCAGCATCAAAAGTCCGCATGGTAAGGCAGTCCCTAGCGCCCATTGTAGGCTGAATTTGTCACCTAGCCAGCCCAGAATGGGTGTGCTAATCGTGAATCCTACCTCGCCGAGGGTCAAAATACCAGCACTGACGGCGGCGGTGCGGGTGGGGGCGAGTTGTACGCCTAACGTGATGGCCGTCGGCGTGGCACCGGCAACCGATGCGCCGAGTAAGATAAACGCGGCAAACACCACATATTGATCGCGGCTCAAAAGTAGTATACTTGCCGCCCCAATCATGGTAATCGCAGCCACCATCAGCACGGCGCGAGCTCCGTGGCGGGTGACTAAGAGCCCGTTTATCAGGCGAAACAAGGCCGTGGCTGATTGGAATCCCGCTAAGGCTGCGCCACTAATCATTGGATTTGCGCCCAGTGTATCGAGGTAAATCGGTGACCACGTTTGGCCGACGTTCGACGAGAAGGTGACGACCACAATCATAAATCCGAGTAGTGCTAATTCGCGATATTGACCAATCACGCGCAGTGCTTCAAAGGGATGCCCGGATTCTTCGACTACGCCCGAACCAGGGAATTTGGCAAACACAATCATAATCCAAATCGGGATACTAGTCAAACTCGCCAACCACATCACCGAAATGAATGTCCAACCGATGCTTAGTAGATAGCCACCCAGCAGTGCGCCCACAATTGACGCAATGTTCCAAGAAGCTTGGAATGGGTCAATGATGCGTTTGCGCCGTTCCCGTTCCCAATCGATGATGACGGTGGTGCATGCCACCAGCATGGCACCGAACCCCACCCCCCAGCCCACATTGACGGCAAACAACACAAGTTGTGACGGCGCGAGGGCGAGACAAGCGTGTGATATGACCAAAATTGGCACGGTGACGATTAGGGTTTTGCGGGCACCAAAGCGTCCCACAATACTGCCACCAAGCAACATTGACACCATACTGAGTCCGGCACCCACGACAGCAATCAAACCGACAAATGTATACGAAATCCCTAACTCGCGGATTAAATCAATCCAGGCCACATTGATTACACTAAAAATCAACGCCGTATGCACATACAACAAAAAAGTCACGATTATTGACCAGTCATGCGACCCATATAAATATAACCGTTTGGTGACCATACTGCCCCTATAAAAATCCTATCCAGGCATTGTACCTTGCTTATATGCCACGTGTGGGGCGGCATGATGCAAAAAACTGCTGATGCATTGTGTATTCATGCATCAGCAGTGCCACGCGCCAAAGGAAATGGTGGCTTATTCGAATTCGGACAATGCGTTCAGCAAGGTGGCCATTTCGATGGCAGCGGTCGCAGCTTCAAATCCTTTGTTGCCCATTTTGCTGCCGGCGCGTTCGATGGCTTGTTCGATGGTTTCGGTGGTCACTAAGCCAAAAATACATGGCACGCCAGTTTGTGTGCTGACTTGGGCGACACCGGCAGTGACGCCGGCAGTGACGTGGTCGTAGTGGCTGGTGGCGCCACGGATGACGCACCCGAGGGTGATGATGGCATCATAGCGGTTGCTCTGGGCCAGTTTTTTGGCGATCACGGGGATTTCGAATGAGCCAGGTACCCAGGCCACATCGACCGTATCGGTATCGACCCCATGGCGGGCTAGGCCGTCAAGGGCGCCCTCAAGTAAGCGTTGGGTGATGATGTCGTTCCAGCGGCTGACCACAATGGCGATGCGTAAACCAGTCCCCACAAAATGTCCGGTGTACTGTGGCATGAGTCTCTCCTATTGTTTACAAAAACTACTGCGTCATTACGGCTACATATTGATTCATAATTGCATGGCGGTAGGCAACGAGTTGTGCCACGCTGGTCATGATGAGCTGATGGCGTTGACAGAATTGTTCTAATTGGGGGCGGCGGGCCATAGTACCATCGTCGTTCATGATTTCGCAGATGACGGCAGCCGGGCGGTGGCCGAGGATCTGGGCAAAATCGACCCCTGCTTCAGTATGACCCTGGCGGGTGAGTACTCCGCCTTGGCGGGCGCGCAACGGAAAGACATGCCCGGGTCTGGCAATGTCGGTTGGCGTACTGTGTGGGGCGATGGCGACGGCAATGGTATGGGCGCGGTCCGCTGCCGAGATTCCCGTGGTGACCCCGCTGGCGGCTTCAATCGACACGGTGAATGCCGTGCCGGTGCGTGACTGATTGTCAGCACACATCGGCGCTAATGCTAAGGCATCACAAATCTCCTCGGCGAGTGCGAGGCAGATCAGCCCGCGCCCATGCACCGCCATAAAGGCAATGGCTTGGGCATCGGCGTATTCGGCGAGCATGAGCAAATCGCCTTCGTTTTCGCGCGCTTCATCGTCGACAACGACAATCATTTGACCACGTGCCAGCGCCGACAGTGCCGTCTCGATACTAGCGAACATAGACACCTCCATACATGCTACTGATGCGTTCCACATATTTGGCCATGATATCGACTTCGATGTTGACGGGCGTGCCAAGCACTTGTTGCCCCATGGTGACGACTGTTTGGGTATGCGCAATCATGGCAATCCCAAAGCTGGTATCGTCGAGTGCGGCAATAGTGAGACTGACGCCGTCGATGGCGATATAGCCTTTCATGACGATGTATTTCAACAAATCGGCAGGTGGGGTAATGGTGATAAATTTCGATTCGCCTTCGTGGCGAATCGCTGTGATATGGGCGATGCCGTCGATATGTCCTTGCACGGAGTGCCCTCCCATCCGACCGCCATAGGTCAGCGCCCGTTCGAGGTTGACGGGGTCGCCGTCGCGCAGTGTGCCGAGGTTGGTGCAGCGCAAGGTTTCGGGTGATAAACCAACCAAAAAATTTGTATCACTATGAGCCGTGACAGTTAGGCAGACACCTGCCACACTGATGCTGTCACCGATTTGAGTGCCCGCAAGCACCGTATTGGCTTGGATCAACAGCGTGTTGTCGCGTTCAAGCCCGGTGTTTGCCGTGATGACGATACCTTGTTCTTCAACGATGCCAGTAAACATTGATTGTTCCTTTGTATTTTAATGCGAGTATTCAAAAACACTAGGACGACAGGCGTGAATATATACATCAGATGCGCTGTGATGGACGTCGATGATGGTGAAGCGTTGCCAATCAACTAATTGGCTAATCCCGGCGCCACCTATCGGCCCAGGTGCTGCGGGATTGCCGATAAATCCAGGTGCAATAAAGGCATGGACTTCGTCGATCAAGTCGGCATCGGCCAATGCGCCAGCCAACCGACTGCCCGCTTCTACGAGCACATGATTTATACCCATGGTATGGAGTTGGGCGAGGACGTCGCGGAGCGGGACCGGTGTGCTGTTGCTTACGTGAATTTGCACGCCTTGGTGTGCCACGGTGTCACGCCAAGCGTAGGGTGATTGCAGACTCGTAAACACGATAGTGGGAGCCATGCTGGTGTCGAAAATATGTGATGCGGTGGGGGTTTGCCCGTTGCTATCAAGCAACACGCGCAATGGGGTATGTGACGATGCTTGACTCGTGTGGCGCACGGTGAGCCGCGGATTGTCGGTACAGGCAGTACCGCTCCCCGTCAGAATTGCATCGACGCTGGCACGAATTTGGTGCACGTAGGCACGGCTGTGTTCATTACTAATCCATTGGCTTACGCCGCTATGCGTGGCGATTTTGCCATCGAGGCTCATGGCGTATTTGATGGTCACAAAGGGGCGTTGGTATTGGATGCGCCACACAAACGGTGCGAGATGCAAGGCGTGTTGTGACTGGGGCTGTGGTGGGGGGACGTGGATGACGTCGATGCCGTGAGGCGCAAGGATGCTCTGGGCGCCGTTGCTGGGCATCCGTGGATCGCAATCACGAAACCCATAATAGACACGGCGAATCCCGGCGGCGATGATGGCGTCGGTACAGGCAGGTGTACGCCCGTGGAATGTACATGGCTCGAGAGTGACATATAAATCAGCGCCACAGGCTGCATCACCTGCTATGGCAAGTGCCATACGCTCGGCATGTGGTCCGCCTGGCGGCTGTGTTGCGCCACTGCCGATAACTTGTCCGTCACGCACGACCACCGCCCCTACCGGGGGGTTGGGGCTGGTGCGCCCCCGTACGTGGGTTGCGAGTTTAAATGCCTGTGCGTATGCGTGGGAATCAAAATCATGCACAAAAAACCACCCTCTTGGTATAGCATCAGGGTGGTTGCGCGTACACATACACCCACACCCTGTACGCACAGGGTATGGCATGCAATGGATACACACGCCCTTCTTTCATCCGGACTATACCGTCGGCCCCGGAGTTTCACCGGTGTCATGCAGCCGTAACCGCTCGCGGGCTTGTCGTCAGACTTACCGCCGGTGGGGAGTTTCGCCCCGCCCTGAAGGTGTGCAATTGTTGTTCAATACTATAACAAAAACTTCACTACACTGCAAGTGTAGTGAAGTTTTGTGGCAAGGCTAAATGGGTTAATCGCCAAACATTACATCGCTGGTATTGCGAACTTTGACGGGGGCGAGTGATTTTGTATTAATACCGTTGCCCAACTGACCATTGCTATTGCGACCCCAGCACCAGACCTGACCCATGGTATTGCTGAGGCAGGTCTGTTTGTTGCCACTGCTGACGCTAGTGATGGTGCCCACAGCGGCTGCATAGCTGGATTTGAGGGTAACGGGCTTGGTTTTGGCGGTGGTGGTACCATCACCGAGTTGCCCGAGGGTGTTGGCGCCCCAGCAATAAAGGATATTAGTTGTGCTGATGGCACAAGTGTGGTTGGCGACGCTGGTGCCCAGCGTGGCGATGTTTTTGAGTCCAGTCGGCACTGCCACGAGACTAGTCATTGTTGATCCGTTACCCAGTTGCCCGGAGGTGTTGAGCCCCCAGCACCAGACCGTATTGTCACCAAGCAAGGCGCAGGTATGTGCAGCCCCAGCACTAATGGCTACCACATTGGTTAATGCGGCATTGCCAGCTTTGGTGACGCGCACTGCCCCAAGATCGGCGGCAGTGCTCCCCGCACCCGTGGCTCCGTCACTATTATCACCCCAGCACCAGGCACTCTTGTCACTGAGCACGGCACAGGCATGATGGGTACCTACACTGATGGCAGTGACTGTGCCGAGCGCGGTGGAGTTTGTAGTCAATACTATGCCGGGAAAACGCGAATACAAGTTAACGGGGAAACCCAGTTGGCCTTCGCTGTTGTCGCCCCAGCACGCTACCATACCGGATACGATGGCGCAACTAGCGTTGTCACCCACACTTACCGCGCTGACACCGGTGAGTGGTGTGCTGCTTATGTCTATGGTGACTTGTTCTGCTACACTGTTGTTTAATGCATCTAATTCATCGCCTTCACCGAATCCGCGTTGCCAGTCACTGTTGTTGCCCCAGCACCACGCGCTGCCATCCCTGGTACGGGCACAGCTATGGGTGGTGCCACTTGCAATAGCAGTGATGTCATTGAGCACCACTGGCACCGTGACACCGGCTTTGGTGACTGCGACTGCCCGCCTTGATTCGTAGAAAGTGCCATCGCCGAGCTGACCAAGGTTGTTGCGCCCCCAGCACCAGGCTTCACCGGCATTGGTGAGGGTACAGCTGTTGTTGCTTCCTACTGCCGTAGTCTTGGCGGTGGTGGTATCGCTCAAACATTTGTAAATCCGTACGTCATCGATATACCAGCCGTAATTGTCACCAACTGAATCAGTGCCGATGCGGAAGCGGAAGCGTACCGGGCTGCCTGCCAGCGTACTTAAGTCGACTTTGCTCGATATATAGCCACTAGTGCTGCCCACAAAGGCAGAGCGCGTATTGAGGACGTTTGTGCTAGAGTCGACTTGGCCCTTGTAGCCGTTGGTAGTGATTAGTGCGCCGGCGTCAGTCCACGTCGTGGAATTATTGATGCTGTATTCCAAGACACCACCATCATAAAACACAGCTGTTGGCGCAATGTAATTGGAGCTCTCGAATTCAAACGAATGTTTGAAGGTCAAAAATGCCCCGGCCGGAATAGTAACGTTTCTGACCATGTTGACTGAGCTGTCGGTGGTTGAGCCTAAATTATACCCATACAAATTCCCTACACCACTGGTGGCGTATTTGCCGTAGCCATATCTTTCAAGACTGCCGGGGTTGTACCACACCACTTTGGGCTTCTGTGCGACCCAATTGCTGCTGGTGGGGTTTTCGAAATTGTCGGCCCACACATTGGCCGGGGTTTGGCCTGCACTACAGAGTATGGCGTCGGTGGCGGGCGCGTTCGTTGGCGTGGTGAGCATTTCGGTAGCAGTAACTGCATTTGCAACCTCAGTACAATCGGCAGTCGACATACTGGCGATACCGAGGTTGACCAAATCACTACAGGCGGTGTTGAGTGCCACGCCGAGATCGTAATAATCGCTCCCCGATGTCAAATAGGTGGTCAATACACGATAATAGAGTTGGGCAACTTTGGTGATGCCAATCCCGGTGATGGTTTGACCGTTGAAGGCGGCGCCATCGGTCATCAAATACGCGGCTTTGTTGTTGACGCCGCTGTTGGTATGGACGCCGCCCTGATCATTGTTTCCGCCGTAGCTTGCTTCCTCTGGCGTCACAAAATTGACATAATAATCTGTATCAGTCATTTTGTCTGGGTGTGCGTAGTCGGCAGGGTTCGACATGGAGCGAATCGCGCCAACGGGCAAATCTTCACCGAGTCGCCATTTTACGCTGGAGTCATCATTGCTACTGCCGCCAAATGATTGGTCGATTAATTCGCCAAACACGTCAGACATTGATTCGCTGATGGCACCTGATTGGAAGTAATAAAAGAGGGCGGCGGTACGTTCGGTGACGCCGTGGGTTAATTCATGGCCAACCACGTCGTCTGCAGCAGCGAAGCCCGCACCATAAGTCATTTGGGTGCCGTTCCAATAGGCGTTTTGATAGGGGCATTCTATGCCTTTGGGACAGTAATTGACCAACGAAATCAAGCGCATGCCTTTATTGTCGATGCTGTCGCGACCAAGGACAGTATAAAAAAAGTCATAAGTGGCTTTGGTGTATTCCCAGGCAATATTGACGTCGGCGTTACTACTCGGGGTGTTGCTATTGAGCCGCGCCGCTTTGGCATCAGTATCACAGTTGTTATTTGAATCATAATCGCTATCCATGATGCCATTGCTATTACACACCCGTTGATTGAGGGCGTGGGCAATTTGATTGAAATGGAGGGTGACGATGCCATTGTTGGCGTTGACGAGGACGAGTTCGCGGAATGGTTTGGCACCGTTTTGGCCACGGACTTCGGTGCGCCAGTTGAGGGTGGTGATTTGGGTGCCTGGGCCACCAAGGAGTTGTGGGTTATAAATCCACAACGTGGATTTGGCGGCACTCAATGTGTTGGCGGCCACACCGTATTGTTTGGCAATGTAATTGCGGGCGATGGTGCTTGCGTTGTCGCTGTCAATGGTTGGTGTGGTACTGATACTAATGTTTGGTAATATTTCGCCATTGACGGAGGTGACATTGCGTTGTTGATTGATGTGGACGTTGAGTTCACCAGCCATAATGGGGATGGTGCGATAGACCTGCTGGAAGCGCACATACCCATCCTGCGTTCTTGTTTGAGCAGGGTAAGTTCGGTTTGTTGGCTACGCACGCCCACGATTTGACCATAGTTCCCCAAAAAAGCCCGAGCGATTTGTTCGTCACTGGCATCAGTGGCGAGGCTACGTGGCTTGGGGACGGCGTTTTGCGGTGGGATGGTGATGAATTTTACCGGGTTGTTTGTGTCGCTCTGCCAGATTTTGGCACTATTTTGGGTATCGGTTGCAAGTCGCTGTACTGCATCGGTGTCAGTTACTGTTTGGGCTGTTGCACTGGAGTAATTGCCACTAAAGGCGATTACTAAGAACAGAATCCAAATGACGGATAATTTGTGTGACATAATAATCCTTTGCAAATAGCGTAAATACGAATTGAGTATGAATCAATACCTACGCCAATCTAGGCGGCTCATTGGTTGTGGGTTGGTGCATTGATACG
>JBBAWW010000119.1:0-8761 GCA_040397035.1 Roseiflexaceae bacterium | reverse complement strand
ACCCGCACATAGGCGATAACGCCTTTGTAGACATCGTAATGGGAGTCAAAAATCAAGGCACGCATGGGGACGTCGGTTTCGCCTTCGGGTGGAGGTACGCGCTCAATCACGGCATTGAGGATTTCTTTGATGCCAATGCCGTTTTTGGCGGACGCCCGCAACACGCCTGCCGCAGGAACACCGAGAATCCGCTCGACTTCGGCCGCCACAAAATCGGGATGGGCGCCGGGGAGGTCGATTTTGTTGAGTACGGGCACGATTTCGAGGTTGTTTTCGAGCGCCAAATAGACGTTGGCGAGGGTTTGGGCTTCGACCCCTTGCGAGGCGTCGACCACCAGCACGGCACCTTCGCAGGCCGCCAAAGCGCGTGATACTTCGTAGGTGAAGTCGACGTGGCCCGGGCAGTCGATCAGGTTCATTTCGTAGGTCAAACCATCGGGGGCGGTATATTCCATACGCACCGCTTTGGCCTTGATGGTGATGCCCTTTTCGCGCTCGAGGTCCATGCCGTCGAGCAGTTGATCACGGCGGTCACGCTCTGACACGGTGCCAGTGACTTCGAGGAACCGATCAGAGAGCGTGGTTTTGCCATGATCGATGTGAGCAATAATACTGAAATTACGAATTAAACGACGATCACGCATAGTAACCAGCACCTCATCGATATAGACAACAGCAATGCAACCAAGGCTTAACAGTAATTTAGTCAAATTACTGTATAATGAAGCATTATTAACAGATGGTAATGCATTATAATGCACACACAACCATTATTAGTATAGCATACTCATTCATTCAATGTGTGTGTGTATACCATTGAGAAAGGATTCGACATGCGGCATCGCTATGCACGGCAACTTCAGAACGTCCACGACGATTTATTGCGCATTGGGAGTCGTGTCGAACACGGTCTCGCAGATGCCATGCGCGCATTGACCAGCGCTGACGCCGAATTGGCCACCAACGTGGTAGCTGGCGATCGCGAAATCGACCGCACCCACTTGGCCATCGACGAGCAGATTTTTGAGCTTATCGCCACCCAACAACCCGTTGCCAGTGACCTGCGCACCTTGCTCGCCACTAGCGCCATCGCCAGCGAGCTCGAGCGGGCTGGCGACTATGCCAAAGGCATCGCCAAACGTGTCACTGTATTGCTCAACCAAACCCTGATTGTACCCATCCCCGCCACCATTGGCCGCATGGGTGAATTGTCGCACCAGATGTTGACCCAGAGCCTCGATGCCTTTGTCAAGCGTGATATCGCCGTGGCCCGTGGTTTGGCCGACATCGACGCCCAAGTCGACGCACTCGAAGACGAAGCCAACGCCCAAATCCGTGACATGATTAAAAACGACATCGCCACCCTTGAAAGTGGTTTGATTTTGCTTGAAATTACTTACATGCTCGAACGCCTAGCCGACCGTACCACCAATATCGGCGAACGGGTGATTTTCATGATTAACAACACCACCGAAGCCCTCAATCAATAAAAACCTGTACCTTCGTCCCTCCCCCACACCCCCATAGCCATAGCTATGGAGATGTGGGGGGTATTTGTGTTGTGCGAGGGCATGCCTCGCACCTGCGATTTTTGGTGTAGGTATTGTTATAATGTACGCATATACTAAAAACCATCACCAGAAACGACATTGCCATGCAAATAGACCAACTACTCCGCACGGAATTCCCCGGCTACAGCCTGCACAAATGGTACGTGCAATTCCGCGAACTCAAAGCCAGTCAACCCGACGCCGTCTTGTTTTATCGCCTCGGCGATTTTTACGAAGCCTTTGACGACGACGCCAAACTGGTCGCCGAATTAATGGACGTCACCCTGACCTACAAAGATTTTGCCACCGACAAATCAAACGCCAAACAACGCTGCCCGATGGCCGGCATGCCCTACCACGCCGTCGAATCATATGTCACCAAACTGGTGGCCGCTGGCTACCGCGTCGCCATCGCCGAACAAATCAGCGAAACCGCCTCGAGCAAAAGCGACACCCGGCCCCGCTCGGTATTTGCCGGTGGCATCGCCCAAACCAGCAATGCCAAAGGGATGGTCGAACGCCAAATCGTGCGGATTGTCACCCCCGGCACCGTGGTCGATGGCAGCCTCAATGCCACCACCAACAATTACATCGTGGCCTTGCTGGTCGAACAGCACCAGGTGGGTTTGGCCTATGCCGATTTGAGCACCGGCGAATTCGCCTGTTGCGAATTGCACGGTCCCCAAGCCCAGCAACACGCCCTCGGCGAATTAGCACGCCTCCAAGCCGCCGAAGTCCTGGTCAGCGACAACCCCAGCCAACGGATTGCCGGCATCGACGCCGCCAACCGGGGTCTGAGTAGCGACCTCGAGTTTATGACCAAAGAAGAGCGCGAAATGCTGTTGCCCAACGAACGGGTGGCCCGCCGCGTCGAACGCGAAAGCGCCGCCCGCTGGGCCAACGGGCATATCACCAACCTGCCCAGCTGGCGTTGGGAAGCACGTACCGCCAGCGATGCCTTGCTCCAGCACTTCAACATCAGCACCAGCGCCGGACTGGGGCTGAATGATCGTCCGTTGGCCGTACGGGCCGCCGGCGCGCTGATCCAATATGCCCAGACCACCCAGCAAACCAGCCCAGCCCAACTCACCGCATTGCATCCCTACACCCCGGGTAGCGTGATGTTCCTCGATCCCCAGACCCGCCGCAATCTCGAGATCCTCGAAGGGGTCAGTGGCGCCAAAGGCTCGCTGGTGGCAGTGCTCGACCAGACCCGCACCGCCATGGGGGCGCGCTTGTTGCGGCGCTGGATTGCCCAGCCGCTGCTCGACCTCGATGCCATCAGCCTGCGCCACGACGCGGTGGCACGGTTTGTGGGCGACACCTTGACCCGCAACGCCATCCGCGACGCCCTCAAAGGCATCGGCGACATGGAACGCATCGTCAACCGCATGATGCAGGGGGTGTCGGTGACCACCCCCCGCGACGTGGTGCGCCTGCGCGATGCGTTACGGCAACTGCCGGCCATCGCCAAAACCTTGCACCAACCTGCCACCAAAAGCGATGACCTCTTCCCCGATGAGGCCAGCCCCACCAATCTGCCCCAAATCGATACCTGTCACGACGTGTTGCAGTTCATCGAGCAGGCCATCGATGCCGAACCGCCGGCGCTCCTCGGCGCCTCGAATTACCTACGCGAAGACGACACACCTCGCCGCGTGATCCGACCCGGTTTTGTGACCGAAATGGACAAAATCATCGCGGCGAGTCAAGACGCCCAGCGCTGGATTAGTGCCCTCGAAGGGTTGGAACAACAGCGTACCGGCATTAAATCACTGCGGGTCGACTACAACAAAGTGTTTGGCTATTACATCGAAGTCACCAAAACCCATGCGGCGCTGGTGCCCAGCCACTACATCCGCAAACAAACTTTGTCGACGGGTGAGCGCTATTACACCGACGAGCTCAAAACCTACGAAGATATCGTCATCAATGCCCAAGAGCGCCTCAACGAACTCGAACGCCAGGCTTTTTTTGATATCGTCAGCCAAATCGCCACTTCCGGCGCCCGCTTGGTGGAAGTCGCTCGGGCCTTGGCGCACCTCGATGTGGTTACGACGCTGGCCGAAGTAGCAGTCCGCCAGCGCTATGTGCGCCCACAATTGTTTGGCGATACGCGGATTGTGATTAAAAACGGCCGCCACCCGGTGGTAGAACAGCACCGTAGCGGCCAGTTTATCGCCAATTCAATCGCCCTCGATAGTCAAAGTCGCCAGATTGCCATCATCACCGGTGCCAACATGACCGGCAAAAGCACCGTGATGCGCCAAGTGGCCTTGATCGTCCTCATGGCCCAAATCGGGGCGTTTGTGCCAGCAGATAGCGCCGAAATCGGCCTGGTCGATCGGATTTTTACCCGTATCGGTGCCCAAGACGACATCGCCACTGGCCAGAGTACGTTTATGGTGGAAATGACCGAAACGGCGGCTATTTTGGCGCAATGCACCAATCAGAGCCTACTCATCCTCGACGAAGTAGGGCGGGGAACCAGCACCTACGACGGCATGGCTATCGCCCAAGCCTTGGTGGAATACATACACAACGAGCCGCGCCTGCGTTGCCGTACCTTGTTTGCCACCCACTACCACGAATTGACCCGCCTCAGCGACAGCCTAGCGCGCTTGGTCAATTTGCACATGGCGGCCATCGAACACAAGGGCGCGGTGGTGTTTTTGCATGAATTACGCGAAGGGGGCGCAGACCGCTCCTACGGCATCCACGTGGCCCAAATCGCCGGCATCCCGCGGGCGGTCATCAGCCGCGCCGAAGAGTTGTTGCGCAGTTTTGAGCAAGACAAACGCCCGACCCGCACTATCGCCCAACAACCGTCGTTGTTTGACGTGGCGCCGCCGCCCCCACCACCCCACGCCGTATTGACCCAATTACGTCAACTCAACCCCAACGATTTGACACCGATGGCGGCCTTGACGCTGTTGTTTGGGTTGGTCGACGACGCCAAACAATGATGCACCACGTCTGCCAAGGCCAGGCCAGCATCGAAATAGTTGCCCCCGGGCATTACCGCTTGGGCATCGATAGTGACGGCACCGGCTATAGCAATGCCCAGCTCGACGACTACCATCATCTACTGCGGCGGGATTATCCGTGGCAGGCACCGGTGCGACTGTCGCTATGGGCCAAAGTGCCTGTAAATGCCCGGGGGACGTACGGTTTTGGCTTTTGGAATGCGCCCTACTCGCCCCTGGCCAGCGCCTGGCCGGCCCGCCCTGCCAGCGCGTGGTTTTTTGGCAATGGCAGGGGGGATTTGGCGTGGGGGGTGACGAGTGCGGCGACGGGGTTCAAGGCGGCCACCCTCGAAACCCGCACCTGGCAGGCGTTGTTGATCGGCATGTGGGCGCCGTTGTTGTTACTATTGATGAAAATCCCCGCCCTCTACGCCTCAATCTGGCCCCGCCTGACGCCGCAGTTGCGGCTCGCGGAGCAGATGCTGGTGCCGGACGGTGCGTGGCATCACTACCAGATCGATTGGCAGCCAGATAGTGTCACTTGGCGCATCGATGGCCAAGTGGTGCACCAAACCGCCAGCGCCCCTAGCCAACCGATGGGGCTGTGCATCTGGATCGACAATCAGTGGTTGGCGGTCGGGCCCCGGGGGCGCTGGGGCTGGGGGCTACACAGCGATACAAATATGTTGGAAGTCAGAGAAATACGGGTAGAGAAGTAGGAAGTGTAAAGGAGGAAGGAGGAAGGAGGAAGGAAGGGCGAATTCATTCGCCACTATCCGCCCAAGTCATGGCGACGCACATCTGCAAATACGCATTTGGTCTCACTGATTGCACATGATGCTTGCTATAATACGCACGTGAGGTGAACATATGACATCTATTGAACACGACATTATTCAACAATTCGCACAACTTGATACACACACGCAACAACGCATCTTCATGCAATTACACGCCTATATGCATACACCCAAAAACTTTGATTTCGATGCATGGCGTCAAAACGTAAATACCCGCAATGACGCGCCATGCGCAGATAATCATGCGCTCAATGCCCTGCGCGAGTTGCGTGCAGGCGAGGATGATGCGTGATGATTGTCGTTGATGCAAGTGTGATATTGGCAAGTTGTCTCCCAAGTGAAGTTGCGCACACATCGGCACAGTCAGCGCTACGTTTTTGGCTCGCACGCAACGAATTATTATGCGCACCACCGCTCCTACGCGCAGAACTTACTGCTGTGTTGCGTAAACTTGTGTATACACAACGACTTGAGCAGTCGTCAGCCGACCATCTATTGCAACTATCGTTGCAACTCCCCATCCAAATCATCGATGACACCGCCATATATCCACGCTCGCTCACACTCGCCCATCAGTTTGGGCAGCCACGCGCCTACGATACGCAATACCTCGCTGTAGCTGAACTGTTTAATGGAGTGCTTTGGACAGCAGATGAGCGATTTGTACGTGCCGTCACACCAACATGCACAAACGTGTTTGACATCAATACATTTGTCGTTGCGTGAACACCGGTAGTCATACCATGACGAGATGGGTATTGTGAATCCTAGACACCAGACCGCCAGCGCCCCTAGCCAGCCGATGGGGCTATGCATCTGGATCGACAATCAGTGGCTGGCGGTCGGGCCACGGGGGCGCTGGGGCTGGGGGTTGTGTGCTGGTACGGCGGTACTCGAGGTACGGGATGTGGTGGTGGGGGAAATTTGATTAGGATTGACAATGCAATGAGAGAATGCTAGAGTGATTCAGTCAACGTAATTACGTTAGTTTAATAAATTCTAGCTAAAGGACTGAAGATGACGACATCAATCAGCAATGATCAACGACAGCAAATCCTTTTCCAACAAATTTCTATTTATCTAAATCAAGGCTGGGAAGTGCAATCACAAACCGAATTTTCGGTAATTCTCGTCAAAAAACCCAAACCGGTGAATCACATTTTGCATCTTTTGTTAAGCATATTTACTGGGATTTGGTTGTTTGTATGGCTATACTTGGCAATGTTTTCAAGTTCAAAATCAATGACAAAAATGATAAATGTGAGTGAAACTGGATCGGTTATTTCTAACTAATCATGTATCGCATGTTTGGTTACATGCAATACAATTAACTACTTCATACACGTAGCACTTCACTACCAGTTGAAACGCAGTACATTGCGACTCAACTGGTAGTACGTTACAATGCTACAAATCTTCAAAACCATATCACTACAGGATTACAATATGACCGACACCCGCAAAGAACAAGAACGCGCCGAGCTACACCGCGCCATCTGGAGCATGGCCAACGACCTGCGTGGCAGTGTCGATGGCTGGGACTTCAAGCAATATGTGCTGGGCATGCTTTTTTATCGCTATATTTCCGAAAATCTGACCGCCTTCGTGAACCGCGGCGAGCACGCCTCCGGCAATACCAACTTCGATTACACGGCGCTCAGCAACAAAGACGCCGAACTCGCCCGCCACGATTTGGTCGAAACCAAAGGATTTTTCATCCTGCCCAGCGAACTTTTCCAAAACGTACGCCGCCACGCCGCCAGCGACGAAAACCTAAACGAAACGCTCCAACGCATCTTTCGTCATATCGAATCATCGGCGCAGGGCAGTGCCAGCGAAGCCGACTTCAAAGGCTTGTTTGACGACATCGATGTCAACTCCAACAAACTAGGGGGCAACGTCAAACAACGCAACGAAAGACTGGTCAAGCTACTCAACAGCGTGGGTGACATGCGCCTAGGCGACTACCAAGACAACACCATCGATGCCTTCGGCGACGCCTACGAATTCTTGATGGGCATGTACGCCTCTAACGCTGGCAGATCGGGAGGCGAATACTACACCCCCCAAGAAGTCAGTAATCTACTCACCCGCATCGCCATCGGAAGCAAAACCCAAGTCAACAAAGTCTATGACCCCGCTTGTGGCTCTGGCTCGTTGCTACTCAACTTTGCCAAAATCCTTGGCAAGCACAACGTGCGTCAAGGCTTCTATGGTCAAGAAATCAACATCACCACCTACAATTTGTGCCGCATCAACATGTTTTTGCACGACATCGAATTCGACAAGTTTTCGATTGCCCATGGCGACACGCTCCGCGAGCCACTGCACGCAGACGACGAACCATTTGAAGCCATCGTCTCGAACCCGCCCTACTCCATCAAGTGGGAGGGTGACGACGACGCCATCCTCATCAACGACCCGCGCTACGCCCCCGCCGGTGTGCTCGCCCCCAAATCCAAGGCCGATCTAGCGTTTGTGATGCACTGCTTGGCGTATTTGGCCAGTACTGGTACCGCAGCCATCGTCTGCTTCCCAGGGGTGATGTACCGCGGTGGTGCCGAAGCCAAAATCCGCCAATACCTCGTCGACAATAACTATGTCGACGCCGTCATCCAGCTCCCCAGCAATCTATTTTATGGCACCAGCATCGCCACCTGCATCCTCGTGCTCAAAAAGTCCAAAACCGACAACGCCACCTTGTTCATCGACGCCAGCGCCGAATGTGTCAAAATCACCAACAACAACAAACTGACGGCGGCCAACATCGCCACCATCCTACAGGCCTACCAGCAACGCAACGATGTCGAATACTTGGCAGCCTTGGTGCCCAACGCCACCGTGGCTAGTCGCGACTATAACTTGTCAGTGTCGAGCTATGTCACCCCCAAAGACACGCGCGAAGTAGTCGACATCGACCAGCTCAACGCCAAGCTGAGTCGGATTGTGGCCCGCTCCAATGAGCTACGGAGCTCCATTGACCAGATTATCAGTGAGCTGGAGGTGGAGGCATGAGCCACTTACAACAACTGCTCGCTGAATTATGTCCGGAGGGGGTGGAGTACGGACGAATCACAGACCTGGTAAATCTCATAATGGGAACATCACCGAATGGAGACACCATAAGTAACGATCCCTCTATTGGCATTGAATTTCATCAAGGAAAATCATATTTTAGTGATCTAATTCTCGGCAATTCAGGTGTTTATACTTCTCAACCAGTTAAGAAAGCACCCGCTGATAGTATTGTGATGAGTGTACGTGCGCCTGTTGGTGATTGTAATATAACTAACAGAGAAATAGCCATTGGGCGAGGTCTATGTTCTTTACATGGAAAAGAGCGTGTATACACAAAATTTCTCTACTATTATTTACACTCAAAACTATATGACCTAAAAGCTCTTGCAAAAGGATCAACATTTGAGGCAGTTAACACAGATGATAT
>JBBAWW010000118.1:0-8831 GCA_040397035.1 Roseiflexaceae bacterium | reverse complement strand
GTACATAAACAACATCCCACACTACAACAATGTAGTATGGGATGTTGTTACGCTATCAAGCGCACCTATTACAGCACGATTCCCCGTTTACGAATTTCTTGTATTTTGGCTTTCTTGAAGAGTTCATCGTAGTTGACACGGCGCATGGTGATTTCATAGTGGGCGTTTTTTTGGAGCAAATCGTGTAACTCAGCGTCGAGACGTTCTTCGACCATGAGTTCGTCAGTAATTATTTCGTTGATTGCAACGCGCAAATCGGCGTCATCGCAATCAAACAACACGCCATCGGTATCTGCGAGCACATCGACCAAGCCCTCGGTATACATGGCTATTTTGGCTGGAGACAGGCGCATAGCGACCCCCTATTCTACATGGATACGGCCACATACACACAGTCTATGTGGTAATCTGTTATTCGTCAATATATCAAAGAATAATATACCAAGGAGTACGGGATGGAACGGCTCGAATACGAAGTAATGGCCCATGTCGAGCATACCTTGTGGTGGTATGTGGGGATGCGTCAAATTGCCGATGCCTGGCTTGGCAGTATGCCGGCCAGCACCATCCCACGCTGCATCCTCGATGCAGGGTGCGGGACCGGTGGCAATTTGACGTGGCTTCGGCGCTACGGCAACCCTATCGGCTTCGATTATTCAGCCACTGCCTGCACCTACGCTGCCCAGTCAGACCTACCCGTTGCCCAAGCATCGATTGAAGCAATCCCTTTTGCTGATAATTCTTTTGATCTCGTTACCAGCTTTGAAGTGATTTATCACAAAGGAGTACGTGACGACGTGGGCGCCTTGCGTGAATGTCTACGCGTACTCAAGCCAGGTGGGCAACTCTTGTTGCGCTTGCCGGCATTTGAGTGGCTACGTGGTCATCACGACGCCCGCGTACACAGCGAACGGCGCTATACCCACCAACAAATGATTGCGCGGGTTACTGCGGCGGGGTTTGTCGTCCAAAAATCGAGCTACATCAACACCCTGCTCTTCCCGATGGCACTGGCCCAACGCGTCACCGAACGCCGCAGTGCCGAGCATGCTTCTGCGCAATCCGACTTACAATTACCGTCACCATTCGTCAATCGACTAGGGTTAACCGCATTAGGAATCGAAGCACGTTTATTAGCGATTGGCGTGCAGTTACCGATTGGGGTATCATTGTTGTGTCTGGCGCAGCGCCCCATAACTTCACAAGCGGAGCAGTAAATGATTCAAGAACTACTCAATATGGTGGCGCGGCAGCCCGTATTATGGAACATTTTTCGCAGTATTGCCGAATTCGGGTTCGTGGCAGATTACCAACTCATCGCACGCGAATTACAGCCCTTTGGCGGCGATCCGACCAGACGCTTCCTCGATTATGGCAGTGGCACCGGACAGTTTGCCCGTAGCTTCCCTGCCGAACGCTATGTAGGTTTCGACATCGCCCCCCACTATGTGCGCTACGCCCGCAAACGCTACGGCTGTGCCGTCAGTGTCATGAGTGGCGACCAGCTCGGTTATACCGATGCCTGTTTTGATGCAGTATTGATTATGGGGGTATTTCATCATCTCGACGATGCCTTTGTGCAACGGGCTGCGGCCGAATTACACCGCGTCCTGCGTCACGACGGTACAATTTTGATGGTTGAAGACATTCCCACCCAAAACCGTTGGAATCTGTTTGGGCGCGCCATGCATTGGCTCGACCGTGGCGACAATATCCGCAGTGTCAGTCATTACCAACGCTTGATGGAGCCCTACTTCCGCATCGAACGCAGTAGTACTATGATGAGTGGTATCTGTGATTTGGTCGTCTACGTGCTTCGTCGTAACGAAATGGCCTAACCTATATGGGAAACCGAGGAGATAATCGTGATTGTATTTGATAAATTACGCAAACTCTACGGTGATTTTTGTGCCCTTGACGGGCTCGACTGTACCATCCCCAAAGGTGCCATGGTGGGATTGATTGGTCCCAATGGCGCCGGCAAAACCACCAGCATGCGCCTGCTGACCACCTTGATTACCCCCACGAGTGGTGATGTGTGGGTCGATGGCATGTCAGTCAGCGCGCAACCACACCTCGTCAGACGCCTGATTGGCTATATGCCCGATACCTTTGGGGTCTACGAAGCGATGACTGCCGCCGAATACCTCGACTTTTATGCGCGCTGCTATGACATCCCAGTGGCTACTCGCCCTGCCTTGATTAACGATTTACTCGGGCTCGTTGATCTCGCCAGCAAACGCGATAGCTTGGTGATGAGTTTGTCACGTGGCATGGCCCAGCGCCTCAGCCTGGCCCGCGCCTTACTCCACGACCCCCAAGTCCTAGTGCTCGACGAGCCAGCCAGTGGACTTGACCCGCGGGCACGGATTGAATTACGCGCCTTGCTCCATGAACTCCATGACCAAGGCAAAACTATCTTGATTAGCTCGCATATTTTGTCGGACTTGGCCGATTTATGCACCCACCTCATCATCCTCGAGCAGGGCAAATTGGTTGCGTACGATACGATTACTGCGCTCCTCAGTACCCAGCAATCACGCCGAATTATAATCCAGACACTAACCCCCACACCAGCGCTTTATGCAGTGGTCACGCATTTTAATTACACCATTAGCGTCGACCCACAACTCCCCACCCGCTATATCGTGCAGATGAATGGCGATGATGCTGCCCAAGCCCAATTACTCAAGGCCTGTATCGAGCACAATATCCCCGTCCAACAATTCGCAAGCGAAGCCAATACGCTCGAGCGGACGTTTTTGCAAGTCACTGCAGGGCTCAACTAGGAGAAGCGTATGCGCCGCGAAATCAATCCGATTCTCATCCGTGAATTACGTGGGCGCATGCGCACCCCACGGGCATTCTGGTTGCTGGTAGGCTTTTTAACTGCAGTAGCAGGTACCGCGTTGTTGGTATATGCCGCCTCATACTTATCATCCGATGGACAATCAAGTAGCAACAACACCATCGGCAATACGGTGTTTTTCACCTTGATTGCCACCGCCATGGCCATCCTTACCATCATGGCGCCCGTCATTGCCGCTGGCAGTATCGCCGGTGAACGTGAACGTCAAACGTTCGATTTGCTGCTCACCTCACAGCTCAGCGCCGGTACGATTATTTTCGGCAAAATCCTCGCAACCCTTGCCTACTGCGGGTTACTCCTGAGCGCCATGACGCCCCTGATCGCCATGACGTTTTTGATGGGGGGTGTCGATTTAGGTGAATTATTCATCATGTACGCCATCATTTGTGCGAGTGTGCTGTTGTTTACCTGTTGTGGTATCTATTGGTCGACGCGAGCCAATACGCCCCTGACTGCGATTGGCTTTGCCTTGGCGACGGTACTAGGATTTATGTTCGGGTTGCCCTTACTCGCCGTCACGATTCCCACCATCTGGGCACAGTTTTTGAATGACACCGCAGTACTCGACGCCGTCGCCACTATCGGGCTGGCAGCCCATCCATTTATTGCCATGTACTTGACCGATACCGCTATCCGTCAACAACAAATCTGGACCCATGTGGTGAACATCAAAGGATTCACCATTACCCTGCCTGCCACATGGATTATCTGCATTATCGAATCATGGCTTATTAGTATTGCATTTATTGTGGCAGCCATGCGACACATATGGCCAATGCGTACTCGGTCATAACTCGACAATTAAAAGGAGTACCTCTATGCGCCGCATTTTGTTATTTGGATTTATCGTTTGTAGTCTGATGAGTTGTGTAGTTCCCCAAGCAAATAACGCAACCCCTACCACTGCCGCCACCACTGATACTGCCGTCGTGGCTGATGGCAGCACACCCACAGTGGCAGAAAACACCCCCACTAGCACCACGATTATCACTGAAACACCCGTAGCCACCGTGCAACCAATGCCTAGTGGTGGCGAAATTTTGTTTCTCCAACAAACCAACCTCGTGGCCTATAGCGTTGCCAATGCCACCATGCGCCCGATTTTGGCTGGTGTGATAGACTTTGCCGTCTCTCCTGACGGTAAACAGATCATTGCCATTAAACACAACGATTTCGATAGTCTCTGGCTGATCGACCGGGCCACCACCACCAGCACCCAGCTCACTGACGACCAACGCACCTTTGCCACCATTGCCTGGTTGCCCGACAGTAGTGGCTTTGTCTATGCCAGTAGTGCCACCAAAGTGGCGCGAGCGACGACGTGGCTGAGCTGGGCCACCTTTTGTCGTGATGCCAGTGTGGCGATGCGTACCCTCACCAATCCCCAAGAACAAAAAATCGGCGATGGCTGCGACCCCGCCGTATCCCCCGATGGCAAACGCATCGCCTATGTGACGCGCCCTAGTCGCGCCGATGCCTCGTCAACCGATAGTGGCTTTACGGCAGGCAACAAATTGCATCTGGTCAACCTGCAAGGCGCCAACGGCTGGAATCCGGTCACTGCGGATGGCAAAGATACCGGCGACCCCCAAGCCGGGTTGGTCGTCTACCGCCCGGTGTGGAGCGCCGACAGCAAATCGATTGTATATCATGTGTTTATTGGCATGCGCGTCGAAGTCGACATCAACCTGCTGATGCGCGTCGATGCCTACGACGGCAAACAAACCCTACTCAATAGCTTTGCCGGCTGGGCGCGCTATACCAGTATCAGTCCCAAAGGCGATACGTATGCACTCAGTAGCCAAGACGTCGGCGATGCCCGCGGATTGAGTGGCTGGGATGTCTGGGATGCCGCTTTGTTTGACTTTGTGGGCACCCGCGATATCTACCTCCCCGAAGGGACTTTTAGTGCTACGGGCACTGCCGTTGGCGAAAGCCTTGCCCGCGCCCAAGCCCATGCCTGGCAACCCGATGGCCAAGCCCTCGCCGTGGTATTGCCACCGCTGTGGTCGCCCGGCATCCCGCCCAGTGAAGAATACGGCCACGGCGACGAAGCCGGTGAATTGTGGTTGTGGCCCCGTGCCGGCACCCCCAACAAAAAACTCACCGACCAAGTCGATAGTCAGTCACCAATTGCCTGGACGCCATAACCGACAAATCATCCTACACGCAAAACACACAACGCTCCTCGTCTGCGAAACGAGGAGCGTTGTGTGTATCACACGATTGCCGTGATCAAGAATACTTCAACAGCGCTGCTTGGGCCTGTGGCGTCAAATTGTACATCAGTTGCCAGCCCCGTGGGCTGGAATCGAGGCGCATCAAGGCGGCGCGGGGCACATTGATGCGTTGACCAACCAGCGTCCAGACAATCCAACTCAAATCAGGCTCATGTCCCACAAACAATACCTTGTTTTTTTGCTGTTGTTGGGTAATATGCAACAAGTTTTTGTCGTCAAAACCAGGCGCGACGCGATTGTCAACCACGGGTGTCAGTTGATAATTATGCCCAACCAAATCAGCAGTTTGACGGGTGCGATAAAACGGGCTGGTGATAATCATATCAAGGGTAATTTGCAGCGTCTGCATTGCCAATGCGGTATGAGTGATTTGCTTAATCCCTGCCGCCGTCAAGACGCGGTGGGCATCTTCACCCGATGCACTGCGGTCTTCGGCGATGCCATGGCGCAACAAATAAAGTTCCATCCTGCCCCCGTGCTATAATTTCATAGAGTATTTATTTTCATCCAAGCCACACATTACCGTGCTCAATTGGGTATCAATCACGCGTATGGCTGGATATACCACAAGTATATGGACATATTACCATGACTCAATGCATTCCTGTACTCGATTTCGGTTCACAGACCGCCCAATTAATCGTACGGCGCCTGCGCGAAATCGGTGTTTATTCCGAACTCATCCCCCACGACGCCCCTGCCAGCGTCGTTTTTCAACACGATGTCCGTGGCATCATCCTCTCGGGTGGGCCAGCCAGCGTCTATGACGATGGCGCCCCCCAGCTCCCTGAATGGCTGCTCACCAGCACCATCCCCGTGCTCGGCATCTGTTATGGCATGCAACTCCAAAGCTACGCCCTCGGTGGCAAAGTGGTGCGGGCTGAGCAACGCGAATACGGCGCCGCCACCATCACCGCCGATTGCCAGCACCCTTTGTTTGCCGGGTTACCCACCAACCAAGCGGTCTGGATGAGCCACGGCGATCACATCGAAGCCTTGCCCGCAGGGTTCGTGTCACTCGCCGACAGTCCAAACACCCCCTTTGCGGCCATGGCCAACCCAGATCGCGGCTGGTACGGCATCCAATTCCATCCCGAGGTGGTCCATTCACCCCATGGCCGGGCGATTTTGCGCCATTTTGCCCTCGATATTTGTGGTGCTGATTCGACCTGGCAAGCCTCGTCGTTTATCAACGACGCCATCGCCCGCATCAAAGCCCAAGTGGGTGACGGCAAAGTCATCTGTGGCTTGTCGGGCGGGGTCGATTCGGCCGTGGCCGCCTTGCTCATCAATAAAGCGATTGGCGAAAACTTGACCTGTGTGTTTGTGGACAACGGCTTGCTCCGCCTCAACGAAGCCGAGCAAGTCATCCACACCTTCCGCGATCAAATGGGCATCAAACTCATCGCCGTCGACGCTAGTGCCGAATTCCTCGACGCACTCGCCGGGGTCAGCGATCCCGAGCACAAGCGCAAAATCATCGGCGAAAAATTCGTACGGGTCTTTGAACGCGAAGCCAACAAAATCGACGGCGCCACGTTTTTGGCACAAGGAACCCTCTACCCCGACGTCATCGAAAGCAAAGCCCCCGATCGCCAAAAAGGAGTCACCATCAAAACCCACCACAACGTGGGTGGACTCCCCGCCGACATGACCTTGACCCTGGTCGAACCCCTGCGCTACCTCTTCAAAGACGAGGTGCGCGCCGCCGGCATGGAGCTGGGATTAGCCGAAGACTGGGTCTGGCGCCACCCCTTCCCCGGCCCGGGACTGGCAGTACGCATCCTCGGACCGATTACCAGCCAGCGCGCCGATGTGCTACGCGAAGCCGACTATATTTTTATTAGCGAACTACGGGCCAAAGGGCTCTACCGTACCACCCAGCAAGCCTTTGCCGTACTTTTGCCCGTCCAAAGCGTGGGCGTAATGGGTGACGGCCGCACCTATGCCGATGTAATCGCCTTGCGCGCCATCACCACCGAAGACTTCATGACGGCCGATTGGGCTCATCTGCCCTACGAATTCCTAGCCCATGTCAGCAACCGTATTGTCAACGAAGTGGCCGGCGTCAATCGCGTGGTGTATGACATCTCGTCCAAACCACCTGCCACTATTGAATGGGAATAAACGACAATGACGGCAAACCCTTTTTATTGAACAACCTGAATTGGTTTTTTAGAACATTTATGCTATATTAAATTTGGTACAATTACCGAATAGATTTGAGTAGGTCAATGAAGCAAACGCAACCTATTAACGGATTTACCCTCCAAAATGAAACCCAATTAGCCTGTGTATGCCTTGCCATACTCAATAAAAACCCAAACTACGCTCAATCTAATTTGAGCCAAACAGAACTAACATACATAACTAATCTCAATATAACGAATCTCGATCAATCTGAAGTTGAGCATGCGTTACTTGACCATATCTACGAGGAAAGTATAAATGGGACTGATGTACTGGGCATGTTCTTCAGCAATGTAAGATCAGCCATAGAACGTCGAGAACAGGGCGCAGTATATACACCACAGTCAATTATCGATTCAATGTTTGACTTGATCAAAGATTATAAAAACCTCAATAGAATTATTGATCCTGGGGCTGGTTCAGGACGATTCATTATCAAAGCAGCGAAAGTATTCCCAAACACAGAACTTATCGCTATCGAACTTGATCCTCTTGCAGCCCTAATGCTACGTGCAAATATATTTCTGCATAAAATTGAAACACGAACGACTATTTATGTCGAAGATTATCGAAATATACACTTACCTGAATGTACCGGAAGGTCAGCCTTTGTGGGCAACCCACCATACCTTCGTCATCATAATATTTCAGCGACATGGAAAGAGTGGTTTTCAACGCAGTTCACCGTGATGAATATTAAAGCAAGTGCATTAGCAGGTCTTCACGTGCATTTTTTTCTGAAGACTTTCCTGCTGTCACGATCAGGTGATATTGGCGTGTTTATTACATCGTCGGAATGGTTGGATGTTAATTACGGCTCCGCATTGAAGGAATTACTGCTGTTACACTTAGGTTGTATATCTCTCCGTATAATTGCTCCACAAGTCGAAGTTTTTCCTGGTACAGCCACAACCGCGGTAATAACGAGTTTCGAGGTTGGTGAAACCACGAAACCGATACAATTCCAAAGAATTGATAATTTGGAACAAATCAACTCGACTATTACGGAGATTTACTCGAATCGAAAAAGTATTTTATCGAAAGAAAAATGGAGTAAATTAACCGTAAATAAAATCGAAACAGATTATGAAACTATCGAACTTGGTGAACTTTTTGAAGTTCACCGCGGTCAGGTTACGGGAAGTAATGCTATTTGGATTGCAGGTGAACACTCGGAATGTATACCTGAATCACTTCTAATACCGACTGTCACAAAAGCTAGAGAGTTAATTGCAGCAGGTGCTACGCTCCAATCAACGAATGGATTACGGCGAGTTGTTGACATCCCTGCTGATCTAGATTCCCTTGATTCTCAAGAGAGAAAATCTGTAGAGATTTTTCTTGAATGGGCAAAATCTGTCGGGGCTGACAATAGCTATACAGCAAGACATAGAAAGTCGTGGTGGGCTGTTGGTTTGAAAAAATCAGCACCGATACTTTGCACTTACATGGCAAGACGAAGCCCTCAATTCACGCGTAATTCATGCTTCGCAAAGCATATTAATGTTGTACATGGACTATATCCCAAAAAA